>NZ_NWVE01000004.1:0-451058 GCF_002885915.1 Sinorhizobium sp. M4_45
GGAGCAGCCCGGTAGCTCGTCAGGCTCATAACCTGAAGGCCGCAGGTTCAAATCCTGCCCCCGCAACCAAACACATACACATGCACGTACACACGAAAAGGCCCGCATCAGCGGGCCTTTTTGCGTTGGGGGCTCCCCAGCGCCGATGCGGCCGTCTTGCAGTGTCGCGTTCAGCGGAGCAATACGGGGCGTTCAATCCTTCCGTAGCGCAGCCCCGCGGACCGCCATTTTCCATCTATTTGCCCGGTTGAGCGCCCGGAAGGTTATGGTTAGGTTCGGGGCATGGGGATGCTCAAGGATATCGGCGGACTGGCGGCATTGACGGCGCGCCTCCTTGCACGTTTCTGGCCGCAGCTTCTGCTTGCCGCGACGCTCGGATATATCGCGCGTGTCCTGCTCCTCGAGGCTGCGGTCGGCGTCGGCCTGAAAACCCCCCTTGGCGGAATGGTAACGCTGTCGCTTGTCGTCCTCGTCAAGCTGCTGGTGGTCATTGCGATGTTCGCGATCCTGCGTCCCGGCCTGTCGGTGCTCGCCGCGTTGCGCGGCGTGGCGCCAGCTGCCGGCTCGACAAAGCAGGAACGGCAGTTGAATCGCCTTCTGGTGATTGCCTCCGCAGCCATCTTGCCGTTCTTCGCCTATTACGCCGCGTGGGGTTTCCTGGGCGACACGGTGCGCGAGTATTCGCGTCTCGCCCTGGATCGGGTGGCACTGGGAGAACGGTTACAGATTTTCGAGCTCCTGCGCTCGCGCAGCCTGATTGCGGCGATCCTCGCCTGCTGGTTCGTGCGATGGCTTGCCAAGCGCGCCAACTGGCGCCTGCAGTCGCCGTGGCTGCGTTTCGTTATCGTGGCGGCGGACGCGAGCTGGATCTTCATCGGGCTCTATGCGCTGGACAGATGGAAGGACGACTTCATAAGCTGGCTCGGCGCCGGCGCGTTTCTCGATGCGGTGGAAGCCGGCATCGTCGGATTTTCCATGGAAGCACACGCGGCAGCGGGCGGCACTGCGGTGGAGTTCCAGGAGCCTGGACTCGTCACGCAGGCGCAGGAACTGTTCTTCTACGCCCTCCTGCCGCTCGTCTGGCTCGTAATGGCTGCCATCATCTATGGCTACGACGTTTCGGCAAAACCCGTCGCCGCTCCGTCGCCGCCCGCTCGCGCCACCACGCTGCGCAAATGGCTGGCCGATTTCGCCGCCCACTTCCTCGGAGGCTATCGGACCCGCTACCGGCCGGTCTGGGCCTGCCTGCGCACGGTGCTCGGCGCCGGTCTCGGGACGTTGCTCGCCTTCGTGGTGCTTTACCGCGCCACCAGCTGGCTCCCCGCCTGGGCGTGGTACGGCGCAACCCGTCATCTCGGCCCGCACGACCTCGAAACCTGGCAGCGGATAGGCGACGTCCTGGCCGTTCTCGTCGGCAGTCCGACCGAACTCGACGGCGGAATCCTTTTCGGTCCGGTGCGGATCGCCCTGCTGGCCGCCATGTTGGAATACGCAGTGTCCCGATCCGGCGAAGCCGGCGTCCCGCAGGCTGCTGGTCACCGGACAAGCGTTATTTCAAGACAATCGGCGGCGAGCCGGTCAGGGCAAGCGACAGGGTGAACCCGTCCGCCTGCCGCGGCACGAGAAAGCGTTCGACGACGCGAAGCGACGCCTCGCCGGCCTTACCGATCGTCAGCGTCGTGCATTGCGGCCTGTCGGCAATCTCGGGATCGGCCTCGCGTAAAAGACGGCCGGGCAGCGGCAGCGGGTCCCAGCGGCGGCCAGCGCCATCCGTCAGCGAGAGCGCGCAGGGCAAGGCCTGCTTCAGGACGTCCGCTGCCTGGACCGAGACGTCGATTTCCGCCAGCATGAGGCTCGTGTCCGGCAAGGTTCCCGGCAGCCGGCGCAGCGATGTGAGCCGCCAGCTGCCGCCGGCGACTTGCCCGCTGCCGTCGCGCTCGACGGTCACAGGTGGCTGCATGCGGCGTTGCAGCCATGCGGCGAATTCGCCCCGGGATCCGACGAGGACCGCGAGCGGCACGGCGGCGAGCAGCGAAACGAGGCTGATCCAGTAGCTCGTTCTCTCCCGTGACGAAGCCCGTGCGCTCATTGCTGAAACTCCAGCGACCAGGGCATGATGCGGCCGCCGCGTGCAAGGGTGAGGGACTCGTGTCTGCTTTCCGGCGGCACGCTGTCCATGGCGATCTCCACCTGCTCGGACAGGGGAGTCAGCGCGGTCTCGGCGACCAGCAGTGTACCCCCCTCGATCTGGTCCTCGGGCAGCTCGAATATCAGCAGAACCGGGCGTGGAATGCCGGGCTCCAGGCGCTCGGCACCCAAAAGCCCGAGCGAGCTGCCGATGCGCGTGCTCATGGCAAAGCGCAGGCCGGAAGGGCCGCGCCACGCAGCCGAGGTCAGCGATATCGATCGGTCTTGCGCCTTCGCCGCCGCTTCGACGACAAGCCATTTTCCGGAGGTGGTGTAGGTACGCGGCTCGCCGAAATGCGAAGCGACCAGTTGGCGGGCGAGATGCACCTTGGCGACTCCGAAGACGAAGCGTTCGGCCTGCGCCGGTTTTCCCTGCGCGGCCGGCACCGCCACGGGCGACAGGATTTCGCTGTAGGAGGGCGTCGAGTGCTGCATGCCGTAGAGCGCCGCCGTCGCCAGGAGCAAGGCGACGATATTTGCGAGGGCCGTCATTGTTTTGCCCTCGCCGCTTCCTGCTCAACAGTCAGGGACACCACCGCCACCGGATCACGGTCGAACCAGTTGGAGGCGCCATAGAGATTGTCGCGTTTCTTGTAGATCTGGCTCCCGATCAGCAGGTCCAGCTCACGCGGCGGCATTTCCCCCGCCGGCCATTCCCATACGGCGGTCAAACTCTCCGGCATGCCCGGGTGCAGGCCGGGGCTGAACGCCTTGTCCCGTGTCAAATAGAAGGTGGGGGAAGCAAGTTTCGCCTCCAGGCCGGCAAAGGTGAGCAGTTTCGCCGGCAGGTGGGCGGTCGCCGCCGAGCGGTTGCCGGCCTCGAAATCGACAAGCAGGAAAGTTTTCGGCTCGGGCGGTCTCCTGCCGGAAGGGGGGACATCGCTCACGCGGGCTCCGGCGATCGTCACATGCCATCGCCCGGTATCGACCGTCTCGCCCGGCCCGGCGGCGCGCAGGGGTTCGGGATTGGCGGCGCGATAGATCGCCGCTCCGTAGGAGATCGCACTGGCCGCCAGAGTGCCGATACTGGCGGCGGCCAGCGCAATGAGCCGTTGCCGGTAGCTCCGTCGTTGCTCGTCCATCGCGACACCCGATCCGCAGCCGTTCACAAGTCGACCCAAGCCCGCGGAGAAAGCTAGAACAATTTTTGCCAAGGCGCCACGTTCTCGATTCGATCCCGCTGCCCAATCGGAATTCAACGCACGCTAGCATGATCGGTGGCCGTTTCGGTCACCACGGCGTCCATCCGGATGTCATGTGCCTGAGGATAAATAGTCCTTATCCTCGACTGTGCGAAACCAACGCCCAGCACGCGGCGCGTCGCCGCCATTGCCGCCAGTGTCCGGTCGTAATAGCCCCCGCCATAACCAAGCCGATAGCACGACGGATCAAAGCCCACGACCGGGGCGACGATGATATCGGGGGTGCATGAAACAGGCCTGGCCGGGACGGGTATGTTCCAGATCCCGCGGACGAGTTTGTCGCCTGGTCGCCAGAGGCGAAACTCCAGAGGCTGTCCTTTTTCGACCACGACCGGGAGCGCACATCGGCCGCCGTCATCGGCTATTTGCCGCATCAGCGGTCTGAGATCGGGCTCACCCCGAAACGGCCAGTAGACGCTGACCACACGGCCGCGCACGGGTCCGATTTCGGCAAGCAGACGGCAGACGATCTGCGCTTCGCAAGCGGCCCGAAGGTCGGGAGATATGGCCAGGCGTTGCGCGATGAGGCGAGCCCGTTCGCTTGTCCGCCACCGCCTGACATCGGCACAGATCGACCGGTCGGATGACGGGCCCGCATAGGCCGGGTCGAGTTCGTGCATCAAGCAGGGTGGCGACGCAAAACTCGGCGGAATATCATCGTCGATGTCCATCCCTGTCTACCTCCTCAATCGATCTTCGCTCAACAGGCGCCAATCCAAGGTCAAGTCCTTCCAGAAGATCGTCAATGTGCTGGTTTTGGACAAGTATAGCGGCGGCACCAGGGGAGCCGAATGCGGGTCGGTCGCGACCGCGTGGGCTGCGGCCGGGGTTTCGGCTCTGTCAGAGCTGGATTTTCGCTCGAGCATCGGGAGTAACGCCCTTCATTCAGATCATCAAAGCAGCGTGGCTGGCCGGGATCGACCGAGGCACGCGCACCAGGATGGCAACCGCGAATTCCGCTGACAAACGAATTGAATTGCTGGTTAACCGCAAATATTCTGCGTTTATTTTGATGAATGCGTGCCACCGGCAGGCAGGCTGACGTGGCGACGCCATTTGCGCGGGGCGAAGATGGACATCAGCATTGCGCGTACGTTCCTCGAGGTGGTCAAGACAGGAAGTTTCGTGAATGCCGCTGCCAATCTGAACATCTCGCAGACCGCGGTCAGTGCGCGAATTCGCGTACTCGAGGAACAACTCGACAGGCCCATGTTCATTCGGAACAAGGCCGGTGCCAGGCTGACCTCCGCCGGAGAGCAGTTTTTCCGTTTTGCAACGAGCCTGGTGCAAGTATGGGAGGCGGCGCGAACCACGGTCGCTTTGCCCCCGGGGCGCGAGGCCATGGTGACGATCGGTGCGGAGCTCAGTCTGTGGGATCCACTCTTGAAGCATTGGCTTTTGTGGATGCGCCGCGAATGCCCCAGCGTGGCCATTCGAACCTCGATCGACAGATCCGAGCGGCTGATGGAACTCGTGCAGGACGGTTCACTTGATGCGGCGGTCCTTTATGGAGCGCCAAATCGTCCAGGCACGCTTGCGGAGCTGCTTTTCGAGGAAAAGCTCGTTCTCGTCCGCACGACGGCCATGCCGCAGCCGTCCGGACCGGAAGACCTCGTTGGCATCGATTGGGGAGAGGATTTTGCCGGCAGCTATAGGGCGGCTTTTCCGGGCGGTCCGAGTCCGGTGGTGGCGATCAGTTATGGGCCGCTTGCTCTCGACTACATTCTGGCAGCCGGCGGATCCGGATATTTCCGGCAGGGCTTCGTTCGGCCCTACCTTGTGGACGGCAGTCTCGAGCTCGTTCCCAACAGTCCGGAATTTGCCTACCCCGCTTATCTCGTTTCCTCAGCTAAGGCAGATCGGTCTATGCTGGATCGCATTCGGGCGGGATTGAGGGCCGCCGCATCCAGTGCCGGCGTCTGAAGCGGGTCGGAGAACTCGCGTCGGATCAAATCACCTTCACCGATAGTTGCGGCGAACAGCCGAAAGGATATCCGATGAAACCAATCAATATTTCCGAGAAGCTGGCTCTGTTTTCGAGCCATTGGGATCCGCACGTCGTGTCCGATTACAACGAGAACGATGTCATGGTCGTCAAAGTTTAAAGGGGAATACCCATTTCACAAGCATGAGACCACGGACGATTTCTTCTACGTCCTCGAGGGCGAAATGATCATGGATATCGAAGGGAAACCCTCTCAGGTGGTCAGAGCTGGCGAGCTGTTCGTGGTTCCGAAAGGGGTTGTACATCGTCCCCGGGCAGAGACGGAGGTCAAGGTTCTTCTAATCGAGCCAAAGGGGGAACCCAATTCGGGTGACTCGGACCGAGCACCGGCGCCCAAAACACGCATCTAGGGTGCCCGGACGACTTGATTCTGCATATAATATCCACGGCTCGACGCCTCAGATACCCTGCCCGTTGCCCTGCATTATTTCGGACAGGCCATTATGCGAGAGACTTTTGGCCAGAGTCGCGAGCAGGTCGGTCTGGGATATGATGCCCACAACCTTGCCGCCGTCGTCGAGAATGACGACGGCGTGTGTCGCCCCGTCCGTCAGGCGGGGGAGCAGGCCTATCGCAGGGTCGGATGGCCTGGCGGTAGCTGCCGCGCTTATCGGCAGTTTGCTGCCGGGCTCTTTGCCGGCGAGCTCCCGCAGGCCCACCGTACCCTGAAGCTTCTCGTTCTCGTCAAGCACTGGAAGTGTACGGATGTCGTGCTTCAACAACAGGTATCGTGCATGGTCAGGGGTCGTGTCGTCGGGCACGGTTACGACGTCGCGGGACATGATGTCGGCACAAGTCAACTCTCCCCTCTGTCGGACGAGGGCCTGCAGTTCGACTTCCCTCAAGAGGGCATCGATGTCTTCCCGGCTGATATCGAGTGTTTCATTCAACCGCGCTATTGCCGAGTCTATGTCCTCGGAATTGAAGCCGACACGAAGCGCAGGTGGAGGATCCGCCGTCGCATGTGTATTCACCGGCGCAATTCCGGGCCGATGAGGATATTGGCGGCGCGCCAGCCTATGAAACAGAATGCCCAATCCGACGAGGATCAGGGAGTTGATCGCAACGGGTATGAACGGGAACCAAAAACCTGAGCGTGCGACCGCGGCTCCACCGATGACAGCCGTCAGCGCGGCGGCGCCTCCTGGCGGATGAAGCGATCGCGTCAGCGACATTGCAAGTATCGCCAGAGCGACTGCGAGGCCGATGGCAAGCATCTGGTCCGTCACGATATAGGTCACGGAGACGCCGATCAGGGCGGAAATCGTGTTCCCGCCGATGATCGACCAAGGCTGCGCAAGCGGACTGGCCGGCACGGCAAAGAGCAAGACGGCAGAGGCGCCGATGGGCGCAACGATCAGCGGCAGCTGGGGGTCGTCCCCAAAAACGAGCCCGCAAACCAGGCCGGTGACACAAATCCCGATCAACGCTCCGATACAGCCGATCAAGCGCTCTTTCAGCGTTGCACCCGCCAGAATCGGCGAGAACAGCTTGAATCTCGGCAAACGGCCGGACTTTCGAACTTCGTGTGGCGGAGGGGGGACAATCATTTGGGGGCGTCGGATGCAGTTGCTTATTTTTCGAAGCTTATGTGCCTATAAAAAGGGCGAAGCAATAGCACGGACGGATTTCTGTGTGGTCCCAGCGACATTTCGGAAATGGGCCGGTGTGACCGGGCGCGGTGACGCGGACCGAGGGAAGTGCCTCGGCGTAGCGGTCGCTATTGCATCGCGCGATTTCATTCGCTGCTGCGGCCCATGCCAGGTGAGGCTGGAAGTTGGCACGTAAATTGCTGCCCCAACACGACCACAGTCGGTACAGGTGCAACTTGGATTTCTTCGGCTTCTCCTCCCCTGTGCTGATTTGGCTCGCTCTAGGCTTGAGCGGCCCTGCGTTTCTTTCCGCTTTTCGCACTGAATCCGTTAACTGGGAATCCGCGGCCGAGACGACTGTCGGAGCCGCGGTTTTTGTCGGAGCACTGGGTCTGTATCTCTCTGCCGGAAGCGTTCTTTCCGCAGCGGTCGCCTCTCTCGCAGCCCTTGCAATCGCCCCCATGTTTCGCGTGAAGAGTCGACGGCTGCCGATGCTGGCCGTTTCGATTCTCTGCCTGGGCATGTATATCTAGAGAATATCCTCTTTCACTTCACGTGCGCCGTGATCCCTTCCTATTGATCGACGGTTTTCTTGCCCGTCTGCTGCTGCAGCTCGGCATTTGCGTCTCTTATCGCGCCGTTGATGGAAGCCGCTACGGCCATGCCGTCGATGATCGTCGTCATATTCGCCATCCGACAGTGCGGTTCAGCCAAATTCCAGGCCCATTCGGGCAAGGTCGTCCCAAAGACTTTCTGCAAAGCCGCGCAGCACGATGATCTCGAAGGTTTCCGCTCCGACGCGGGTGACATGGGCCGCGATATGGCCGATCAGCGTCACCGCGGACTGCCCGATCGGGAACGCGGACGGATCGAGGTCGAGCGCCGTGCCTTTCGAAAGCGCGCGATGCGCCATCTTTCCCTCGATCCGGATGCGGACGCGGCCGTGGCTCTGATCGACACCGGTGGCGCGCGGTTCGAGGGCGGCAAAGAGGCTCTTCATTTCCTGATGCGGGATAGGTGCGTCGCTGATGATGAACCACTGGTCGGGCGAAACCGGGCGCAAAGCGTGCGGAGCCGCGTCGGTGAACCTGCCGAGAAAGGGCACGATGTCCTCCTGACCCGGCCGGGCGAGAACATGGATGATCGTGCCTTCCGGAAGTGGCGAGAGCCTGAAATCGGCGAAAGCGACCGTCTGCTTGCTGCCGAGCGCCGGGCGAAGGGTTGGACGGAATTCAGACATGGAGCCTCTCGTTCTGAGGGTCGAAGAAAACCGGATTGCAGAGACGTGCAGGCGTGGATTCTCCGTGAAGGCCGCTCCAGACCAGCACCTCTTCGCCGTGACGGTTGCGGCCGTTCTTGACGAGCGCCAGCGCGATGGTGGATCCGACATGCGGAGAATAGGCGCTCGAGGTGACATAGCCCTCGTCGTTTTCGAGGGTGGCTGCCGCCCCCTTGGCGAGAATGTGCGAGCCGCTGCGGAACGACTGCTGCGGATCGAGCGGCACGACGCCCACCAGCTGCGGCCGGTCGGGCGCAGTCAGCCCCTCCCGCTGAAGCATCGCCTTGCCGACGAAATCCGGTTTGCTGGCCGAAACCATTTTCCCGAAGCCCAGATCGGCCGGCACGACGGTACCGTTGATCTCGTTGTGCGTCACATGGCCCTTTTCGATGCGCAGAACGCTGAGCGTCTCGACGCCGTAAGGCATGATGCCGTGATCCTTCCCCGCTTCCAGGAGTGCATCGGCGACGCTTTCCCCGTAGCCGGCCGGAACCGCAAGTTCGTAGGCGAGCTCGCCGGAGAAGGAAATCCGAAAGAGGCAGCCGTGAAGGGCGCCGCCAGACAGCGAAACCTCCTTCGCTGCAAGATACGGGAACGCCGCGTCGGATATATCCTCGTCGACGATCTTCTGCAGGATCATGCGTGCTTTCGGACCGGCAATCGCCATTTGCGCCCACTGGTCGGTGATGGAGGCAAGACGCACGTCCAGTTCCGGCCAGAGCACCTGCGCGCAGAATTCGAGGTGGTTCATGACGCCGGCCGCATAGGCGGTGGTGGTCGTCATGAAAAAGCGGTTCTCCTCGAGTCGGCTCGTCGTGCCGTCGTCGTAGATGAAGCCGTCCTCGCGCAGCATGAGCCCGTAACGCGCCTTTCCGACGGGCAGTTTGAGGAAGGCGTTGCAGTATACGCGATTGAGAAATTCGGCGGCGTCGCTTCCTGTTATCTCGATCTTGCCGAGCATCGAGACGTCACAGAGTCCGGCATTCTTCCGTACGTTCAGGACCTCTCGCTCGACGCTCTCCCGCCAGGTCCGCTCACCGTTCAGCGGGAACCAGGAGGATCGATACCAGAGACCCGTCTCGACGAAGACGGCACCATGTTTCTTTGCCCAATCATGAAGCGGCGACTTGCGGACCGGCTGGAAATGATGGCCCGTATGCGCGCCGGTCAGCGCACCGAAGGATACCGGCGTATAGAAAGGGCGGAAGGTCGTCGTCCCGACCTCGGCGGGCGAGACGCCGCGTGCCTTGGCGATCAACCCGATCGCATTGACGTTCGACAGCTTGCCCTGGTCCGTGGCCATGCCGGTGGTGGTGTAGCGCTTGGCAAGTTCGACATGGCTGTAACCCTCGCGGACGGCCAGACCGATATCCCTGAGATGCACGTCGTTCTGGAAATCGACGAAGGCCTTGTCCTTGACCCCGGGGATCGACCACAGCGGGGCAGGGGAATGTCTGCCTTCGTCGCCCTCGACCATGGGAAGGGCGACCGGCGGGCAGGACAGACCGAGCTCCTTGACGATGGCTTCAGCTCGTGCCGCGCCTTCCCCGAGGCAGGCGGCGAGGCCCGTCGTCGCTGCTGCACCGCCCGCAGCCTCGAGCCCCTTCAAGCTCCCGGGCGCGAGAAACGCCGCCTTTTCCGCAGACCAGACCGGCTTGCCGCCCCGGTGGCAGGCAAGGTGGATGACCGGGTCGAAGCCGCCCGCCATGGCGAGCGCATCGACCGCGATCGTTTCCGTTCGACCGCCTCGATGAACGTCGATCGCCGAGATCGCCTTGCCGCCCTTGGTGCCGCACACGACCGCTTCCCGGACGAGGCGCGCTTTGCCGCGATAGTCGACGCCGGCCGCAGGGCGGCTGTCGACGATGGCGACAACGTCGACGCCTGCGGCTTCGAGGTCCTGCGCGAGCGCATAGCCGCTGTCGTTGGTGGTGAAGATGGCGGTCGCCCGGCCCGGGGCGACGCCGTAACGGTTGAGATAGGCGCGCATCGCGCCTGCCATCATCACGCCCGGCCGATCGTTGCCGCCGAAGACGAGCGGGCGCTCTTCGGCACCTGTCGCAAGCAGAGCCTTTCCGGCAACGATCCGCCACAGCCTCTCGACGGGCAGATGGCTGGCGGGATCCCGCACATGCTTCTGCACGCGCTCGACCGCGCCGAAGACGTTGCCGTCATACCAGCCGAAGGCGGTCGTCCGCATCAGGACCCGGACATTCGGCATCGACCGCAATTCGTCGCTTGCGTCCCGGGCGAAATCAGTCGCCGCCCTGCCGCCGATCATCGCGGTATCGGACAGGAGCGAGCCGCCGGGCCGCGAGCCCTCGTCGACGAGAATGACCCGCGCGCCGGCCCGGCCGGCGGTAAGTGCCGCGGCCAGCCCCGTCGGGCCGGCGCCGATGACCAGCAGGTCGCAATGCGCCCAGCTCTTCTCATAGGCGTCGGGATCCGCTTCGTAGCTAGCCTTGCCGAGGCCGGCAGCCTTGCGGATGACCGGTTCGTAGAGCTTCTCCCAGAGCGGCGCCGGCCACATGAAAGTCTTGTAGTAGAAGCCGGCACCGAGGAAGGGTGACAGTAGACCGTTCAGCGCACCGATATCGAAGTCGAGCGAGGGCCAGCGGTTCTGGCTCCGCGCCTCGAGGCCCTCGTAGAGCTCCTGCATGGTGGCGCGCGTGTTCGGCTCGGCGCGGCCGCCGCGGCCAACCGTGACCAGCGCGTTCGGTTCGGCGGCCCCCGCCGTCAGGATCCCGCGGGGCCGGTGGTATTTGAAGCTGCGGCCGACGAGCATCCGCCCGTTCGCAAGCAATGCCGAAGCGAGCGTGTCGCCTTCGAGGCCCCGCAGGGGGCGACCGTCGAAGGTAAAGGAGAGCGGGGCGTTGCGGTCGACGAGACCGCGTTTCGGCAAACGGTAGGAGCTCATTTGCGCGCCTCCGATCGAGAGCGGTCGGCCGCATCGTCGCACGCCGCAATCTCATGCGTCACGGTGTCCCGGGCAACGACGAGCCAGCGGCGGCACCCGGACGTGTGGTGCCAGTATTCCTCGTAGGCGCCGCGCGGGTTGTCGCGCAGGTAGACGTAGTCGAACCAATCGGCCGAATCCGCGTCAGCCGCCGGTCGCGACAGGGCCGCGCCCTTGATGGTGAATTCTTCCTTGGGTCTTCGCCCGCAATTCGGGCAGGGCACGAGGCTTGCCATTTCGGATGTTCCTTGGTGCGCGAAATCAGTGAAGGTTGGGCTGAGCGCCCTGTCCCTTTTCGTCGATGAGGAAGCCGCGCTCGAAACGGTCGAGACGAAAAGCTGCGGCGGTCTTTTGTGGCGCGCCCCGGGCGAGAAGGTGGGCGAAGCAGAATCCCGAGGCGGGAGTGGCCTTGAACCCTCCATAGCACCAGCCGGCATTCAGATAGAGATTGTCTATCGGGGTGCGGTCGATGATCGGCGAGCCGTCCATGCTCATATCCATGATGCCGCCCCAGGACCGCAGCACGCGCACACGGGACAATGCCGGGATCATCGCCTTGCCGGCTTCCGCCACGTGTTCCACGGTCGCGAGGTTGCCGCGCTGGGCATAGGAATTGTAGCCGTCGATATCGCCACCGAAGACCAGGCCGCCCTTGTCCGATTGCGAAACGTAGAAATGCCCGGCTCCGAACGTGACCACGCCGTCGATGAACGGCTTCAGGCCTTCCGATACGAAGGCCTGAAGCACGTGGCTCTCCAACGGCAGGCGCAATCCGGCCATTTCGGCGACCTGCGAGGAATTGCCGGCCGCCGCCAGCGCCAGCTTTCCACAGCCGACGAAGCCGCGGTTGGTCTCGACGCCGGTGACGCGCCCGTTTTCCCGCCTGATCCCGGTCACTTCGCAATTCTGGATGATGTCGACGCCGCGGCTGTCTGCGCCGCGGGCATAGCCCCAGGCGACGGCATCGTGACGCACGGTGCCGCCGCGGCGCTGCAGGAGCCCGCCCTGAATGGGGAAGCGGGCATTGTCGAAATCGAGGAAGGGCAGCATCTTGCGCACGGCCGCCCGGTCGAGAAGGTCGGCGTCCACCCCGTGCAGCCGCATCGCATTGCCGCGCCGCGTATAGGCGTCGCGCTGAGCGTCGGAATGGAAGAGGTTGAGAACGCCACGCTGCGAGACCATGGCATTGAAGTTGAAATCCTGCTCCAGCCCCTCCCAGAGCTTCATGGAGAGCTCGTAGAACGGATTGTTGCCGGGGAGCAGGTAGTTCGAGCGGATAATGGTCGTGTTGCGGCCGACATTGCCCGAACCGATATAGTTCTTTTCCAGCACCGCGACATTGGCGATGCCGAATTCCTTTGCGAGATAGTAGGCCGTCGCCAGGCCATGGCCACCGCCGCCGACGATGATCACGTCGTAATGGGGCTTCGGGTCGGGCTGGCGCCATGCCGGCGTCCAGTTCCGGTTGCCGCGCAGGCCGTTCAGGAGGATGGAAAGTGCTGAGTAGCGCATGGATGCCGCCCCATAAGTAATCCAAGGGGGCAGGTTAACATCCCGATCCTCCGAAGACTTGCAATTTTGGGACCTGCCGATGTAGGAATCGGTCATGGCAGCATCTTCCGACAGCAAGAACGTGCAGAGGATCGGTTTTTTGCTGGTGCGCAATTTTGCGCTGATGAGCTACGCATCGGCGACGGAGCCCCTGCGTGCGGCCAATCTTCTTGCCGGCCGGCCGCTCTACCAGATCGTCCCGCTCGCGCAGGGAGGAGGGACCGTCTCTTCATCTTCCGGGCTGTCGGTCGGCTGTGCGGATCTGGAGAGTGAAGCGGAAGCCTGCCATACCGTCTTCGTTTGCGCGGGCGGCGAGCCGACCGACTGGGCGGATACGCCCGCGTCCCACACGACGCTCCGGCGTCTCTCGCGCCTCGGTATTCGCGTCGGCGGCATATCGAGCGGAGCCTTCGTGCTTGCCGCCGCGGGACTGCTCGACAACCGCGACTTCACCATTCACTGGGAGCACGCGCCTGCGCTGAAGGAAGCATTTCCCCATCTCAACCCGAGACATGCGCGCTTCGTGCTGGACGGTGGAATTGCCACCTGCGGCGGCGGGGTGGCGCCGCTCGACATGATGCATGCGATGATCGCCGAACGCCTGGGAACCGACTTTGCCCGCCGGGTCAGCGACTGGTATCTGCACGCGGCCGTCGCCGAGCCGGCGGCGCCGCAGCGCGGTTCGGCCGCGGAGCGGTTCGGTACCAATCATCCCGCCCTGCTTGCGGTTCTCGAGAAGATGGAAACGGCGATCGAACGGCCGCTCGACCGGACCGCCATGGCGCGCCTGGCCGGGGTGAGCCCGCGCCATCTCGACCGGCTTTTCAGGGAGCATCGCGGTGCCGGTTTTCTCGACACCTACCGGGAGATCCGGCTGCGGCACGCCCGCCGGCTCCTGCAGCAGAGCCCGCTCTCCATCCCGGAGATCGCCTACGCCACGGGTTTTTCGAGCCCCGCACATTTTTCGAATGCGTTCAAACGCCTGTTTTCGGAGACACCGGGAAGCCTGCGCCGCCGCAGCGGTTCATGAGCTGACGCTCCTGATATTGCCTAGTAAGAAAAAAATTTTCTCCACAGTTGATGGTCCCGTGACTGCGTGCTAGCATCGTTCCATGCACGAATGGAGGGACTACGCGAATGTGCGGCATTGTTGGTTTGTTTCTGAAAGACAGCAGGCTCGAGCCGCAGCTTGGCGAGCTTCTCTCGGACATGTTGATCACCATGACGGACCGTGGTCCGGACTCGGCCGGGCTGGCCATTTACGGCTCGGCTACCGAGGGGAAGGCGAAGGTGACGATCCAGTCTGCGAAGCCCGAGATTGACTTCGCAGACCTTGAACGGGACCTCGCCGAAGCAGGCGTGCCGGCACGCGTTGCCGTCAAGAGCACCCATGCGGTCGTTGGGATCGCAGCCGCCAGGCTCGCGGATGTCCGTGCCGTTCTCGCCGCCATCCGTCCGGATGTACGGATCATGGGTGCCGGCGACAGTGTCGAGATCTACAAGGAAGTCGGCCTGCCGAAGGATGTCGTCGCACGGTTCGATGTGCGCTCGATGGGCGGTTCGCATGGCATCGGCCACACCCGAATGGCTACGGAATCGGCCGTGACCACACTTGGCGCACACCCGTTTTCCACCGGGTCGGATCAGTGCCTCGTGCATAACGGATCGTTGTCGAACCACAACAATCTGCGCCGGGAACTGATCCGCGAAGGAATTGCCTTCGAGACGCAGAACGACACGGAGGTCGCCGCCGCGTACCTCACGGCGGAAATGGCCAAGGGCAAGGATCTCGGACAGGCCCTGACCGGCGCGCTCGACGACCTCGACGGTTTCTTTACCTTCGTCGTCGGTACCAAGTCGGGCTTCGGCGTCGTGCGTGACCCGATCGCGTGCAAGCCGGCGGTCATGGCTGAAACGGATCGCTATGTCGCATTCGGTTCCGAATACCGGGCGCTGGTCAACCTGCCGGATATCGAGAGCGCGCGCATCTGGGAGCCAGAGCCCGCGACCGTTTACTTCTGGGACCATCAGAAGGCCGCCTGACGGGTATTTCGGCCCCTTTCCAAGGATTTTTCAAGTATGCCTGTTATTGATCTCGCCACCACGCCGCTGCGTGAACTCAATAGGTCCCTCCATAATATTCAGCAGGGCTCGAACGATCTGTCCTTCGAAGTCGCCAATCCGCGCGGAAGCCATGCTGTCGCCGTCGGGATCGACGGTCCCGTCGTTGTCGATGTGAACGGCTCCGTCGGCTACTATTGCGCCGGCATGAACGACGGCGGAACGGTCACTGTCCATGGCTCGGCAGGCCCGGGTGTCGCGGAAAACATGATGTCCGGCACAGTCGTCATCGAGGGCGATGCCAGCCAGTATGCGGGCGCGACCGGCCGCGGCGGCCTGCTCGTGATAAAGGGCAACGCGGCGTCGCGCTGCGGCATCTCGATGAAAGGCATCGATATCGTCGTCCATGGAAATATCGGCCATATGTCGGCTTTCATGGGCCAGTCGGGCCACCTCGTCGTGCTCGGCGACGCGGGCGATGCCTTGGGTGACAGCCTCTACGAGGCCAAGCTCTTCGTACGCGGCACGGTCAAGAGTCTCGGCGCCGATTGCATCGAGAAGGAGATGCGTCCGGAGCACCTGCAAAAGCTGGCCGAGCTCCTGGAAAAGGCCGATGTCAAGGATGTCCGTCCGGAAGAGTTCAAGCGTTACGGCTCGGCCCGCAAGCTCTACAATTTCAACATCGACAACGCAGACGCGTATTAAAGGCAGGGACCAGTATGAGCTATCACAACCCCTATACCCCGCCGCGCAAGTCCGCGACTTTCGACGACTATACGCTTGCGGAAATCCGCCGTGCGGCTGCGACGGGCATTTATGATATCAGAGGCGCCGGGACCAAGCGCAAGGTTCCGCATTTCGACGACCTTCTCTTTCTCGGTGCATCGATCTCGCGCTATCCGCTCGAAGGCTATCGCGAGAAGTGCGACACCTCGGTCGTTCTGGGAACGCGCTTCGCGAAGAAGCCGATCCATCTGAAGATTCCGATCACCATCGCCGGCATGAGCTTCGGAGCGCTTTCCGGCCCCGCCAAGGAAGCACTCGGACGCGGTGCGACGGCTTCGGGAACGTCGACCACCACCGGCGACGGCGGTATGACGGATGAGGAGCGCGGTCATTCTCAGACGCTCGTCTATCAGTACCTGCCGTCGCGTTACGGCATGAACCCGAGGGATCTGCGCCGCGCGGATGCGATCGAGGTGGTGGTCGGGCAAGGGGCCAAGCCCGGTGGCGGCGGCATGCTGCTCGGCCAGAAGATCTCCGACAGGGTCGCCAACATGCGCAACCTGCCGAAGGGCATCGACCAGCGCTCGGCCTGCCGTCATCCCGATTGGACCGGGCCGGACGACCTCGAGATCAAAATTCTCGAATTGCGCGAGATCACCGACTGGGAGAAGCCGATCTACGTCAAGGTCGGCGGTGCGCGGCCCTATTACGACACGGCGCTCGCGGTAAAAGCCGGTGCGGATGTCGTCGTGCTCGACGGCATGCAGGGTGGGACCGCGGCGACGCAGGACGTCTTCATCGAGAATGTCGGCATGCCGACGCTTGCCTGCATTCGGCCGGCCGTCCAGGCGCTCCAGGATCTCGGCATGCACCGCAAGGTACAGCTCGTCGTGTCCGGGGGTATCCGCTCCGGCGCGGACGTCGCCAAGGCGCTGGCGCTTGGAGCCGACGCGGTGGCCATCGGTACCGCGGCGCTGGTCGCCATCGGCGACAACGACCCCCACTGGGAAGAAGAATATCAGAAGCTCGGCACGACGGCCGGCGCCTATGACGACTGGCATGAGGGCAAGGACCCCGCCGGCATCACGACGCAGGACCCCGAACTGATGAAGCGCCTCGACCCGGTCGCCGCCGGCCGGCGGCTGGCCAACTATCTGAAGGTGATGACGCTCGAAGCACAGACCATCGCCCGTGCCTGCGGCAAGAACCACCTCCACAATCTCGAGCCGGAGGATCTGTGCGCGCTGACGATGGAAGCCGCAGCCATGGCCCAGGTGCCGCTTGCGGGAACGAGCTGGTATCCTGGCAAAGGTACCTTTTGAATGAAAGGGTTAAGGGCCGCACTTGAGAGGGTGCGGCCCTTTCGTTTGAAATTGAGTGTCGGAATCCAAAAGGGGAACAAAGTGACACTGGATCTCTCCACATTCGCCCGGGAAAAGGGCGTCAAATATTTCATGATCAGCTACACCGATCTCTTCGGCGGGCAGCGCGCCAAACTGGTTCCCGCAGAGGCGATCGCCGACATGCAGAAGGGCGGCGCGGGCTTCGCAGGCTTTGCCACCTGGTTCGATCTCACGCCTGCACATCCCGATCTCTTCGCTCTCCCGGATGCGTCCGCGGCCATCCAACTCCCCTGGAAGAAGGATGTCGCCTGGGTGGCGGCAGACTGCGTCATGGACGACGCGCCCGTGGAACAGGCACCGCGCGTGGTGCTGAAGAAGCTCGTCGCTCAGGCCGCCCAGGAAGGTCTTCGCGTCAAGACCGGCGTCGAACCGGAGTTCTTCCTGATCTCGCCGGACGGATCGAAGATTTCCGACACGTTCGATACGGCGGAAAAGCCTTGCTATGACCAGCAGGCGATCATGCGCCGCTACGACGTGATCGCCGAAATCTGCGACTACATGCTCGAACTCGGATGGAAGCCCTACCAGAACGACCATGAGGATGCTAACGGCCAGTTCGAGATGAACTGGGAGTATGACGACGCGCTCCGGACCGCCGACAAGCACTCCTTTTTCAAGTTCATGGTGAAGTCGGTCGCCGAGAAGCACGGGCTGCGCGCGACCTTCATGCCGAAGCCGTTCAAGGGTCTGACGGGCAACGGTTGCCATTGCCACATTTCGGTCTGGGATCTGGAAGGCGAGGTGAATGCCTTTGCCGACAGCAAAGCGGAGTTCGGCCTTTCAGCCGAGGGACGCCACTTCCTGGGCGGCATCATGAAACATGCAAGCGCGCTCGCCGCGGTTACCAATCCGACGGTCAACTCCTACAAGCGCATCAACGCGCCGCGCACGATCTCCGGCGCGACCTGGGCGCCCAATTCGGTAACCTGGACCGGCAACAACCGCACCCACATGGTGCGCGTTCCCGGCCCCGGCCGTTTCGAGCTGCGCCTGCCCGACGGCGCCGTCAATCCCTATCTCCTGCAGGCGATCATCATTGCGGCCGGCCTTTCGGGCGTTCGCTCCAAGGCCGATCCCGGCCGTCACTACGACATCGACATGTACAAGGACGGCCACAAGGTAACCGACGCGCCGAAGCTTCCGCTGAACCTGCTCGACGCATTGCGGGAATACAATCGGGACGAGGAGCTGCAGGAGGCCCTGGGACGCGAGTTCTCCGCCGCCTATCTGAAGCTGAAACAGGGCGAGTGGAACACCTATTGCTCGCAATTCACCGAATGGGAGCACCAGACCACGCTGGACGTGTAGCGCCAGGGATTTTCCGTCAGCTTGAAAGAACCGGATCGTTTCGCTGTTGAAGGACAGGGAAACGATCTTGGAAACGCCTCGGCCGACGTCCCGGCCGCCACCTGCAGGTCGACTTCAGCTCTTCCGGGCCATCACCGTGCGGATGCGCGCACGGCGGTAGGCGTCGGGGATCGACAGGGCCCAGACGAAAATGCCGCCTGCATGCCGCCCGATGAAGGAGCGGTCCGGTGGCGTCGTCATGTAGGTGATCACCGAAAAGAAAACGACGAAAAAAGCGAAGGCCAGGCCCCGAGCCGCATCGCGCAGGGCGACATGGCCGGCCCCGGGCAGAATCGTGGCCAATATCAGCACGAGATAGGGATTGATCGGCTTGGCCACGGCGGCCTCCTCAGCACTTTGAAACTGCGCACTCCCGGTCCGAAAACCGCTGAATACCTTCTGGAATCGCTCCCGCCGACGGCGGCAGCGAATAAGCAGGCTCATCGTCCGCCAGCGAGCCGCTCAGGGCCTCTGCTTCGGCGATCGTCCGGCGTATCGTCTCGGGCGCAATGGCCGTGATTGAAAACTGCGCCTGCCGCAGCAGCAGATGGGCGCCGCGTTGCCCCTGAGCCGCCTGGCGGACCAGCCGCACGCCGCGTGAAGTAATCGCGGCCTCCTTGAGCGTGGGATCGGCGAACAGCTTGCCGAACATGGCTGCGGCGCGTTCGACCTGCCGACGCGAAGCATTGCCGTCGCCGCGCATCAGGAGGGCGGCGTCGCTGGGCGGCGGGATCAACAGATGCGGCATCTCGTGCACGAGCGAGTAGAATTCGGCGCCGGTCGGCCGCGCCAGCGCACCGATCTTCGGCCTGGCACAGGGGCTGGTTTCGAGCAGGGTGAGCTTCAGCCACAGTTGCGGCAATCGTCGGCAGACCAGCGTGTCGGGGACGAGTTCGACCCGTACCTGCCGCCCGTCGTCCAGCCTGCCGGCGAGGATCGGAAAATGATCTGCGCCGTGGGTTATGCGGGCGCCCGGAAAGTGCCGCGCCGCTTCGTCCAGGAGGCCGCGGCGCTCGGTAATGGCGGCCCGGTGGTCGCGGACCGCGCGAACGCTCATCCATACGCCGGAAGCTATTGCGAAGGCAGAGAAGGCAATTGTGGTGATCATACGATCGCCCTGGCTTGGTCGCCGGCTTCTGCGCGGGAAGCGCTCCGGACAGTTTCGTGAGGGCGGGCAGTGCGCGCCCCTTGAAGGCCGGCGGCTCGCAGGCGCCGCCGGCCCGACCCGATCAATAGCCTTGTGGCTTTGGCCACGGCATCGTGAACTGATCGCCGCGGCGTACGAACTTGTAGCGCCGGAAGTGAAACCACAGCGAAGCCACGATGTAGAAGCACATCATCGCGCTGAGCTGCGTGCCGTAGCCCAGGAACACGGCGAAATAGGCGGTCGAGCACAGAATGAGCAGCACGACCGTGGGTAGCGGATGAAACGGGTGCACGTAGCCGCGCTTGATCTTGCCGAGCGGCCACTTGTTTCGGAACATCACCATGTTGAAGGTCATGAAGGTGTAGCCGAGCAGGCCCGACAGGATCGAGAAGGTCACGACCTGGTCGAGCGGGGCGCCGAGCGCGAAGATAAGCGCGATCGGGACCAGGAATACGATCGCTCGATAGGGCGTGCGGTAGACCGGATGGACGGCACCGAACCAGCTTGGCAGATAACGGTCACGGCTCATCGAGAACCAGGCGCGGGAAGCGTCGTTGATGCAGCCGTTGGCGGAGGCGAGCGTGGCGAATGCCGTGCCGACGAAAAGCAGGACCATCAGTCCGGTGCTGCCGGTGACGCGGGCGGCGTCGAACAAAGGCGTGCCGGCCTGGCCGAGATATTCCCACGGCATCAGGCCGGAGCAGATATACCAGGTCATGGTGGCCGCGATCAGCAGCGTCATGATGCCGGCCATCGTGCCGTAGGGAAGCGAGCGGGCAGGAGAGCGCACCTCCTCGGCCGCCTGGCAGGTACCCTCGATACCGAGATAGTACCAGAGCCCGAAATGCAGCGATGCCACGATGCCCACCCAGCCATAGGGTAGCGGATCCGAGGTGATGGCCGAAAAATCGAGCGGCACCGCCGAGGCGCCGAACTGCACCGATACGAACAACGCCACGATCGCAAGGAAGGCGATGGCGGTGATCACCAGGTTGAAGGTCAGGGTCGCGAGCACGCCGCGATAGTTGAGCCACGCCAGGAACATGATGGCGAGAACGATGAAGGGTTGCTGGTTGAGCCCGGCCTGGCCCTGCATTCCGGCCACGGTGTCGAGCAGGAAGCCGACGGTGATGGCGTTGGCGGCTTCGAGCATGGTATAGGCCATCACAAGGAAGAGGCCGACATTGAAGGCCATCAGCGGGCCGACGATGTGCTTGGCCTGAGCGTACTGCCCGCCGGCCGCGGCGACCGTCGAAGTCACTTCCGAGTCGATCATGGCGACGCAGGTGTAGAGCAGGCCGGCCACCCAGCAGGCCAACAGGCCGGCGATCATGCCGCCTTTGCCCACCGAGAAATTCCAGCCCATATATTCGCCGACGAGCACGATGCCGACGCCGAGTGCCCAGACGTGCGCAGGCCCGAGCACCCTCAGCAGGCGCAGCCGGTCCGGCTCGGCTACGGCGGATGTAGTATCGTCCATTTGCCGTCCTCCCCTCAGATCTCGTGGCGCTCTGCCGTCGCCTCGATCTCGCCTTCGCGAGAGGAGATCAGCAGTTCGTTGTCGTACGTGGTGTCGATGCGAACGAGATCGGCGAGCATCAGCACGCCGAACAGCGCCGAAAGCGCCCAGGCCGCGTATTCGAGTATGTCCCACATGGCCGCCGCCTCCCTAGCGTCGTTTCGTGCCGAAGCGTTCTTCGATCACTTCGCGGTACTCCCTGTCGGAAAGCCGGACCACCATCACGAAGTAACCGATGACCAGCACGGCCATGACGACGAGCGAGGCCCAACTGAAGCTATAGTCGAAGCGCGCGGTGATGATGTCGTTGGCGGCCGCCGGATCGGTGATGCCGAGCGCGGCCCACTGCTGCTGCTCGGTGGCGTTCTGGCCGAGCGCTTCCCAGGTCGGATCGGGGATCGGATTGGGCACCTTGGCCGCGCCCGCAAGGCCAAGATAGAGCGGTATGTAGAGGGCTCCGATGGTCAGCACCAGCAACGTGATCACGTCGAAGATCTGGCCTGCAAAGCTCTGTTTCGGAGGTTCGTATGCCATGATACCTCCTAGCGGCTTTGCGGGCGCATCTCGTCGAGATGCTTGAGATCGAGGCTGTAGATGAAGTGCTTGTCTTCTTCGTAATGGCGCAGCATGGCAATGATGGCGGCTGTGTTGAAGAGCAGCACCAGGCCGCAGGCGACCGTCAGGATGGCGGCGATGGCCGGCGTTGCGATGTAGGGCCAAACGGTAAACAGCGCGAAGAGCAGGGTGCACCATAGGACCACGACGAAGGCCGTAAGGCAGACGCGGTCACGTCTGTGCATTGCATCGATACGCTGGCTGAAGCTCGCATCCTCGCCAAGCTTGCTTAGTGTCGCTTCCATTCGCTTTCCTCCTCCAATGGTTCTTCCTCCGGGTAGTTTTTCGTTCCTTATAATTTCGGTGCCGGGAGCCGGCCTTTTTCTGCTTAGAAAAAATATTTGCCTAACAGGAATGTCAGGCAAAGCGAGACCACTGTCAAGTGACGCCGTCCGACCGAGCCGGGCCCGGGCGATCGAGCGACAGTGAGGCGGGGGGCTGATGGACGCGCGGGCGCATTCCAGCGTGTTCGCGGTCACGCCCCGTTACGCGCAACACATCGCCGGAGCAGGCATAGGCTGCAGCGAGAGTTGATCTTCTACTCAGGGCAGAATACTTCCTCGGCCGCGCGCTTATGGCGTTGTGGAAGACCCAGAAATATTTACTATCAGTAAAAACAAGGCGAGATGGCATGGGCAGGGAAAACGCGGAAAAACATCGGAACTCGAAGAAGAACGGCAAGGGGTCCGTGGGCGCCGACGGCGCGCGCAAGACGGCGGCAGAATTGGCGCGTGTCACGCCGCTCACTCAGGATCCGCATGCCATCCGCGATACTCGTGAAAAGGTGCTGGAAGTCGCGATCGGTCATGAGGTGCGTGCCTTCCGCAAGAAGCTCGGCATTACAGTCGCCGACGTCGCCTCCGCCACCGATATTTCGGTCGGCATGCTGTCGAAGATCGAGAATGGCAACACATCGCCGTCGCTCACGACTTTGCAGACGCTGTCCCGGGCGCTCGGCGTGCCGATCACCGCCTTCTTCCGCCGTTTCGAGGAGGAGCATAGCGCCGTGTTCGTCAAAGCGGGGGAAGGCGTCGACGTCGAGCGGCGCGGCACCCGCGCCGGCCACCAGTACAACCTCCTCGGCCATATCGGATCGAACACCTCCGGCGTCGTCGTCGAGCCTTATCTCATCACGCTGACCGAAGACTCGGACGTCTTTCCGACGTTTCAACACGATGGTCTGGAGTTCCTCTACATGCTGGAAGGCGAGGTGGTTTACCGGCATGGCAACAATCTTTACCGCATGACTCCGGGGGATAGTCTGTTCTTCGACGCCGACGCGCCGCACGGGCCGGAAGAACTGACCACGCTGCCGATCCGGTATCTGTCGATCATTTCCTATCCGCGCGGCCGCGGAGAGGACTGAGGAAAGCTTCTGCTCATCCCTTTTCGCCTACGCGCGATTTCCCGCCAAGCTGCGAAAGCAAAAGTTGCCTGAGGAGAAATATATATTCCTGAAGATTGATTCCATCGATCTGCTCTGGTAGCAATTTGCGGCGTCGGCAACACCCGTGCGCGCTACCAACGGCGAGGGGAGAGAAATGAAGATGCAGAATTTCGTTCTGACCGTATCCTGCAAGTCGACGCGCGGCGTGGTTGCGGCGCTATCGGGATATCTGGCCGAGCAGGGCTGCAATATCGCCGACAGCTCGCAGTTCGACGATCTGGGTACCGGCAAGTTCTTCATGCGCACCAGCTTCATCTCGGAGGAGCGGGTTGGCCTTGCGGCTCTCAAGGAAGGGCTGAAACCGATTGCCTCGAAGTTCGAGATGGAGACGGCGCTCCACGAACAGTCCGAGCGCATGAAGGTGTTGCTCATGGTGTCGCGCTTCGGCCATTGCCTGAACGATCTTCTCTACCGCTGGAAGATCGGCGCCTTGCCGATCGACATCGTCGGGGTCGTCTCCAACCACTTCGACTACCAGAAGGTGGTCGTCAACCACGACATCCCCTTCCACTGCATCAAGGTGACGAAGGAGAACAAGCCCAAGGCCGAAGCCCAGCTGATGGACGTCGTCGAGCAGACCGGCGCCGAGCTGATCGTTCTTGCCCGCTACATGCAGGTGCTTTCCGATGCGCTCTGCAAGAAGATGTCGGGGAAGATCATCAACATCCACCACTCCTTCCTGCCCTCGTTCAAGGGGGCGAACCCCTACAAGCAGGCCTATGAGCGCGGCGTGAAGCTGATCGGCGCGACGGCCCATTACGTCACCGCCGATCTCGACGAGGGACCGATCATCGAGCAGGATATCGCCCGCATCACCCATGCGCAGTCAGCCGAGGACTACGTCTCGATCGGCCGCGACGTCGAAAGCCAGGTGCTGGCCCGCGCCGTGCACGCCCATATCCACCACCGCTGCTTCATCAACGGCAACCGCGTCGTCGTCTTCCCGCCGAGCCCGGGTTCCTACGCGTCGGAGCGGATGGGCTGAGGCCGATAGAGGCCGAGACCGGCTTGCTCCAACCCGCCATTACCGCCCATCGCATCAGAGGCACGCTCTGCATCGGACCCGTGATCGAAACACGGAAATAGACCCGCTTCGGCGGGCCTTTCGTGATGGTAGGTCCGGCCGCGGAAGTGCGTCTCTCAGACATTGTCGCCTTCGGTCGATGTTCCCTGTGCCGTCCCGGCGCTGCCGCCGCCCCATTTCCAGCCACTGATCGCCGGCATGTCCTCGCCGTATTTTTCGATATGGTGCTTGTGGTCGATCAGCCGCTCGTGGATCGCCTGCTTGAAATATGCGGCGCGGGCGCCGAGTTGCGGCAGCCGGTCGATGACGTCCTCGACCAGATGGAACCGGTCCAGATGGTTGAGCACCACCATGTCGAAGGGCGTCGTCGTCGTCCCCTCTTCCTTGTAGCCGCGGACATGCAGATTGGCATGGTTCGTGCGGCGATAGGTGAGGCGGTGGATCAGCCAGGGATAGCCATGGAAGGCGAAGATGATCGGCTTGTCCTTGGTGAACAGGGCGTCGAAGTCGCGGTCCGGCAGGCCGTGCGGGTGCTCCCCCGACGGCTGCAGCTTCATCAGATTGACCACGTTGATCACCCGCACCTTCAATTCCGGCAGGTGCTCGCGCAGCAATTGCACTGCGGCAAGCGTCTCCAGCGTCGGAACATCGCCGCAGCATGCCATGACCACGTCCGGCTCGCAGCCTTTGTCGTTGCTGGCCCATTCCCAGATGCCTAGGCCTTCGGTGCAATGCTTCACCGCCTGGTCCATGGTTAGCCATTGCGGAGAGGGCTGCTTGCCGGCAACGACGACGTTGATGTAGTTGCGGCTCCTCAGGCAATGGTCCGTCACCGACAGCAGCGTATTGGCGTCCGGCGGCAGATAGACGCGGATGATGTCCGCCTTCTTGTTGACCACGTGGTCGATGAAGCCGGGATCTTGATGGCTGAAGCCGTTATGGTCCTGGCGCCAGACATGCGAGCTCAGGAAATAGTTCAAGG
The DNA here is from genome assembly GCF_002885915.1 of Sinorhizobium sp. M4_45. Classification (NCBI taxonomy): domain Bacteria; kingdom Pseudomonadati; phylum Pseudomonadota; class Alphaproteobacteria; order Hyphomicrobiales; family Rhizobiaceae; genus Sinorhizobium; species Sinorhizobium sp. M4_45. Next base: position 25,044 of record NZ_NWVE01000004.1, read on the forward strand.
AAGCGATCGGGCGTCGCCACGGGATTTCGTTGCAGACCTTCAGCCATTTGGCGTGCTGGTTGAACATCGAGTCGATGATGTGAATGAAGGCTTCGTAGCAGGAAAAGAAGCCGTGGCGTCCGGTAAGCAGATAGCCTTCGAGCCAGCCCTGGCATTGATGCTCGCTCAGGACCTCCATCAGCCGCCCGTCCGGCGACAAATGGTCGTCTTCCGGATAGATGTCCGCCATGAAACAGCGATCCGTGACTTCGAGCACGTCCTGCCAGCGGTTCGAATTGTTTTCGTCCGGACTGAACAGGCGGAAGTTCCCGGACTTCAGGTTGAGCTTCATCACGTGGCGCAGATAGCTGCCCATCACGCGGGCCGACTCGGCCGTGGCCGTTCCGGGGCTCTGAACCGAAACCGCATAATCGCGGAAGTCGGGCATCTTCAGGTCGCGCAGCAACAGCCCGCCATTGGCATGCGGATTGTCGCTCATCCGGCGGCGGCCCGTTGGGGCAAGCTCCGCCAGTTCCGCCATCAGCCGCCCTTCACCGTCGAAAAGCTCCTCCGGCCGATAGCTCTTCATCCAGCCTTCGAGGATGCGGACATGCTCCGGCTTGTCCATGTCCCCCATCGGCACCTGATGCGATCGCCAGTAACCCTCGCATTTCTTGCCGTCGATCTCGGCCGGGCAGGTCCAGCCCTTGGGTGTGCGGAAGACGATCATCGGCCAGGCAGGGCGTTTCAGATTGCCGTTGACCCGGGCGTCGGCCTGAATGCGCCTGACATCGGCAAGCGCCGTATCGAGCGCGCCCGCCAGCTGCTGGTGCACGTCTGCGGGGTCATGACCTTCGACGAAAAGCGGCGCATAGCCCATGCCCTCGAAGAACTTCTGCAGCTCCTCTCTGGGAATGCGTGCGAGAAAGCAGGGATTGGCGATCTTGTATCCGTTGAGGTGCAGGATGGGCAGGACGCACCCGTCGCGCGCCGGGTTCAGGAACTTGTTGCCGTGCCAGCCGGTCGCGAGCGGACCCGTTTCGGCTTCCCCGTCGCCCACGACGCAGGCGACGATCAGCTCCGGATTGTCGAAGGCGGCACCGTAGGCATGGCTCAACGCATAGCCGAGCTCGCCGCCCTCGTGAATGCTGCCCGGCGTTTCCGGCGCGACATGGCTCGGGATGCCGCCGGGGAAGCTGAACTGCTTGAACAGCTTCCGCAGGCCCTCGGCGTCCTCGCTGATGTCCGGATAGACCTCGCTATAGGTGCCCTCCAGATAGGCGTGGGCGACGAGCGAGGGCCCGCCATGCCCGGGCCCGATGACATACATCATCTCGAGATCGTCGCGCTTGATCACCCGGTTCAGGTGGACATAGAGCATGTTCAGGCCCGGCGACGTACCCCAATGGCCGAGAAGCCGCGGCTTGATGTGCTCCCGCTTCAGCGGCTCGCTGAGAAGCGGATTGTCGAGGAGGTAGATCTGGCCGACGGAGAGATAGTTCGACGCCCGCCAGTAGGCGTCCATCCGCCGAAGTTCATCTGCGGAGAGCGGATTGGCGGATAATGGATCATGGCCGGAAACGTCACCTGCCGTCCTGGGGGAAGTCATGGATTCCTCCTGAAGCGAGAGCTCGGATAGCGACGGCGCAACGAGCTGCCGAAGCTGCCGCTGCAGAATCTATGGCGGTGCTGCGCCAGGGCAATGCCGAGCAGCGGCGGGGATGGAGAACCGTGGTCTTGCGGACCGGTTGCCTTAACCCGGCAACTTCGCCGCCGCATGACGCCCGCCCTGATAGCGCACGCCGTCCGAAGGCGCCTCCTCACGCTCCTCAATCGCGTGCCGGTAAGGTTCGCTGCTGTCCTGCGGGCGCCAGCCGAGGAAATCCGCATGCCCGTTTGACCACCAGACGTCGCGGTTGGCGGAGACGCCGTAGAGCACCAGATGGCCGATTTTCGGGGCATCGAGAAGCCTGCGCACAAGCGCCAGGAAGTCGCGCGGGCTCAGCCAGGTGGAGAGCATGCGGCGGTTCGTGGGTTCGGCAAAGCAGCTGCCGATCCTGAGGCAGGCGGTTTCCATGCCGTATTTGTCGAAATAGAGCCGGGAAAGATCCTCGCCGAAGCACTTGCTCACGCCGTAAAGGCTGTCCGGCCGCCGCGGCGACAGGTGGTCGAGCGTCTCGCCGACGGGATGGAAGCCGGTCACATGATTGGTGCTCGCAAAGAGAACGCGGTTCACGCCGGCCTTTCGCGCCGCCTCGTAGAGATTGTAGGTGCCGAGGATGTTGGCCTGAAGAAGAGCGTCGAAGTCGGACTCCACCGAGATTGCACCGAGATGCAGGATCGCATCGCAGCCGCGCACGAGTCGGTCGACCGCCTCGCGCTCGGCGAGGTCGCAATGCACGACTTCCTCCCCCTCTCGGGCGGGAAAAAGCGTGGCGACATCCGAAAGGCGCAGAACATCGGCGCAGCCCTTCAGTCCCTCGCGGGCATAGCGGCCGAGGCCGCCTGCGGCCCCGGTTATCAATAGTCGCGTCGTCATGCGTACAACCTGCTTCGCACGGATCGTGATGACTTTGGCTCCAATGACCAGTCGTCACGGTGATCAATGAATCTCGGGTTCGGGCAGCTTATGGGGCGATTGCAGGAAGGTGAAGTCGCAGCCTTCCGGTGCCTGCTGGATATTCTCCGCATGCATCTTCAGATAGCCCCTCGAATAATCGCGCTCCGGCGGTCTCCATTCGGCGAGCCGGCGTTCGATCTCGGCCTGATCGACCTCGAGCGTGATCGTGCGGCGATCGACGTCGAGCGCGATTATGTCGCCGTTGCGGACCGCTGCCAGCGGGCCGCCGACATAGGCCTCCGGCGCCACGTGGAGGATGCAGGCGCCGTAGCTGGTGCCGCTCATCCGGGCGTCGGAAATGCGCACCATGTCGCGCACGCCCTCTTTCAAGAGCTTCTTCGGGATCGGCAGCATGCCCCATTCCGGCATGCCCGGTCCGCCGACCGGACCGGCATTGCGCAGGATCATCACCGTGTCGGCTGTGACGTCGAGATCCTCGTCGTTCACCGCTCTCATCATCGCGTCGTAATCGTCGAAGACGAGGGCCGGACCGCGGTGTTCGAGGAGGGCAGGGTCGGCGGCCGCGGGCTTCATCACGCAGCCCTGCGGCGCGAGGTTGCCTTTGAGAATTGCCGTGCCGCCGCGCGCGGCAACCGGCCTGTTCAGCGGGCGGATCACCTCCGGCAGATGGACTTCGGCCTCGTCGAGAGCGCCGCCGATCGTGCCGATCACATTGCGTTCCCCGGTATGCAGGAGCGGCTTCAATTGTTTCCAGAGCGCGATCAGACCGCCGGCATAGTAGAAGTCCTCCATCAGGAATTCACCGGTCGGCCGGATGTTGCAGAGAACAGGGACTTGGGCCGATACGCGGTCGAAGTCGTCGAGCGTCAGAGGAACGCCGCAGCGCCGCGCGATCGCGATAAGATGGATCATCGCATTGGTCGAACCGGCCATCGCCATGTGCACCGCGAGCGCATTCTCGAATGCCTGCGCCGTCATGATGTCGGACGGCTTCAGGTCCTCGAAGACCATCTCGACGATGCGCGCGCCGGAAAGCGCAGCCATTCGCGCATGGCCGGCATCCGCCGCGGGGATGGCGGAGGCGCCGGGCAGGGAAAGCCCCAGCGTGTCGGCCAGCGCCGTCATGGTCGAGGCCGTGCCCATGGTCATGCAGGTGCCGAAGGAGCGGGCGATACCGCGCTCCATTTCGCTCCATTCGTTCTCGGTGATGCGGCCGGCTTCCTTTTCCGCCCAGTATTTCCAGACGTCCGATCCGGAACCCAGCATCCGGCCGCGATAATTGCCGCGCAGCATCGGCCCGGCCGGCACGAAGATCGTCGGCAGGTCGACCTGGATCGCTCCCATGATCGTGCCCGGCGTGGTCTTGTCGCAGCCGGCAAGCAGTACGACGCCGTCGACCGGATGCGAGCGGATGAGCTCCTCCACCTCCATCGCCAGGAAGTTGCGGTAGAGCATCGTCGTCGGCTTCACATAGGTCTCTGCCAGCGACATGGCCGGCAGCTCGATCGGGAAGCCGCCCGCCTGCCAGACGCCGCGCTTGACCTCCTCCGCCCGAGTCCTCAGATGCGCGTGGCACGGATTGATGTCGCTCCAGGTATTGATGATCGCGATGACGGGCTTGTTTGCGAGTTCCGCATGGTCGTAGCCCATCTGATAAAGGCGGGATCTGTGACCGAAGGCGCGAAGGTCCTTGACGCCGAACCAGCGAAAGCTTCGAAATTCCTCCGGCTTCTTGCGCCCGGTCATCGGCAGCCTCCTTTGCATTTGCGGGTGGGTCGGCTAGATTGCGCCTGTACAGAAAAATGACAGGTGAAGGCAGACCCTTGAACGACGTAACGTTGAAACTCAAACCGGCGCGGCGGGAGCGGCTTGCCGATGTTCTCTACGGGCAGATTCTCGAGCAGATCGCCAGCGGCCAGATGGCCGAGGGGGCCAAGCTGCCGTCCGAAGCGCATATCTGCCGCGACTTTCAGGTTTCCCGTCCGGTCGTGCGAGAGGCGCTGATGCGGCTGCAGGCCGACGGCCTCGTGGTTTCGCGCCAGGGCATCGGCACCTTCGTGAAATCGCGTCCGTCCGACAAGCTCACCAGTCTCGCCGCCTCGGCCGAGATCGCGATCTATCTCAGGGCTTTCGAGCCCCGGCTCGCGCTCGAGACGGAATGCGCGGGGCTTGCCGCGATGCGCCGGACCAAGGCTCAGCTCAACCAGATCGGCGAGGCGCTGGCGGCGCTGGAAGGCGCCTTCGCGCGCGGGGAAACCGGATGGGAAGAGGACTTCGCCTTTCACCACGCGGTAGCGGAAGCTGCGGGCAACGAACTTTTTCCACGCCTTCTGGAAGAGCTGCGTGACATTCTCAGCGGCTCGATGCGCATGGCGCTCGGCCTGACGCGGCAGGGCTCCGATGACCGCCGCCGCCGTGTCCTCGAAGAACACCGCAAGATCTACTCCGCCGTTTCGGGCCAGAACCGGGATCTCGCCCGCCTTTACATGCGCTACCATCTGACGGAATCGCGCGCCCGTATCACCGGCTCCCATGGCGATCTCTGATCCGGTCATGCTCCGATCCACTTCAAGCGCTCGCCGGTAGCCGGCTCGACCATTGCGGCCTCGCTCTCCGCCTTCGGGCGACACGCTGCCGCGGCGCGCCGCGCCGAGCGGCAGGCCTTCAGGGTCGCGGGTTACGAGGGGCGTTTTCATGCAGATTTCCCGGCCGGTTTCTTGTATTTTTATTTTACAAGTTGAGCGAGGGCAAGAGCAATGATAGAGCTGGCAACGGCGGCAGCGAATTCAAAAACGGGAGTTTAAGCGCCTCTGGGCGCGTTTCTTCTGGCAGCGGCCCGGGCCCATGGTGTCGAACATGTCTTTCGATTTAACATTTGAGTGTCTTCTGGATTCGCGTTGCGACGTCGCCGAAAGCCCGGTTTTCGATGAGCACCGGAACTGCCTGTTCTTCGTCGATATCGGCCGCAGCGCCCTTCATCGCGTCGAGCTTTCGGGCGCCGGCCACGTCGAATGGACCGTCGAGGGCGGCGCCTGCAGCGCCGGCCTTGCGCGCTCCGGACGCCTCGTGCTGGCGCAGCGCGATCGCGTGGTTCTGTTCGATCCCGATGTCGGCGCGATCACCAGGGAAATCGCCGCGATCGAGCCGGAGGTTGCTGATACGCGCCTCAACGACGGCAAGGTCGGACCGGACGGCGCCTTCTGGGTGGGGACGATGCACGATGTGCCCGACCGCCGGCCCGTCGCGTCGCTCTACCGCGTCTCGCCGGACGGTGCGGTGGAACGCAAGGTGGAAGGCATCGTCTGCTCCAACGGCCTCGCCTGGAGCGGCGACGGTGCCCTTCTGTTCCACTCGGATTCGCGCGGCGCCTGGATCGACCGCTGGCAGTTCGACCCCGCAACGGGCGCGCTTTCCGGGCGCCGGCGGCTGGCAGGCCTGGACGAGGCGAGCGGCCGACCGGACGGAGCCGCAACCGACGCGGAAGCCCATTACTGGAGCGCCGGCGTGTCAGCGGGCATCGTCAACCGCTTCTCGCCCGAAGGTCGCCTTGTCGGGACGCATCGCTTTCCGGTGCCGGCGCCGACCATGCCCTGCTTCGCCGGACCGGACCTGAAGACGCTTCTCGTCACGTCGCTGCGGCCTGCGGGCATCGGCGAGAAAAACCGCTCCGGCGGCATTTTCGCCGCAAGAAGTCCCGTGGCGGGTGTGGCCGTCCACCGCTTCGACGATCGCCGGATTTGAGGCTGGCGTCTGCGGTCTGATCAGCGCTCCGGAATCGGCGGCAGTTCGGGCGCATCCAGACCCCTGAAGGGATCGCGCCAGGCATCGATCTCCTGGAGCCGGTCATTCCAGCGGCAGATGTTGGGATAATCGCCAAGCGGCAGTCGGGCGGCATCGTTGAAGGGCAGAAAGCTCGCCATTCGGAAATCCGCATGGGATACGGCGTCTCCGACCAGCCAGATCCGCCCGGAAAGCTCCATGTCGAGTATCGCCGCTGCCGTACGGAACCTGCTCAACCCCTCCTCGACCAGCTGCTGGTCGATCGGGCCGAGCCCATAGCGCTGCTTCGTGCCGCGCTCGAACTGCACCATGTCGCAAGCTCTTACGAAGTTTTCCTTGCCCCAGCTGATCCATCGGACCATGTCGGGTTCGTCGTCGCCCATGCGCCAGAAATCCGATTGCACCTTGCGTGAAAGCCGGCAGGCAATCGCGTCGGCCTCCCAAAGGCTTTTTCCGGCCTCCACGAGTATCGGCAGCGAAAGGTTGGGGTTCAGCGGCCGAAACCGTTCCGCCTGTCCCGGCGCGAAGGGTGAGGCGAATTCGAACTCGACCTCGGCTGCGAGATGGCGTGCCACCGCGACGGCAAGCCTCGGGTTGGGATTGCGGCTGTAGAACAGTTTCATCGCATGGCCCTTCCGTCGGCGCCGAAGACGTGGCAGCGCGACGGGTCGAAGTGGACGGCGAGATTGGAGCCCCGCTCGACCTTCTGCTGCCCCTCCAGCGCGACGGTCAGCTGCTGGCGATCCGGCGTGATCCCGTAGAGCATGGTTTCGCCGCCGAGATTCTCGACGATCTCGACATTGACCGAAGCGAGCTCGATACCGCCCTCGCGCGCGGAAAGATGCTCCGGCCGGATGCCGAATGTGACGTCCTGCCCCTGGGTCGCACCGTTCAGGCGACGGGGCAGGCGGATCGTTCCGCCGCAGACCTCGATCGCCGTTTCGCTTTCGGTGACGTCCGCGATCCGCGCCTTGAGGAAGTTCATCTTGGGGCTGCCGATGAAGCCGGCGACGAAGCGGTTGACGGGATTGTTGTAGAGATCGAGCGGTGCGCCCACCTGCTCGATCCGGCCGGAATTCAGGACGACGATCTTGTCGGCCATGGTCATGGCCTCCACCTGATCGTGCGTCACATAGATCATGGTGTTGCCGAGGTCCCGATGAAGCCTTGAGATCTCCACGCGCATCTGCACGCGGAGTTCGGCGTCGAGGTTGGAAAGCGGCTCGTCGAAGAGGAAGATCCGCGGCTCGCGCACGATCGCGCGGCCGATCGCCACGCGCTGCCGCTGACCGCCGGAGAGCGCCTTCGGCTTGCGGTCGAGCAGCTTTTCGATCTGCAGGATCTCGGCCGCCCGGCGCACCTTCGGCTCGATTTCGGCCTTCTTGAAGCCGGCCGTTTCGAGGCCGAAAGCGAGGTTCTTGTAGACCGACATGTGCGGATAGAGCGCATAGGACTGGAACACCATCGCAATGCCGCGCCTGGCGGGCGCCACTTCGTTCATCCGGTCGCTGTCGAGCATCAGGGTGCCGCCGGAAATCTCCTCCAGTCCGGCGATCATTCTGAGCAGCGTCGACTTGCCGCAACCGGACGGACCCACGAAGACGGCGAACTCGCCGGGGTCTATGGTCAGGTCGATGCCGTGGATCACGTCGAGCGCGCCGTAGCGCTTCTCGACCTTCTGAAGAACGACGCTCGTCGCCATGTCAAAGTTCCTCCCTGCGGCCCTCTATCGGGTATTCGCACGCCAATCGGCATATTTCGGGCTGTCCGGCCCGAGCGGCAACTCTATTTCGCGGCCGGTATCGGCGGATTGATAGATCGCGGTGACCAGTTCCAGCGCGCGGCGCGCATCCTGCGTCGTCACGGGCAGGGGTCCTCTGCCGCTCAGGAAATCGTGGAAATGCGCCATCTGGGTGGTGAAGCGCGGCGAGACCGGACGCCAGTCGCCGGTCACTTCGTCTATCCGCGCCTGCACTTCGTCATTTGCCGCGATGATCTTCCACGGATCCTTACCCGGCGCATAAGGTTCGTGGCTGCTCTCGAAGGTGACGTTTTCGAAATGCAGCCTCAGCCGGCTGATCTGCTCCTGAGAGCCGAGCGTACAGGAAAGCGAAACGAAGGCGCCGTTCTTCATGAGCAGGCTTGCGGAGGCGCAGTCCTCGACCTCGATGTCGTTGACCCGGGTCGCGACCCGGCCGAACACGCGCGCCACCGGGCCGAGAAGATGCAGCATCATATCGTGCAGATGCAGCGCGTGGGTGACGAGCACGCCGCCGAGCTCCGTCGCCCATTTGCCCCTCCAGGGGACGGAATAATATTCGGGCGTGCGCAGCCAGAAAGTCTCGACCGAGCCGACATAGGGCTTGCCCGCGATGCCGGCCTCGATGATGCGCTTGGCTTTCTCGATGCCGTCGCCGTAGCGATACTGGAAGATCGGCATCAGCACGCCACGTGCCTGCTTCTCGGCTTCCATGATCGCATCGACGCCCTTCAGCGATCCGGTCAGCGGCTTTTCGCAGACCACGTGCTTGCCGGCGGCAAGGGCCGCGAGCACCTGTTCGAGATGGATGCCTGGCGGGGTGCAGATGTCGATGATGTCGATTCCATCGTCGGCGAGAAGTTCCTCGAAGTGGCGGGTCCGCTGCTCGATCCCGAATTCGTCGCCCACTTCGTTCATCCGTTCCTCGTTGAGGTCGCAGAGAGCCTGGACTCGGAATTTGTCCGGGTGCGGCTGATAGCCCTCGACGATATGCGAACGCCCGATGCCGCAGCCGATGATGGCGACTGTCTTCACGCTCATGTCAGTTCCTGTCCCCGTTCTGTTCGGCGATCGCCTGCGCCTGAAGCGCAAGCTCCATGGCCTTGAAGCAGCGCTCCTGCGGCATCGCGGTTTCGGTCCTGTCGCGGATGTCGGCGAGGAACTGGCGCCCGAAGGGCAGGTCGACGCGGGAGCAGTCGATATGTTCGACGCCGTTGCGGTCCGCGAGAAACAGGTGGTTGCCACCTTCGCGCCCGGCGAGATCGACCGTCTTGCGGACCTCGATCGTTCCGGATGTGCCGACGATGAAGAGCCGGCCGTCACCCCAGGTCGGCATTCCCTCCGGGGTCAGCCAGTTCACATGGATCATGCCGGTGCTCCGCCCGGTCGAGAGGTGGATGCTGCCCGTATCCTGCAGTTCGGGAGCGTCGGGAACGCTCCGGTTGCCGACGCTCGCCGAAAGCACGGTCGCGTCGTTGGCGCTGGTGAAGAACAGGAACTGCTCGCACTGGTGCGATGCGATGTCGGTCAGGATGCCGCCATAGTCCGTGCGGCGGAAGAACCAGTCGGGCCGCGTCCCGCGGCGCAGCCTGTGCGGGCCGAGGCCGACTATGTGCACCACCTCGCCGATCGCGCCGGCGGCGACGAGCTCGCCGGCCTTGACCGTGGCCGGGCTCTCGAAATGCTCCGAATAGAGGATCGAGAAGATGCGGCCCGTCTCGGCCTGGACCCGGCGCAGCTTGGCGAGCTGGTCGAAGCTCGTCATGCCCGGCTTGTCGACAAGCACGTCCTTGCCTTGCTGCATGGCGCGGATCGCCAGTTCCGCGCGCTCGCTCGAAACGGCGGCCGAGACGATGAGGCCGATGCTCTCGTCCTCGAGGATTTCCTCTGCCGTCGCGATGCGCGGGGCGTCTGCGTAGACGGCGGAAAATTCCGCGGCCAGCGCATCGTCCTTCTCGTGGAAACCGGCGAGGCGGGCGCCGGCCCGAAGCAGGCAGTCGACCTGGCCGTAGATGTGGTTGTGGTTGAGCCCGACGGCAGCGAAACGCAGTTCGTCCATGATGATTTTCTAGCTCCGTCGCTCAGCGTTTCATGCCGGTGGTGGCGATGCCCTCGATCAGAAGGCGCTGGAAGAAGAGGAAGAAGAAGAACACCGGCACGAGCGAGAGCGTCGACATGGCGAAGAGCCCGCCCCAGTCGGAGGTGCTGCTCGAGTCGACGAAGGTCCTCAAGCCGAGCTGGATCGTGTAGCTGTTCATGTCGTTGAGGTAGATCAGCGGCCCGAAGAAATCGTCCCAGGTCCAGATGAAGGAGAAGATGGCGGCCGTCGCCAGAACGGGGAGCGATAGCGGCAGCATGATCTTCCAGTAGATGCGCCAGGCGCCGCAGCCGTCCATCATCGCCGCTTCGTCCAGTTCGCGCGGGATTCCGCGGAAGAACTGCACCATGAGGAAGATGAAGAAGGCATCGCTGGCGAGAAACTTCGGGACCACCAGCGGCAGGAATGTGTTCACCCAGCCGAGATCGAGGAAGAGGACATATTGGGGAATGAGCGTCACGTGATACGGGATCATCATCGTGCCGAGCATGATCGCGAACCAGAAATTCCGCCCCGCGAAGCGCAGCCTTGCGAAGGCATAGGCCGCGAGCGAGCAGGCCACGACATTGCCGACGACGGTGAGGACCGCGATGACCAGCGAGTTCCAGAAGAACCGCCCGAAGCTGACGTCGAGCCCGAACCAGCCGCGCAGATAGGAGGAGAAATCCACCGAGGAGGGCCAAAGCGACGTGGAGGCGAAGATCTCGTCCTCCGGCCTGACCGATGCCGAGATCATCCACAGGAGCGGATAGATCATGGCGATCGAGGCGGCGATCAGGGCGGCGTGAACGAGGACCGATCCGACAGGGCCGCGGCGGCCCGTCGGGACCGGCGGCGGGGCGGTTACCGAGCTCATGGTCGCGTCAGTCATCGTAGTGCACCCAGTAGCGAGAGGTGAGGAACGAGAAGGCCGTGAACAGCCCGATGATCAGCACGAGAATCCAGGCAAGCGCCGAGGCGTAGCCCATGCGGAAATTACCGAAGGCCTCCTGGTAAAGGTAAAGAGTGTAGAACAGCGTCGAGTTGATCGGACCGCCGGTGCCGCCGGAAATGATGAAGGCGGGAGTGAAGGCCTTGAAGGCGTCGATCGTCTGCACGACCGCGTTGAAGAAGATCACCGGCGTCAAGAGCGGCAGCGTGATCTTGTAGAACTGACGGAACTTGGATGCCCCGTCGAGGCTCGCCGCCTCGTACATGTCCGTCGGGATCTGCCGAAGGCCCGCAAGGAAGATGATCATCGGCGATCCGAACTGCCAGACGCTCAAGACCACGAGCGTCCAGATCGAATAGTCCGGATGCGAGATCCAGCTCGGCCCCTCGATGCCGAACTGGGCCAGCAGGCTGTTGATCAGGCCGTCGCCGGCGAAGAGCTGTCGCCAGAGCACGGCGATCGCGACGCTGCCGCCAAGCAGCGACGGCAGGTAGAAGATCGCCCGATAGACGGTGAGCCCCCGGACGCCGCGGTCGAGAAGGATCGCGACGAGCAGCGCGAAGGCGAGCTTGAAGGGCACTGAAAGCACGACATAGAGGAAGGTCACCTTGATCGCCGCGGCGAATTTCGGGTCCGCCGTCGCGATGCGCACGTAATTGGCGGTGCCGATCCATTCCGGCGCGCGGATCAGGTCGAAATTCGTGAAGGAGAGATAGAGCGAGGCGATGGCGGGCCCGAGCGTCAGGCCGAAGAAGCCGATGAGCCAGGGCAACAGGAACATGTAGCCGGCTCCATGGCTTGCCCATGTCCTGGCCAGGCGGCCCTGTGCGGCCGGGCGCGATGACGCGCCCGTCCCGACTGCGACAGCGGTGTCCTGCACGGCCGCCATCCTCCTTAACCTCGTGCAAGGATTTGGCTGACCTCGTTCACCAGCGTCTCGCCTCCTTGCTTGGCGTCGAGCTGACCGAAGCCGACCTGTTCGGCGACGTTGCGCAGAGCGAATTCCGCCTCGCCGGCACCGCTGGGCGGCGGTGGCGGCAGATCGCCGGCAAGCGCTCCGAGGCCCGAGACATAGTCGAGCATGGCGCGGCCGAGCTCGTCGAGCGTCGACGCCAGTTTCTCGCGTACGGCTGCCGATTCCGGTACGCCGCGCTCGACGCCCAGGATTTCGGCGGCTTCCGGGTCCTTGACGAAGAAGTTGACGTATTTTGCGGCGAGTTCCGGGTCCTTGGTCTGGGCCGAGACCGAGAAGAACATCGACGGCTTGCGGTAATGGCCGCCCTTCGCATCCTTGTCGATCAGCGGATGGCTTCTCAGCGCCAGTTTGTCCTTGTTTATTCCCTGATAGGCGACGAACTGGTTGGAGTGCGCGAAGGAAGCGGCCGCCTTGCCGAGCGATAGCGGGCTCGTCTCCACATTGTACTGGTCGAGCGCCTGGATGTCCGGCGGGACGCAGGCCTTGTCCTCGCGCATCTTTTGCCACAGGGCGAACCATTCGGCCGCATCGTTCGCATCATAGGCGATCTTGCCGTCCGCGGTGAACAGTGCCTTGCCGCGCTGGCGCAGCCAGTTTTCGAACAGCGGCTCGACCGCGCTGCCGTCGGAGAGGCCATAGAAACCTTTGCGCTTGCCGGCCTTGGTGATCTCGGCGCCCGTCCGCGCCATCTCTTCCCAGGTCGTGGACGGCGTCGGAAGTTCGATGCCGGCTTCCTCGAAAGCGGCGACATTGACCATCATCGCCGCCGAATTGGCGCCGAGGCTGATGCCGTAGAGCTTGCCTTCGACGCTGCCGCCCTTGATCTGCACCTGGTCGAAATCCTCGACCTTGAGCACGGAACCGAGATAATCGTCGAGGGGCGCGAGTGCGCCGCGCCGGGCATATTCGACGATGTAGCGATAGTCCATCTGGATGATGTCGGGCGCATTGCGCCCGGCGACCTGGGTCGCAAGCCGCGGCCAGTAGTCGCTCCAGCCGAGGAATTCGCCGTTGATGGCGACGCCCGCGTTCTGTTCCTGGAAGAGCTGATTGACCTTGTTCGTGCGGTCGGCACGGGCCTGTGAACCCCACCAGAGCACCCGCAGCCGCGCCTCCTGCGCAAAGGCGGGCCCCAGCGCGGACATCGAAAGAAGCGCCGCCCCTCCCGCGAGTACGTTTCGCCTGCTGATCTTATGCGTCATCTGTTCCTCCTCCCTTCGGAACGCCTCCACAACGTTCCGGCCTCTTGCAACAAATAACTATTTGGTTACAAGTTATGGAGAAGCAGTGATCCTGTCAAGCAGTTGTGTGCCGAGCTGTCATTGCCTTGTAAATTATTTTGACAAAGTTGCACCGAAGGCCGTTAAAGGCAAGAGGTTGCGGAGGTTGCGCGTGATGGACAAGATAAGAGGCGAGGCGAAAGGGAGGAGCGGGTCCGGGGGGCGGGCGGAGCGGGCGCTTCAGCGCGACCCCGAGCGCACGCGTGCCTCGATCCTCGCCGCCGCGACCCGGGAGTTCGCCGAAAACGGCATAGGCGGCGCCCGCGTCGATTCCATCGCCGAGAGGGCCGGCATCAACAAGCGCATGCTCTACCACTACTTCGGCGACAAGGAACAGCTTTATCTCGCGGTCCTGGAAGAGGCCTATGTAGGGATAAGAACGGCAGAAAAATCCCTTAATCTCAGCGACTTGGAACCTGAGCAGGGAATTGCCGAGCTTGCCATGTTCACCTGGGACTACTTCCTGGAACATCCGGAATTCCTGAGTCTCCTCGGCACCGAGAACCTGCACCGGGCCCGCTGGCTGCGTCAGTCGACGCGTCTAAAGGAGCTGCATTCGAGCTTCATAGACAAGCTCTCCGACCTTCTCCGGCGCGGCAAGGCCGAGGGGCTCTTTCGGCCCGATGTCGATCCGCTGAACCTCTATCTGACGATCGCCGCCCTCGGTTATTTCTACCTTTCCAACCAGTACACGCTCTCGACGATCTTCGGCCGCGACCTCATGGACAAGAGCAATCTCGACGTCTGGAAGCGCCATATCGTCCATGTCACGCTGGCGTCGATCCGACGCTGATCCAGGCACATGTCGTTTTTTTTGTTGACAAGTGCGATTCTCCTCTGCCACAAAGTAACCGATTAGTTACTGGCTTGGGAGGGCTGGTTCTTCCCCTCACCGGCCTCTCAGGGAGGAACGGCATGCCGCGTTTGGGTATAATATTGCACGGTGTCACCGGCCGCATGGGCTACAACCAGCATCTGGTGCGCTCGATCCTGGCCATCCGTGATCAAGGCGGGATCACGCTCCAGTCAGGCGAAAGGCTGGAGATCGATCCGATCATTGTCGGCCGCAATCGCGACAAGATGGAGCAATTGGCCAAGCGCCATGCCATCGCCCGCTGGTCGACCGATCTCGACGCGGCGCTTGCCGATCCGAACGACCAGATCTTCTTCGATGCCGGCACGACGCTGATGCGTGCCGAGCTCATCGGCCGCGCGCTCGACGCCGGCAAGCATGTCTATTGCGAGAAGCCGATCTCCGACGATCTGCGGACGGCGGTCAAGCTGGCGCGGAAGGCGCGCGCCTCCGGGCTCAAGCATGGGGTCGTGCAGGACAAGCTGTTCCTGCCGGGCCTTCGCAAGCTGGCCCTGCTGAGGGAGTCGGGCTTTTTCGGCAAGATCCTCTCGGTGCGCGGCGAGTTCGGCTACTGGGTGTTCGAAGGCGATTGGGGCGTTCCGGCCCAGCGGCCCTCATGGAACTACCGGAAAAAGGACGGCGGCGGCATCATCCTCGACATGCTCTGCCACTGGCGCTACGTGCTCGACAATCTCTTCGGGGAAGTGAAGGCCGTCTCCTGCCTCGGCGCGACTCATATCCCAAGCCGTATCGACGAACAGGGCCGCGCCTACGACTGCGACACCGACGACGCGGCCTATGCCACCTTCGAACTCGAAGGCGGCATCGTCGCGCATATCAATTCCTCCTGGGCGGTGCGCGTGCGGCGCGACGATCTGGTGACGTTTCAGGTCGACGGAACCCATGGTTCCGCTGTCGCCGGACTCACGAAATGCTGGACGCAGCACCGCGTCAACACCCCGAAACCGGTCTGGAATCCCGATCAGCCGCAGACGATCGATTTCTACAGGACATGGGACGAGGTGCCGGATACGCAGGCCTTCGACAACGGCTTCAAGGCGCAATGGGAAATGTTCCTGCGCCATGTGGCGGAGGACGGCCCCTGGCCCTATGGGCTCGAGGCCGGCGCCAAGGGCGTACAGCTTGCGGAACTCGGCCTCAAATCCTGGGCGGAGCGCCGCTGGCTCGACGTTCCGGAATTGGAGCTCTGAACCATGGTCAGCATCAAGCTTCCAATCGAAGGCAGGCTTGCCAGCTACGACCTCACGGGTCGGCCGGTGCCTTTCAACAGGCGTGACGCCAAGACCTTTTCCAGGGTCGCCTTCGCCGCCGCCCATGTGGTCGCCGACCCGCTCGCCGACAACGATCCCTGGCTGGCGCCGGCGATCGACTGGGAGCGCACGCTCGCCTTTCGTCACCGCCTCTGGGATCTCGGTCTCGACGTTGCCGAAGCGATGGATACAGCCCAGCGCGGCATGGGCCTCGGCTGGCCGGAAGCGCGCGAACTCATCCGCCGCTCGCTTGCCGAAGCGCGCGGCCGCCAGGGCGCGCTGATCGCCTGCGGCGCCGGCACCGACCATCTGGCGCCGGGGCCGGACGTGTCGATCGACGATATTCTCCGGGCCTATGAGAGCCAGATCGAGGCGATCGAGGCAGAAGGAGGCCGGATCATCCTGATGGCGAGCCGTGCGCTTGCCGCCACGGCGAAGGGCCCGGAGGACTATATCCGCGTCTACGACCGCGTTCTCTCGCAGGTGAAGGAGCCGGTGATCATCCACTGGCTCGGCGAGATGTTCGATCCGGCGCTCGAAGGCTACTGGGGCAATGGCGACCACATGGCGGCGATGAAGACCTGCCTCGAGGTCCTCGAGGCGCATGCCGCAAAGGTCGACGGCATCAAGATTTCACTCCTTTCCAAGGAGAAGGAGATCGTGATGCGGCGGCAACTGCCCAAAGCCGTGCGCATGTATACCGGCGACGACTTCAACTATGCCGAACTCATCGCCGGCGACGAGGAAGGGCATTCGGATGCGCTGCTCGGCATCTTCGACGCCATCGCGCCGGTGGCTTCGGCGGCGCTGGAAGCGCTGGGCAGCGGGCGAAACGGCGAATTCTTCGAATTGCTGGAGCCGACGGTGCCGCTCTCGCGCCACATCTTCAAGGCGCCGACGCGTTTCTACAAGACCGGCGTCGTCTTCCTTGCTTATCTGAACGGCCTTCAGGACCATTTCATCATGATCGGCGGACAGCAGAGCGCCCGATCGCTCGTCCATCTCGCCGAGCTTTTCCGCCTTGCTGACAAAGCCGGGGTCCTGACCGATCCGGAGCTTGCCGCCGCCCGCATGCGGCGCGTGCTCGCCGTGCACGGCGTCGAGTGAGGCTTTGCGATGACGCAAGCCCCGCGCGTCAGGCTGGCCGAAGCGGAGGTTTTCGAGCGGCCGGTCGAGTTCCGTTTTCCCTTCCGCTTCGGCTCGGCGCGCGTTGCGAGCGCGCCGCAGGCCTTCGTCCGGGTGCGGGTGGAGGATGCGCGCGGCCGGTCCGCCATCGGCTGGTCGGCAGAGATGATGATGCCGAAATGGTTCGACAAGAACCCGGGTCTTTCGCCGCAGGATAATGTCGAGCAGCTGCGTGCCTCCTTGCGTCTGGCGGTCGAAGGGCTGACCTCGCTGCAGGCGCAGACCCCCTTTGGACTGCACGCGGCTGCCGAGGGTGATCACCACCGGGCGGCAGCCGGGCATGGCCTGCCAGCCCTTGTCGCCTCCTACGGCCTGGCGCTCCTTGACCGCGCCATCCTCGACGCGGTGTGCCGCATGACCGGAGCAAGCGCCGCCGAGGCGGTCAGAGGCAACCTGCCGGGCATCACCGACGCCACCGCGCCCGATCTGGGAGGCTTCGACCTTGCGCGGTTCCTCTCGCGCCTCGAACCCGGCCCCAGGCTGGCCGTTCGCCACACGATCGGCCTTGCAGACGCGCTGACGGCGGCCGATTTCGCGCCCGGGCAGCGGCTGGAGGACGGCCTGCCACAGACGCTGGAAGAGGTGATCGCCGCCTATGGCCACCGCTATTTCAAGATCAAGGTATCGGGGCGCCCGGCCGAAGACACCGAGCGTCTGCTCGCCATCGCCGCCATCCTCGACCAGGGCGTCGATGCGTATCGGGTGACGCTCGACGGCAACGAACAGTTCGAAAATGCCGATGCCGTTGCCGATCTTCTCGACCGGATCGCCGAAGAGCCGCGTCTCGAAAAATTGAGCGCCTCGGCGCTCTTCTTCGAGCAGCCGATCGCTCGCGCCGAGGCGCTGTCGAAACCGGTCACGGAAGTCGCCCGGCGGATGCCGCTCGAAATCGACGAGTCCGACGGCGATATCGGCGCGTTTCTCCGTGCCCGCGCGCTCGGTTATGCCGGCATCTCCTCGAAGTCCTGCAAAGGCTTCTACCGGGCACTCATCAACCGCGCTCGCGTGGAGATGTGGAACGCCGAGGCCGGGACCGCATGCTGTTTCATGTCCGCCGAGGACCTGACCACGCAGTCGGGCCTGGCGCTCCAGCAGGACCTCGTGCTGGCAGCGCTTATCGGCGCCGGCCACGTCGAACGCAACGGCCACCACTATGTCGACGGCATGGCCGGCGCCCCGGCGGCAGAGCAGGCCGCCTATCTCGCGCGTCATGGCGATCTCTACGAAAGCGCTGGCGAACGGGCGCGGCTGGCGATCCGCGGCGGCGAAATCACCTTTTCCACCGTCTTGCGGTCCGTCGGCCTCGGCTCATCCGTCGAGCCGGACTGGGCGGCGACGGTGTCCTGAAATCGGGAGGAGAACATATGCTGGTCGACGGGCTTTCAATCAATCTGGCGACGATCCGGGAGCAGTGCGGCTTCGCCGAAGCCGTGGATATCTGTCTAAAGCACGGCATCACGGCGATTGCGCCCTGGCGGGACCAGGTGGCGGCGATCGGGTTCGACGAGGCCGTGCGTATCGTCCGCTCCAACGGTCTGAAGCTCACCGGGCTATGCCGCGGCGGCTTCTTTCCGGCGCCGGAAGCCGCAGGACGCGAAAAGGCGATCGACGACAACAGGCGCGCGGTGGACGAGGCAGCGGAACTCGGCGCCGATTGCCTGGTACTGGTCGTCGGCGGCCTTCCGGGAGGCTCGAAGAACATCGACGCGGCCCGGCGGATGGTTCTGGAAGGGATCGCGGCGGTGCTGCCGCATGCGCGCGCGGCCGGCGTGCCGCTTGCGATCGAGCCGCTGCATCCGATGTATGCCGCCGACCGCGCCTGCGTGAACACGCTCGGACAGGCTCTGGATATCTGCGACACCCTCGGCCCGGGCGTCGGCGTGGCGATCGACGTCTATCACGTATGGTGGGATCCCGATCTCGACGAGCAGATCGCGAGGGCAGGCAAAATGAAGGCGATCCTCGCTCATCACATCTGCGATTGGCTCGTCCCCACGAAGGACATGCTGACGGATCGCGGCATGATGGGCGACGGCGTCATCGACCTCAAGGGTATCCGGCGCCGGATCGAGGCGGCCGGCTTCCACGGGGCTCAGGAGGTCGAGATCTTCTCAGCAGACAACTGGTGGAAGCGCCCGGCCGAGGAGGTGATCGCGACCTGTGTGGAACGCTACCGGAACTGCTGCTGATATGCTGGGGCAGGATGTGTCTCCTACGAAATATGACAGGGCAAAATATGACAGGGATAGCGTGAGGGTATGATGGACAACAAGCGTCGCTTTGCGCTGGTCGGCACCGGCAACCGCGGAACCACCATGTGGGGCAGGGATCTTCTGGCCGGCTGGCGCGGCCTCGTCGATCTGGTCGCCATTGCCGATACGAACGCGCTGCGGGCCGAGCGCGCCCGCACGATCATCGCCACCAATGCGCCCGTTTACGGCAATGTCGATACCATGCTTGCCGAAACGCGCCCCGATCTCGTCATCGTCTGCACCCCGGACGACACGCATGACGATATCGTCGTGCGCGCCCTGGAGTTCGGCGCCGACGTCATCACCGAAAAGCCGATGTCGACCACGGTCGAGAAGATCCGCCGCATTCTCGACGCGGAGAAGCGGACCGGGCGGCGGGTGGACGTTTCCTTCAACTACCGCTTCGCGCCGACCGCAGCACGCATCAAGGAACTCCTCAATGCCGGCGAGATCGGCCGCGTCACCTCGATCGATTTCCACTGGTATCTCGATACGCGCCACGGCGCCGATTATTTCCGCCGCTGGCATGCCTATACGGAACGATCGGGCAGCCTCTTCGTGCACAAGGCGACACACCATTTCGATCTCCTGAACTGGTATCTCGACAGCGATCCGGACGCGGTCAGCGCCTTTGCCGACCTGCAGATGTACGGCCGCAAGGGACCGTTTCGAGGTCCTCGCTGCAAGCTCTGTCCTCACAAGAGCGAGTGCGACTTCTACCTCGATCTCGAAGCCGATCCGTTTCTCGACTCGCTCTATGAGGAACCTTCCGAAATCGACGGCTATTTCCGCGACGGCTGCGTCTTCCGCGAGGACATCGACATCCCCGACACGATGGTCGCGAATATCCGCTACCGCAACGACGTCCACGTCTCCTATTCGCTCAACACCTTCCAGCCGATCGAGGGCCATCATATCGCCTTCAACGGTACGAAGGGCAGGATCGAGCTTCGCCAGTACGAGGACCAGCCGTGGGAGACGCCGGCCGAGGACATGATCCTGCTCGTCCGCAACTTTCCGAAGGGCAAGGCGGCGATCGAACGGATCACGGTGCCGCATTTTCCCGGCGGGCACTATGGCGGCGACGACCGGCTGCGGAATACGCTCTTCGCGCCGGATGCGACGGATCCGCTTGGACAGCGCGCAGGTGCGCGGGCCGGCGCCATGTCGGTTCTTTGCGGCATTGCGGCGCTTCAGAGTTCGCGTACGGGCAAGATCGTCAGCCTGGCCGATCTGATGCCGGAATTGTTCACCGACGGGCAGGCGGAGCGCAAGCTCGCGGCGAATGCCGGGTGGACCGCGCATTTTCCCTCTTGAACCTCTAGTTGCTAGAGGACTTAGCCTGCTTCCGGTTTCGTAAGGAGCATGGAATGACAGGCATATTTCGGGAAACGAGATTCCGCGTCGATGGGATGGATTGCGCGTCCTGCGCGACCAAGATCGACACGGCCGTCAGGCGGGTTGCGGGGGTCGAGGACGTGAATGTCTCGGTGGCAGCCGGCACCATGACCGTCCGGCATGCGGCGCGCGACGATATCGGCGCCCAGGTGATGCGGAAGGTCGGCGGCCTCGGCTACGGGCTTACGCCGCTGGACGTTGCGGCGGAACGGCAGCCGGCTCAGAGCGAGCACGCCTGCTGCGGCCACGATTATGTTGCAGGCGGCCCGCACCAGGATCACGGCCATCCGAGCATCCGTCCGGCAGGCACGAAGCCGTCGTCCCATTTCAGGGCGCCCTTGCCATGGTGGCAAACGGCAAAAGGCAAGCTCACGCTCGCCTGCGGTGTTGCCCTTGCCGCAGCCTATGCCATCGGTCAGTTCGTTCCCGGTACCGAGCCCTGGATTTTCACCCTCGCCATGCTCGTCGGCCTGGTGCCGATCGCGAGACGCGCGCTCATGGCAGCACTGTCCGGCACGCCTTTTTCGATCGAGATGCTGATGACCATTGCGGCAGCCGGTGCCGTCTTCATCGGCGCCGGCGAGGAAGCGGCCATGGTCGTCCTCCTGTTCCTGATCGGGGAACTGCTCGAGGGCGTTGCCGCGGGCAAGGCACGGGCGAGCATACAGGCGCTGACCGCGCTCGTGCCGAAATCGGCGCTCCTCGAAGAAAACGGCAGGACCGTGGAGGTCCCCGCCGAAAGCCTGGCCCCTGGCGCCATCGTCCTCGTCCGTCCCGGGGACCGGCTTCCCGCCGATGGCATCATCGTCTCCGGCGAGAGCGGCGTCGACGAGGCGCCGGTGACCGGCGAGAGCACGCCCGTCCTGAAGGAAGCCGGCGCGAACGTCTTTGCCGGAACCGTCAATGGTGACGGCGCGCTGCGGGTGCGCGTCACGGCCGCCGCAGCCGACAACACCATCGCGCGCGTCATCAGGCTTGTCGAAGAGGCGCAGGAGAAGAAGGCGCCGACGGAGCGTTTCATCGATCGCTTCTCCCGATATTACACGCCGGGCGTGGTGCTCGTCGCGGCATTGGTCGCGATCATCCCGCCGCTCGCCTTCGGCGGCCTGTGGCAGGACTGGATTTACAAAGGGCTCGCGCTTCTCCTGATCGGTTGCCCCTGTGCCCTCGTCATCTCCACGCCGGCCGCGATCGCGGCGAGCCTTTCGGCAGGTGCGCGCCGCGGTCTTCTGATCAAGGGCGGCGCTGTCCTCGAAAATCTCGGCAGGATCACAGCCGTCGCCTTCGACAAGACCGGAACGCTCACCGAAGGCAGGCCGAAACTGACCGACATCGTCGCCTTCGGCAGATCGGAAGCGGAGGTGCTCGACTACGCCGCTGCGCTCGAACAGGGATCCAGCCATCCGCTGGCTCGTGCCGTCCTGTCGCGTGCCGAAGCCGATGGATTGGCGCTCCTTCCCGTCGAAGGCGCCAGGGCCATCGGGGGCAAGGGCGTTGCCGCTTCCGCAGACGGCGTCGAGCTTTTCCTCGGCTCGCCCGAGGCGGCCCGGGAGCGCGCGCCGCTGGCCGCGGATGAACTGGCTCGGATCGAAACCCTGCAGGGTGAGGGGAAGACCGTCTCCGTGCTCGTCGTCGGCGGGAGGGCAGCCGGAGCGCTTGCCTTGCGCGACGAACCGCGTGCGGATGCCGCGGCGGGCCTGAGGGCGCTCGCCGCTCAGGGGTTGCGGGTGGTGATGCTCACCGGCGACAACCGGGCGACGGCCGAGGCGATCGCCGGCCGGCTCGGGGGCATCGAGGCGCATGCAGGGCTGCTTCCCGAGGACAAGCAGCGCATCGTAAGCGGGCTCAAGGCCGAAGGCCTCGTCGTGGCGAAGGTCGGAGACGGTATCAACGACGCGCCGGCTCTGGCGGCGGCGGATGTCGGCATCGCGGTTGGCGGCGGCACCGACGTGGCGCTGGAAACGGCCGACGCGGCCAGCCTCCATGCCCGCGTCTCGGACGTCTCGGAGATGGTGAAGCTGTCACGGGTGACGATGCGCAACATTCACCAGAACATCACGATCGCACTCGGCCTCAAGGCCGTGTTCCTGGCGACCACCATTGCCGGCGTGACGGGCCTCTGGCCGGCGATCCTCGCCGATACCGGCGCGACCGTCCTGGTGACGATCAACGCATTGAGGCTGCTGCGTTAGTTGGCCGCGATTTAGCCCGCTTCCTTCTGCAAGGCCCCCCAAACCCTCCCCACAAGGGGGAGGGAAGCGCCTTCACGCACCCGCGCCATGGATGCAATCTCCCTGTGTATATTCGCGCTGGACTCTCACCGGCGATCCTATGAGAGTATAAGGAGATTTCGTCGCCCAGGCTTTCGCGCCTGAAAATCGATGATAAACTTATACCAAATGGTAAAAAAATTGTCGGCACGGTTTCTGCGATGAGCCGAAGCGGGCAAAAAGGGGATCGCAGGCCAATATGAACAATATTGCCATCGAATTGCGTGGAATAGACAAGAGCTTCGGGCTGGTCCACGCCAACAGGAACATCAATCTCAAGGTTCGCAAGGGCACGATCCACGGCATCATCGGCGAAAACGGTGCCGGCAAGTCGACGCTGATGTCGATCCTCTATGGCTTCTATCAGGCCGACAACGGTGAGATTCTGGTCGACGGCAAGCCTGTTACCATTCGCGATCCGAATGCGGCGATCTCCGTCGGGATCGGCATGGTCCACCAGCACTTCATGCTGGTCGAGAACTTTACCGTGCTCGAAAACGTCATGCTCGGCGCCGAAGACAGCCAGATCCTCAACAAGGGCATCGCCAAGGCGCGGCAGGAGCTGAAACGGCTCGAGAAGGAATATGCGCTCGAGGTCAATCCGGACGCCCTGATCGAGGAGCTGCCGGTCGGCCTCCAGCAGCGCGTCGAGATATTGAAGGCGCTTTATCGAAGGGCCGATATCCTGATCCTCGACGAACCGACCGGCGTCTTGACGCCGGCCGAGGCCGATCACCTGTTTCGTATCCTCGGCCAGCTCAAGGCGCAGGGAAAGACGATCATCCTCATCACCCATAAGCTGCGCGAGATCATGGCGATCACCGACGAGGTGTCGGTCATGCGCCGCGGCGAAATGGTGGCGACGCGCACGACGCGTGAAACCTCGGTCGAGGAACTGGCCGAGCTGATGGTCGGCCGGCGCGTGCTGCTGCGTGTCGAGAAGGGCGAGAGCAATCCCGTTGACGTGAAGCTCGCCGTCCAGGGGCTGACGGTCAAGGACAGCCGCGGCGTGACCATGGTCGATAACGTCTCCTTCGAGGTTCGTGCAGGCGAGATCGTCGGCATCGCCGGCGTGGCCGGCAACGGCCAGTCGGAACTGCTCGAAGCGATCGCCGGCATCCGCAAGGCCGCCTCCGGGACGGTTCTCCTCAACGGCAAGCCGGTGGACGTGACCGGCAACGCGGACCCGGCGAAACTGCGGGATCGCGGACTGGCGCATGTGCCGGAAGACCGGCATCACGTCGGGCTCGTGCTCAAGTTCGAGGAATGCGAAAACGCGATCCTCGGTTACCACCATGACCCGCGCTTCTCCAACGGCATGTTCCTGAACATCGATGCGATCCGCAAGGATGCCGAGGAGAAGATTGCCAAATATGATATTCGCCCGCCGAATGCACGGCTGAGGACGGCCAATTTCTCCGGTGGCAACCAGCAGAAGGTCGTGCTTGCGCGCGAGATGGAGCGGGATCCGGACGTCCTCATCATCGGCCAGCCGACCCGCGGAGTCGACGTCGGCGCGATCGAATTCATCCACAAGCGGATCATCGAGATGCGCGACCAGGGCAAGGCCGTTCTGCTGGTTTCGGTCGAGCTCGACGAGATACGTTCCCTTTCCGACCGCATCCTGGTGATGTTTGCCGGACGCGTTGTCGGCGAACGCAGCCCCGAAGCGACCGAAGGCGAGCTCGGCCTGCTGATGGCCGGTGTCGAAGGCCGCAAGGAGGCCGCAGAATGAGTACGCCCTATGCGAAACTCCCGGTATGGGTGGAATATGGCCTCATCCCGCTGATCAATCTTGCCGTCGCCTTCCTCGTCGCCGGCCTCGTCGTTCTCCTCGTCGGCGAAAACCCGCTCGAAGCCGCCTATCATCTCATCAACGGCGCCTTCGGCCGCGGCGAATATATCGGCTTCACGCTCTATTACGCGACGACCTTCATCTTCACCGGGCTCGCGGTGGCGGTCGCCTTTCATGCCGGTCTTTTCAACATCGGCGGCGAGGGTCAGGCCTATGTCGGCGGCATCGGCGTGGCGCTCGCCTGCCTCTGGCTCGACCAGACTATGCCCTGGTACGTGGTCTTCCCGCTCGCCATCGTCGGCTCCGCCTTCTTCGGCGCGCTCTGGGCGTTCCTGCCCGGCTGGCTGCAGGCCAAACGCGGCAGCCATATCGTCATCACCACCATCATGTTCAATTTCATCGCCTCCAGCCTGATGGTCTATCTGCTGACACGCGTGCTGAAGCCGCTCGGCTCGATGGCGCCGCAGACGCGCACCTTCGCCGAAGGCGGGCAATTGCCGAAGCTCGACTGGCTGCTGTCGATCTTCGGCCTCAATATCGGCACGGCGCCGTTCAACATCTCGTTCCTCCTGGCGCTGGCGGCCGCCTTCGCGGTCTGGGTGCTGATCTGGCGCACCAGGCTCGGCTACGAGATGCGCACCATGGGCCATAGCCCGTCTGCCGCCCGCTATGCCGGTATCAGCGAAAGCCGCATCACCGTCGTCGCCATGATGATATCAGGCGGCCTTGCCGGCATGATGGCGCTGAACCCGATCATGGGCGAGCAGTTCCGCATGCAGCTGGATTTCGTGCAAGGCGCCGGCTTCGTCGGCATCGCGGTCGCGTTGATGGGGCGCTCGCATCCGGGCGGCATTATTCCCGCCGCGATCCTTTTCGGCGTGCTCTACCAGGGCGGCGCCGAGATCGCCTTCGAGATGCCTTCGATCTCCCGGGACATGATCGTCATCATCCAGGGTCTCGTGATCCTCTTTGCCGGGGCGCTCGAGAACATGTTCCGCCCGGCGATCACGCGCGCCTTCGCGATGCGCGGCCAGCGCGCGACCGCCGTCGTGCAGACCAAGGGAGCCTGAAATCATGGATTTCTTCCACGTTCTCGTCGTGCTCCTGGAATCGACGATCCGCGTCTCCGTGCCGCTGGTCTTCGCAGCCCTTGCCGGCCTGTTCACCGAGCGCGCCGGCGTCTTCGACATCGGCCTGGAGGGCAAGATGCTCGGTGCGGCCTTTGCCGCCGGGGCGGCGGCAGCCGTCACGCAGTCCGTCTGGGTGGGGCTCGTTGCGGCGATCCTCGTTTCCGTGGCCCTCTCGCTCGTCCACGGCTATGCTTCGATCACCCAGCGCGGCAACCAGATCGTCTCGGGTGTGGCGATCAACTTCATCGTTGCCGGTTCCACCGTGATCCTGGGAGAGGCCTGGTTCCGGCAAGGCGGCCGCACGCCGGCGCTCGCCGAAGGCGCGCGGTTCCAGACGATCAACTTCCCCGACGCGGACATGATCCGCGAAATTCCCGTCCTCGGGCCGGTCTATGCGGACCTCCTGTCCGGCCATTTCCTGCTCACCTATCTCGCCTTCGCCATGGTGCCGATCAGCTGGTGGATTCTCTACCGCACCCGTTTCGGCCTGAGGCTGCGCGCCGTCGGCGAGAATCCGGGCGCGGTCGATACCGCTGGTATCTCGGTGATCTGGCTCAGATACCGGGCTGTCATCTGCTGCGGCATTCTCTGCGGCTTTGCCGGCGCCTATCTTTCGCTGGCGATGACGGCGGGCTTCGTCAAGGGCATGACGGCGGGCAAGGGCTATATCGCGCTTGCGGCGCTGATCTTCGCCAAATGGCGGCCGCTCAACGTCATGTTCGCCTGCCTGCTCTTCGGCTTCCTCGATGCGCTCGCGATCCGTCTGCAGGGCACGCCCTTGCCGCTTATCGGCCAGGTTCCGGTGCAGCTCATGCAGGCCCTGCCCTATATCCTCACCGTCATCCTGCTTGCCGGCTTCATCGGCAAGGCCATTCCGCCGAAGGCGGGCGGCGTACCCTATGTGAAGGAGCGCTAATCATGTCCAAGGACGAACTCTTTGTCGCGGCGCGTGAAGCCATGGCGAAGGCGCATGCGCCCTATTCCAAGTTTCCGGTCGGCGCCGCCATTCGCGCCGAGGACGGCAGGATTTATACGGGCGCAAACATCGAGAACCTGTCCTTTCCGGAGGGCTGGTGCGCCGAGACGACGGCGATCAGCCATATGGTAATGGCCGGCCAGCGCAAGATCACGGAGGTCGCGGTTGTGGCCGAGAAACTCGCGCTCTGCCCGCCCTGCGGCGGCTGCCGTCAGCGGCTTGCGGAATTTTCCGGCGCGAGCACCCGCATCTATCTTTGCGACGAAACGGGGATCAGGAAGACGCTGGCGCTCTCCGACCTGCTGCCGCACAGCTTCGAGACGGAGATTCTCGGATGACGGCGACGGCGGACTTCCTCGGGAGCAAGCTCGGGGCGCTTGCGCCCCGCTATGGGATCGTGCTCGGTTCCGGCCTCGGCTCGCTCGTCGACGCGGTGGCGGAGCCGCTGCGCATCCCCTATGCGGAGATTCCGGGCTTTCCGGTGAGCGGCGTTTCCGGCCATGCCGGCGAGTTCGTGGCGGGCAGGATCGGCAACACTCCCGTCGCCGTGCTTTCCGGCCGTGCCCATTATTACGAACGCGGCGACGCCAGTGCCATGCGCGTGCCGATCGAGACGCTGAAGCGGATCGGCGTCGAGAACCTGATCCTCACCAATTCCGCCGGTTCGCTGCGCGAAGACATGCCGCCGGGCTCGGTCATGCGCATTGCCGATCACATCGCCTTTGCCGGCGCCAATCCGCTGATCGGCGTCGAAAGCGACGAGCGTTTCGTCGGCATGACGAATGCCTATGACGCGGCGCTGGCCATAGGGATGGAGGAGGCCGCCGAACGCCTCGGCATCCCGCTCGCGCGCGGCGTCTATATGTGGTTCTCCGGGCCGAGCTTCGAGACGCCGGCCGAAATCCGCATGGCCCGTATCCTCGGTGCCGATGCGGTCGGCATGTCCACGGTGCCGGAGGTCATTCTCGCCCGGTTCTTCGGACTGAAGGTCGCCGCCGCCTCCGTCGTCACCAATTTCGCCGCCGGCATGACCGGGGCGGAACTCAGCCATGAAGAAACCAAGCAAATGGCACCGCTCGGCGGCACGCGGCTGGCGGCAATCCTGAAAGAGATGATCGCGAGCGAAAGCTGAACGGCCATGCTTCCGCAGGAAATCATACGAAAGAAAAGGGACGGCGATCGGCTTGATCCGGCGGATATCGCCGGTTTCATCGCGGGCGTGACCGATGGCTCGGTCTCGGAAGGGCAGGCGGCCGCCTTCGCCATGGCGGTCTGGTTTTCCGGAATGAATCGCGACGAATGCGTGGCGCTGACGCTGGCGATGCGCGATTCCGGGGAAACGCTCGACTGGAGCGATCTCGCACGTCCCATCGTCGACAAGCACTCGACGGGCGGCGTCGGCGACAATGTCTCGCTGATGCTGGCACCGATCGTCGCCGCTTGCGGTGCCGCCGTGCCGATGATTTCGGGCCGGGGGCTCGGCCACACCGGCGGGACGCTCGACAAGCTGGAATCGATTCCCGGCTATGACATCCAGCCATCGCCCGAGCACTTGCGGCTGGTGGTCGATGAGGTCGGCTGCGCCATCATCGGCCAGACCGCCGATCTCGCGCCGGCCGACAAGCGCCTCTATGCGATCCGCGACGTGACGGCCACGGTCGATTCGGTGCCGCTGATCACCGCATCGATCCTTTCGAAAAAGCTCGCCGCAGGGCTCGGGTCGCTGGTCCTCGACGTCAAGCTCGGCAATGGCTCCTTCATGACGGATCCCGCCGAAACCGAAGTCCTGGCGCGTTCGCTGGTCGAGGTCGCCAATGGCGCGGGCGTGCGCACCTCTGCGCTGATCACCGACATGAACGAGCCACTGGCGGACGCGGCCGGCAACGGGCTCGAAATAGAGAGCTGCCTGGCCTATCTGCGCGGCGAGAAAGCGGGAACCCGCCTCGATCAGGTCGTGATGGCCCTGGCTGGCGAAATGCTCGTTGCAGCGGGTATTGCGGCGCATGAAGCCGAAGCTGAAGCCATGGCGCGGCGCGTCCTGGGGAGCGGGGAGGCGATGGAGCGTTTCGGCCTCATGATCCGGCGGCTCGGCGGACCTGCCGATTTCGTGGATCGCCCGGGCGCCTATCTTGCCGGGGCGCCCGCGGTCCTTGCCGTGCCGGCGGGCCGGAACGGCTATCTGGCGTCCTGCGAGACGCGCGAACTGGGAATGTCGGTCATCGCGCTCGGCGGCGGGCGCATCCGCCCGGATGACCGGATCGATCATCGCGTCGGTTTTACCGGCCTGAGACCGCTCGGGACGAAAGTCGAAAAGGGCGAGCCGGTCGCCTTCGTCCATGCTGCCGACCGAAGCCAGGCCGAGGCGATCGCTAAGCGGGTTGCCACGGTCTATGCGATCGCAGACGAGGAGCCGGCGCAACGGCCGGTGGTCGTTTCGAAGCTGAGAGCGGGGTGAGGAAAAGCGTGTGCGGTTTTCCGCCCGTATCCCGCGCCTTATCGGACTCGTTGACGAGATGCAGCGCCGTTTTCCGAGGCGGCAGGACGGCAGGCCGACAGGGCTACTTCGTTCCGTACATGCGGTCGCCCGCATCGCCGAGGCCCGGCACGATATAGCCCTTCTCGTTGAGATGGCTGTCGATCGAGGCGGTGAAGATCGGAACGTCCGGATGGGCGCCCTGGAAGTTGCGGATACCCTCCGGAGCGGCAAGGAGGCAGAGGAAGCGGATGTTCCGCGCACCGCGCTCCTTGAGCTTCTCGATGGCCGCGATCGAGGAATTGCCGGTAGCGAGCATCGGGTCGACGACGATGACGAGGCGCTCGTTGATGTTGTCCGGCGCCTTGAAGAAATATTCGACCGCCTGCAGAGTCTCGTGGTCCCGGTAGACGCCGATATGCGCAACGCGCGCCGAGGGCACCAGTTCGAGCATGCCCTCGAGCAGGCCGTTGCCGGCGCGCAGGATGGAAGCGAAGACGAGCTTCTTGCCCTCGAGCACTGGCGCGTCGGTTTCCACGAGAGGCGTCTCGATCCGTTCGGTCGTCAGCTCCAGATCGCGCGTGACCTCATAGCAGAGCAGCGTCGAGATTTCCTTGAGCAGCCGGCGGAAGCCCGCAGTCGACGTTTCCTTCTTGCGCATGATGGTCAGCTTGTGCTGCACCAGCGGATGACCGATCACCGTTACGCCGTCCATGGCTCATCTTCCCCGCGAAAATTGGCTATCCACCCTCTTTTCCATGGAAAGGGCGGGGGCCGCAAGAGTGTAGGTGGAAGTTGTGCAGCTCCGCCCGCTCATCCGCGCAACTAGACATGCAACGCGGCCAGCAACCTCCCTCGCGTCGGCTCGTCCACGAAGGCGGCTTCAATCGCGATCTTCGTCATCCGGTCGATCTCGCTGTCGGAGAAGCCCATCGCGTGGAAGGCGATTTCGTATTCCTGCGCGAGCGACGTGTGGAAGAAGGGAGGATCGTCGGAATTGAGCGTCACGCGGACGCCGGCTTCGTAAAGCCGCCTAAGGGGATGCGAGGCAAAATCCGGGAACACCTGAAGCGCGACATTCGATCCGGGACAGACTTCGAGCACGACGCCCTCGTCGGCAAGGCGCTTCACGAGATCGCCGTCCTCGATCGCCCGGACCCCGTGGCTGATCCGGGCCGGGCGGACATGGTCCAGCGCATCGCGCACGCTGAAGGCGCCGGAAAGTTCGCCGGCGTGGATGGTGAGGCCGAGGCCGGCATCGCGGACGGTGTCGAAGGCGCGGGAGAATTCGGCGACGCTGTGCATGCGCTCCTCGCCGGCCAGATTGAAGCCGGTCACGAGCGGATGCCGGCGCATCGCTGCATATTCGGCGGTCCTGATGACCGAGTCGGGACCGAAATGGCGGATGCCGGTGATCAGCATGCGCGATTCGATGCCGGTCTTCGCCTTCGCCGCCTCCATGCCGGCGGCGAGGCCCTCGATATAGGCGTCGGCGCCGAGCCCGATCGTTTCGCCGTGGTCGGGCGAGACGATGATTTCGCTGTAGATCGTACCCGCTTCGGCAAGCTCCGTCAGATAGGTCTCGGCGAGAAGCGCATAGTCGCCTTCGGTGCGAAACAGCGAGGCGACGGCGTCGTAGCACCTTACGAAGCTGGTGAAATCCTCCCAGACATAGGCGCTGTCGCGGATGATCGCGCTGGTGTCGACGCCGTATTTGCGCGCCTGCCTCAGCGCCAGGTCAGGCGGCGTCGCGCCCTCGATATGGCAATGCAGTTCGGCTTTCTTCAGATGAGCGGTCAAATGAGGCTTCTCCCATGTGGGCCGGCGCCAATGCCGAGATGTCTTGCGACGGTTTCGCCGATATGGGCGAAGCTGTCGGCGATGCCGAAGGAGCGGCTGCGAAGCGTCGGGCCGAACATCAGCACCGGCACGCGCTCGCGCGTGTGGTCGGTGCCGCGCCAGGTCGGATCGCAGCCATGGTCGGCGGTCAGGATCACCATGTCGCCGGGTTTCAGCCGGCGGTCGAGATCGGGCAGGCGTGCATCGAAGGCTTCGAGCGCGGCTGCATAGCCGGGCACGTCGCGGCGATGGCCGTAGAGCATGTCGAAGTCGACGAAATTGGTGAAGACGAGCGCCCCGTCTTCGGCCTCTTCGATGGCTTCCAGACTGGCGTCGAAGAGGGCCATGTTGCCGTTGGCCTTGGTGAGCCTGGTCACACCCTGATGGGCGAAGATGTCGCCGATCTTGCCGATCGCGTGCACCGTGCGCCCGGTCTCCTGCAGCCGGTCGAGAACGGTCGGCTCGGGCGGCGGCACCGAATAGTCGCGACGGTTGCCCGTGCGCGTGAAGTTGCCCGGGTCGCTGCCGACGAAGGGCCGTGCGATGACGCGGCCGATATTGTAGTCGTCGACGAGCCGGCGCACGACCTCGCAGAGGTTCAGCAGGCGCTCCAGCCCGAAGGTCTGTTCATGCGCGGCGATCTGGAAGACGGAATCGGACGAGGTGTAGCAGATCGGCTTGCCGCTCCGCATATGCTCTTCGCCGTGGCGGGCGATGATGTCGGTACCCGAAGCATGGCAATTGCCGAGAATGCCGGGCACATCGCCCTCACGACAGATCGCTTCCACAAGTTCGGGAGGGAAGGCGTCGCCTTCGGCCGGAAAATAGCCCCAGTCGAAGGTCACCGGCGTGCCGGCGATTTCCCAATGACCGGACGGCGTGTCCTTGCCGCGCGAGACTTCGCTTGCAGCGCCGTAGATCCCGTAGACGCGTTCCGGCAGCGCCATGCCGGCGGGCAGCCGCCCGGTCGCGAGCCGCGCCGCATGCATGAGGCCGAGCGCCGACATGTTGGGCAGATGAAGCGGCCCTTCCCGGAGCCCCGCCCGGTCGGCCGCTCCCGCCGCGCAGAATTCCGCAATATGTCCGAGCGTATCGGCGCCGAGATCGCCGAAAGCCTCTGCGTCCGGCGCATTGCCGATGCCGAAGGAATCGAGGACGAAGAGGAATGCACGCGCCATGAAACACCCTGACTGATCCCGAGCGCGAGCGCGATAAGCGGCGAGCCGGTGCCATTAAGATTTTCGCGGCCGTCGCCGCACAATCCGGCAGAAATAGCGCGCCGCCTTGTCCATTGCAATTGATGCATGCCGCCCCGGACCCACGCGGCGTGGGTGCCGGGAGGGAAGCCTCAGCAATCGGTGCAGTTGATGGTCGTGCCGAAGCGCTGGCGGTAGTAGGAGGTCCGGGAGAGCGGGATCGTGCCGCCGGCGTCCGAGCCCAACAGGGAAATCTGGTGGTTGACGACGAGTTCGGTGCGCACGACGAAGGCATTCACTGCGTCGAGCTCCGCCGGAACGCTGACCACGGAATTGACCGCATAGGGGACCGTCGCGCCGTCGCTCGCGTCCGACCAGCCCCGGGACCAGGCGACCTTGCCTTCAGTCGTGCCGTTCACCTGGATACCGGTGATCTTGAGGTCGTAGTCGGAGCCGTCATAGGGCACCAGCATGTTTTTCGCGACGTTGCGCATGTCGTCCAGAAAGGCCTTGTTCACCTGCTGCTCCTGGGTGACGATATCGCTCACCGCACTCGAGGCCCGCCCGACCTTGCGCGCCACGGTGAAGCCGAGCGAAAGCTCGAAAGCGCCGACATAGGCCGCGATCAGAAGCGGCGCGACAATGGCGAATTCCACGGCACCGGCGCCGCGCCGGTCCCGCAACAGTCCGTGGAAGACCCCCCACAGCTGCCGTTTGCATGTAGGAAGGCGTTCCATGGCGGCCTCAATAGTTTTCGTTGCGGAAGGTGGCGGTCGAGACCATCAGATAATCGCGCGGCATGCTGTCGCCGGCGGGTCTGAGCTTGGTCACCAGGGGACGAACGAGATCGGTGATCACGGTCCAGCGGTAATAGGCACGCACCATGGTGTAGTCGTTCGGGCCGCCGGGTGCGAAAGTAAAGCCGCTGGTGTCGAGATCGGAGCCGATCCGCGGCACGGCTTCCGGAAAGACACTGAGATCGGCGGGAAGCTTGCGGACGTCGAGATAGAGTTTCGAGGCTTGCGTCGCCTCGGTCGCCGAGCAGGTCATCATGATCGCGATTTCCTCGCAGAAGGCCTGGCGGAACTGGGTTTCTGTCGTGAAGCCGGGCTTGCCGGTATCGGTGGTGATTTCACCCGTGCGGATTTTCCGCGCCAGCGTATCGGTCGCATTGGCCAGCAATTGCTCCCCGGCAAAAGCGACGAATGTCTCGATCGAGGCGAAGACGACGATGAAGAAAGGCAGTGCAAGGATCGCGAATTCGATCGCCGTCGCACCTTTCCGGTCGCCGATGAAGCGCCGAAACAGGGCGCGCGGGGAGGGAGCCCGGGGAGTGGATGCTTTCTCGTCGATCGACATCGCGCCGTTCCATCATGTCAACTGGTTGGCGCAAAATACACGGCGACTGTTGAAGATTCGTTTTCGAGGACCCGGAGAATTTTAGTGGTTCTGAAGCGTTCCGAAGGCGGAAGGGCCCCTCATCCCGCTGCCGCGACCTTCTCCCCGCAAGCGGGGAGAAGGGGCAAGCGGCTCGCTTTGCGGCTCAAGTCCCCTCGCCCGCTTGCGGGGAGAGGGTGAGGGGCAGGGCGAATTTCCCGGTCTCAATTGCCGCTCGAAGCGGAAGCCTGCCGTTCCGCACGCTCGCAATTGGGCGTGCAGGAGAGAACGGTGCGGACGGTCTGTTTATAGACGCGCACCGTGTTGCCCTCGTCGATCGATACCAGGATGCGCTCGTCGACCATGGCGTTGCCGTCCTGGTCGAGAATGACGAGATTGGTGGTGCCGAAATTGCGCCCGGTCAGCACGATGGTCTTCGCATCCGCCACGGTCGCGTCGGCAACCTCCGCATTGCCGATGATCACCTTGCTGACGGGCCGGTCGAGCTTCAGCACGCGGGCGTGGTCCATATAGACGCGCATCATTTCTTCAGCCGCGCGGGCGCCGCCCGGTGCGGCGAACGCCAGAAGTGCAGTCGTTGCAAGCAGTGCGGCCCGTGGGGTCGCTGAGGGCGTGTTCATGGCGCGTCCTGACGGTCTATCTGCCGCATCTTGGCGCCTTTTGGTGAATGAATGGTTACGCCGATGCGGCGCAATTTAAAGCATCCATTTTCCGCACATTTACCCAGGAAAAAGCGAGTTTCCTTTAACCTCACGGTAACCGGTTTCCTTAAGCGGAAAGCAATTGGCCCCCGCTAAATTCAGGGTATCCGATCAACGGCAACAGTTTGACGGACGTGCTGAACAACAAGTGAAGTTTGAGGAGAATAGTCATGAAGACCATTTTTGCACGCCTGATGAAGGACGAGTCCGGCGCAACCGCAATCGAATACGGCCTGATCGCAGCTCTGATTTCGGTGGCGCTGATCGCCGGTGCTGACGCACTCGGTGATGCCTTGAATACGACGTTTGGCAACCTCGGCACCAAGCTGACGACCGCAGTGAACAAACCGGCGCCGTGATACTACGCCCTCGCAGGTAATCAACAATGGGCTGCCTCGAAGAGGCAGCCCATTCGCAACTAAGTAGTGTATTGGGGCGCAGCCGCACGAAGAATATAAGTCAACGAGGGGAGATCAGCCGTGATCGTGGCTGCCGTTTTTGTAGTGCTTCCGATGTGTCTCGCTCTTGCAGCGTTCTCGGATTTACTCGAAATGAAGATTCCGAATCGCATCTCGGCAATTTTGCTGGTTTCTTTCATCATTATCTCACCTCTGGCGGGACTCAACGCCGTTGTGATTGGGCTCCACATTGCCGCAGCGATCGCGGTTTTTGCCGTCTGTTTTTGCCTTTTTGCAGCAAACGTGATGGGCGGCGGAGACGCTAAACTCCTGTCTGCCACCGCCATATGGTTCGGCTTCAATGCCTCGCTCGCTGCCTTCCTTTTGTATGTCTCAGTCTTCGGCGGACTTCTGACGCTGGTGGTTTTGCTCCTGCGCAGTCAAGAGAACCTGATCCTTGCCGCCCGCATCCCGGTTCCGCGCCTGCTGCTGACTGCGAAGAAAATTCCTTACGGCATCGCCATCGCTTTCGGCGGATTTGCTGCCTACCCCTCGTCACCCCTGATGCAGGCCGCCTTTGCGCAGCTTCCCTGACACGCCTCCGCCTCAAGGCTGGAGCGTAGCCTTCGGTTAACCATCTGCATAAGCATTCCATTAACCATAATTACACCAATTCCTGATCAACCTGATCCCGGGCAATTCCTGGGGTTTGGGGCGATCATGAGACCGGTGCGCATTATCATTCTGGCGGTGGCCGTCGGCTCGGCTGCCTTGGCCGGGCTGTTGGCGATGAAGCTCACCCGCGCGCCCGCCGCGCAGACGGCGGAACCCGTCATCGAGCAGGCACCGACCATCAACGTGCTGGTCGCCGGCAAGAGCCTGCCGGTCGGCTCCCGTCTCGGCGCCGATTCCATCCATTGGAAGGCCTGGCCGAAGGATGGTGTCGCCGAGGGAATGATAACGGAGGAAAACCGTCCCGCCGCCGTCGAAGATCTTGCCGGCGCCGTCGTCCGCCTGCCGATCTTCACCGGCGAGCCGGTCCGCCAGGAAAAGATCGCCGACGCATCGAACCGGATCATGTCGTCGCTGCTGCCCGCCGGAAAGCGCGCCGTCGCCACGGAAATCACGGTTGCGACCGGGGCGGGCGGCTTCATCCTGCCGAACGATCGTGTCGACGTGATCATGGTGCGCAAGTCCGACGGCGATCTCTATCTGACCGAAACGGTGCTGAGCAATGTCCGCGTGCTGGCGATCGACCAGCAGATCGAGGAGAAGGAAGACGGCTCGAAAGCGGTCGTCGGTACGACCGCGACGCTGGAACTGACGCCGGATCAATCGAAGGTCATGACCGTCGCGCAGCAGATGGCGGACCGCATCTCGCTGGCTCTGCGCAGCGTCGCCGACGCGCAGGAGCCGGATACCACGGCTGCCGACTACCTTCTCAACGGCGACGGCCGGCCGAGTATTCAGGTCATCAAGTCGGGCTCCATCGTCAAGGGCGACGGTGTGGCCCTCCAGAACCAGAAGTGAGGCGGGGCGCAAAGTGAAACCGATCGCAAAAAAGTTTCGGGCGTCTGTCGCAGCCGGCCTTTCCTTCTGCCTGACTTTTTCGGGCATGGCGCTGCCGACCCTCCCGGCCGCCGAGGCCGCCTCCTCCTCGGTGGTGAGGATCGTCGATAGCGGCCCCGGCGCCCGCAAGACCATCAATCTCGGTCTCAACAAGGCGGTCGTCGTGGACCTGCCGAGCGACGCCCACGACATCCTTGTCGCCGACCCGTCGCTCGCCGACGCGATCACCCGCACCTCGCGCCGCATCTATCTTTTCGGCAAGTCCGTCGGCCAGACGAACATCTTCGTCTTCGGCCCGGGCGGCGAGGAGATCGTAAGTCTCGATGTAACGGTCGAGCGCGACGTCGCCGCCCTTGAGGCGAACCTCCGCCGCTTCATTCCCGATGCGGACATCAAAGTTGAAATCCTTTCGGACAACGTGATGCTCACGGGCACGGTGCGCACGCCACTTGATTCCGACAAAGCTTCCCGCCTTGCACGCGCGTTCCTCAAAGGTGGCGAGGCGACCACGCGCAACATCACCGCACAGGGCAATAACGGCGATGCCGATATCTTCGCCGAGGACCGGCAGAACTCGCAGATCGTCAATCTGCTGACGATCGAGGGCGACGACCAGGTGACGCTGAAGGTCACCGTGGCCGAGGTCAGCCGCCAGGTGCTGAAGCAGCTTGGCTTCAACGGCCGCGTCTCCGACGGCGAAAGCGGCATCAGCTTTCGTAACCCTGCCAACCTCGGAAGTGCGATTGCCGTCGGCACGAACGCCCTCATCAAGGGCTCGATCGGCCCTACAACCATTTCGAGCTATATCAACGCGATGGAACAGGCCGGCGTGATGCGCACCCTCGCCGAGCCGAGCCTTACGGCGATTTCTGGACAGGAGGCGAAGTTCTACGTCGGCGGCGAGTTCCGGATCGCAGGTATTCAGGAGGTCTCGACGGATGACGAGACCGGCCAAACCACGGTCGAGCGTGAGGTCAACGATGTGGAATACGGCATCCGGCTGAACTTCAAGCCGGTCGTTCTCGGCCCCGGCCGCATCAGCCTGCAGATCGAGACCGATGTCTCGGAGCCGACTTATGAGGGTTCGGTGGTTACCGGCAACAGCATGACGGCTATTCCCGGGCAGACCTTCCTCGGCATCCGCCGCCGCGAGGCCTCGACCAGCGTCGAACTGCCGTCCGGCGGCTCGATCGTGATCGCCGGCCTCGTCCAGGACAATATCCGCCAGGCGATGTCGGGCCTGCCCGCCGCCTCGAAGATCCCGATCCTCGGCACGCTCTTCCGCAGCAAGGACTTCCAGCGCAGCGAGACGGAACTGGTCATCATCGCCACGCCCTATCTCGTAAGGCCGGTTGCCCGCAGCGCGATCTCGCGCCCGGACGACAACTTCAATCCGGCGAACGATCTCGAAAGCTTTTTCCTCGGCCGCGTCAACCGGATCTATGGACGCCCCGAGGCTCAGCCGCCGGCCGGCCGCTATCACGGCAATGTCGGCTTCATCTACAAATAGGCCGGCCATGAAGAAGCCAAGCGCAGCTCGAAACAGTCCCGAAAGGCAGCCTCCGATGGCCCTCAACCGCTTTCCGTATCGCCTGGCCCTGGGCGCGCTCGTCGGCCTGCTGCTGGCTGGCTGCGCCAACAAGGACAGGCTCGCGACCGGTGCTCTTCCGGACGATTACCGCACCCGCTACCCGATCGTGCTGACGGAGGGCGAGCGGACGATCGACATTCCCGTCGCCTCGGGCGACACGCGGCTCACTCAGGGGACCCGCGACGTCATCCGCGGCTTTGCCGCCGAATATCGAAATGCGTCGAGCGGCGTGATCCAGATCATGCTGCCGCGCGGATCGGTGAACGGCCATGCCGCGCAGATCGTCCGCAAGGATATTCGTCGCGTGCTGGCGGCGGGCGGCGTGTCACCGAAGAAGATGATCGAAACCACCTATGACGCCTCCGTGACGGGCGACGCCGCACCGATCCGCCTGAGCTATGTCGCGATAACTGCGCAGACCGCACCCTGCGGTGCGTGGCCGGAAGATCTGGCGCTGAATACGCTGGAAAACCGCAACTACTACAATTTCGGCTGTGCCACCCAGTCCAATCTCGCCGCTCAGATCGCCAATCCGACGGATCTCGTCGGCCCGCGCCAGATGTCGCCGATCGACGCCGAGCAGCGGGGCCAGGTGATCGACAGCTGGCGCGGCACGGAAAAGGGCGACGGCGGAACCACGATCGTCTTCAACTGAAACGGGCCTTCAAGGAAAAGCGATGAACGCGATTGAATACACGATCGAAAGCGGCGCTGCCGGCGATTGGCCCGCGGACGGGTCGCGCCCCGGGGACCTCGAGCAGCTCCGGCCCCTGCCGCGCATCTCGATCCATGCCTTCTGCGAAAGCGAAGCGGTGCAGCGGCTCATGGAGCGTTGCGGCCAGGACCGCCGTATGGCGAAGGTCAGCCTTCGCATCACCGGTGGCGGCATCGCCGCCGCCGCGACCACTTTTACCAGCGTCTCGACGCCCAATCTGATCATTCTCGAAACCGCGGCCGAGACCGGCTCGCTGCTTTCGGAGCTGGCGCCGCTCGCGGAGGTCTGCGATCCGAGCACCAAGGTCATCGTCATCGGCCGCCATAACGACATCGCTCTCTATCGCGAGCTGATCCGCAACGGCATTTCCGAATATATGGTCGCGCCGGTCGGGATGGCGGATATGCTGAGCGCCGTCTCGGCGATCTTCGTGGATCCGGAGGCGGAGCCGCTCGGACGCAGCCTTGCCTTCATCGGCGCGAAGGGCGGCTGTGGCTCGTCGGTCATCGCCCATAATTGCGCCTGGGGCATTTCCAATCTTTTCTCGACCGAGACGATCCTTGCCGATCTCGATCTGCCCTACGGAACCGCCAATATCGACTTCGATCAGGACCCCCCGCAGGGGATCGCCGAGGCCGTATTCGCACCGGATCGGCTGGACGAGGTCTTTCTCGACCGGCTCCTGACCAGATGCTCCGATCATCTGTCGCTGCTCGCCGCCCCCTCCATGCTCGACCGCGCCTATGACTTCGAGACGGGTGCGTTTCAGCCGATCCTGGAAGTTCTCCAGCGCAGCGCGCCCGTATCCGTTCTGGACCTGCCGCATGGCTGGACCGACTGGACCCGCTCTGTGCTTTCCGCGGCCGACGAGGTGGTCATCACCGCCGCCCCGGACCTGGCAAGCCTCAGAAACGCGAAGAACCTGCTCGATGCCTTGAAGAAGTTGAGGCCGAACGACAAGGCACCGCATCTCGTGCTCAACCAGGTGGGCGTGCCCAAGCGTCCGGAGATCGCTCCCGATGAGTTCTGCGCGTCGCTGGAGATCGAAGCCGCAGCGATCATTCCGTTCGATGCGGTCCTCTTCGGCAATGCCTCCAACAGCGGACGCATGATCGCGGAGATCGACCGGAAGTCGCCGGCCGCCGAGACCTTCTCCCAGCTGTCCCACCTCTTGACCGGGCGCACCACCGTCAAGAAGGCCAGACGGGGCGGCCTCGGCAAGGTTCTGGCGAAGCTCGGCAGGCGGTAGCGGAATATTTCCGATCCCGCACCCAAAGGGGGCGGGGATCGATGAAGCAACTGGAATGAAGTGATGTTTGGCAAACGCGGAAATGAAGGTTCTGGCAAGGGTGGTGCGCGCGGCTTCTCGCCTGCGC
Source organism: Sinorhizobium sp. M4_45 (assembly GCF_002885915.1). NCBI lineage: Bacteria > Pseudomonadati > Pseudomonadota > Alphaproteobacteria > Hyphomicrobiales > Rhizobiaceae > Sinorhizobium > Sinorhizobium sp. M4_45. The sequence continues at coordinate 64,814 of NZ_NWVE01000004.1, forward strand.
CCCCGATGCCCGCCGTCCAGCTGGTACCGGTGGAGCGTGCCGCCGCGCCCGTTCTCGGCGAAACGATCGCTGCGCCATCCCGCCCGCAAGCGGCGGCGCCGCCTCAGCGGCGCCGAGCGCCGAGGGCGGAAGATTATTACGACACGAAATCGCAGGTCTTCTCCGCGCTGATCGATACGATCGATCTGTCGCAGCTCTCCAAGCTCGATATCGAGAGCGCCCGCGAGGAAATCCGCGACATCGTCAACGATATCATCACCATCAAGAACTTCGCGATGTCAATCTCGGAGCAGGAGGAACTGCTCGACGACATCTGCAACGACGTGCTCGGCTACGGACCGCTGGAACCATTGCTCGCGCGCGACGACATCGCCGACATCATGGTCAACGGCGCCGGGCAAACCTTCATCGAAGTGGGCGGCAAGGTCGAGGAATCGGAGATCCGGTTCCGCGACAACGGGCAATTGCTGTCGATCTGCCAGCGCATCGTCAGCCAGGTAGGCCGCCGCGTCGACGAATCGAGCCCGATCTGCGATGCGCGTCTGCCGGACGGGTCACGCGTCAACGTCATCGCGCCGCCGCTCGCGATCGACGGTACGGCTCTCACCATCCGCAAGTTCAAGAAGGACAAGCTGACGCTGGAGCAGCTGGTGCGCTTCGGATCGATCACGCCCGAGGCCGCCGTCCTGCTGCAGATCATCGGCCGCGTCCGCTGCAACATCGTCATTTCCGGCGGCACCGGCTCCGGAAAGACGACGCTGCTCAACTGCCTGACGCGCTATATCGACAGCACCGAGCGGATCATTACCTGCGAGGATTCGGCCGAATTGCAACTGCAGCAGCCGCATGTCGTCCGGCTCGAGACGCGCCCGCCGAACATCGAGGGCGAGGGCGAGATCACCATGCGCGACCTCGTGAAGAACTGCCTGCGCATGCGCCCGGAGCGCATCATCGTCGGTGAAGTGCGCGGCCCGGAAGTCTTCGACCTGCTGCAGGCGATGAACACCGGCCATGACGGTTCGATGGGAACGATCCACGCAAATACCCCGCGCGAATGCCTGAGCCGCATGGAATCGATGATCGCCATGGGCGGCTATACCCTGCCGGCCAGGACCGTTCGCGAGATCATCTCCGGCTCGGTGGACGTGATCATCCAGGCCTCGCGCCTGCGGGACGGATCGCGCCGGATCACCCACATCACCGAAGTCACCGGCATGGAAGGCGACGTGATCATCACCCAGGACCTGATGCGCTACGAGATCGACGGGGAGGACGCCAATGGCCGCATCGTCGGCCGCCACGTCTCCACCGGCATCGGCCGGCCGCATTTCTGGGACCGGGCCCGTTACTTCAACGAGGACAAGCGGCTCGCTGCGACCCTCGACGCGATGGAAAAGCAATAGGCGAAACGGCTGCGGTCCCGCCGCTCCGAGTAAAGGACAGACCGAGCGATGTTCGGCATAGACATCACCGTCCTGGGACTGGCCGGCCTCGTCGCCCTGGCGGCGGCAGGACTCGCCTATGGTGTGCTCTATCCCCGTATCGAGACCGAGAAAAAGGCGGAGGGCCGCCTGCGCCGGGTCAGCGCCTCGGAGACGGACCGCACCAAGATCAAGGCGGCGCGCGACCGCGTCAACGAGATGTCGAAGCGTCGCAAATCCGTTCAGGATTCGCTGAAGGACCTCGAGAAGAAGCAGCAGGAAAAATCCGCCAATGCGGCGCCTTCGATGAAGAAGCGTTTGCTGCAGGCCGGCCTTTCGATATCGATCGCGCAGTTCTATCTGTTCAGTGCGCTTTTCGGGTTGCTCGCCTTCCTTGTCGTCCTCCTGGCAGGGGCCGGACTGATCATTGCCGCAGGCGTCGGCCTGATAGGCGCGGCCGGCCTGCCGCGGTGGATCGTCGGCTCCATGGTCAAACGCCGTTGCAGAAAGTTTCTCGACGAGTTTCCGAACTCGCTCGATGTCATGGTCCGGTCGATCAAGTCGGGGCTGCCGCTGAACGACGCCTTGCGGCTGATCGCGAGCGACGGGCAGGAGCCGGTCAGGACCGAATTCCGCCGTGTCGTCGAATCCCAGCAGGTGGGTCTCAACGTTCCCGAAGCCTGCGCCCGCATGATTCACAGCATCCCGCTGCCGGAAGTCAACTTCTTCGCGATCGTCATCGCCATTCAGGCGCAGGCGGGCGGCAATCTGTCCGAGGCGCTCGGTAATCTCTCCAAGGTCCTGCGCGAACGCAGGAAGATGAAGGCGAAGGTCAGCGCGCTGTCGATGGAGGCCAAGGCGTCCGCCTGCATCATCGGCGCGCTGCCCTTCATCGTCGCAACCCTCGTCTATCTGACTTCGCCGGACTACATGATGATTCTCTTCACCGACCCGCGCGGCCACATCATCATGGGCGCTTCCGCCGTTTGGATGAGCATCGGCATCTGGGTAATGCGCAACATGATCAACTTCGACATCTGAGGATCCCGTGGCCGGCTGGATAGAGACGCTTACCGATCTGAACATCATCGTCGCGGCGCTCGTCTCGATGGCCGTGCTCGCCACGTTCTATTCGCTCGTGGCGCCCTTGCTCGAGCGGGGAGACCTCACGAAGCGGATGAAGTCGGTCGCCACCGAACGGGAGCAGATTCGCGCCCGCGAGCGCGCCCGGCTCAATGCCGAGGCGACCACCGGCAGGGCAAGCCTCAGGGCACAGCACAACACCTCGGTCCGGGAGATCGTCGAGCGGCTGAACCTCAGAAAGGCTCTGGTGGACGACAACACCGTCAACCGCCTGAAGACGGCCGGCTATCGCTCGCAGAACGCGCTCAACACCTTCCTCTTCGCCCGCTTCTGCCTGCCGTTCCTGTTTCTGACCGTTGCGGTTCTCTATATTTTCGTGCTCGGAAATTTCGCCGACAAGCCGATCATGGTCAGGGTGTCCTTCGCCATCGGATTCGCCTATGTCGGCTTCTACGCGCCGAACATCTTCATCGCCAATGCGATCTCCAAGCGCCAGCAGTCGATTCGCCGCGCCTGGCCGGATGCGCTCGATCTCCTGCTCATCTGCGTCGAGTCCGGCGTCTCGATGGAACTCGCCATGCGCCGCGTCGCCGACGAGATAGCCGTGCAGTCGCAGCCGCTGGCGGAGGAACTGGTGCTGACGACCGCGGAACTCTCCTTCCTGCCCGAAAGGCGCATCGCGCTCGAAAATCTCGGCATGCGCACGGGTCTCGATGAGGTGAAATCGGTGACGCAGGCGCTGATCCAGGCCGACCGCTACGGCACGCCCGTCGCTCAGGCGCTGCGCGTTCTGGCGCAGGAGAGCCGCGACCAGCGCATGACCGCCGCCGAGAAAAAGGCGGCCGCACTGCCGCCGAAGCTGACGGTGCCGATGATCCTGTTCTTCCTGCCGGTCCTCGTCGCCGTCATCCTCGGCCCCGCCGGGATACAGGTGGCGGACAAGTTTTAGGATGGAAAGGCAAAGGTGGTTTAACCGCCCTTGAAAGGGACTGCCGCCTTTACCGGCTGTACTGCCTCACCCTAGCCCCTCTCCCCCGTGGAGAGAGGGGAGTGGAGAGGGCGGCATATCCCTTCTCCCCGCCTGCGGGGAGAAGGTCGCGGCAGCGGGATGAGGGGCGCGTGCCGCCACCCTTGCAGGTGGCGGTGCCGGCCGGTCAAGCTTCAATCCGCCTTCGCCGCATCCGCCTTTGCCAGCTGCTTCCACGCGCCCTGCTGAGACAGCATGGAGCGAAGATAGGCGACATTGGCCTCCGCCTGCTCGGCTGTCAGTTCCTGGCGGGCGATGACCTCCGCTTCCTGGAAGCGGCCCTGCAGGCCGACGGCAAGCGCGAGGTTCTGGCGCACGCTGCTGCCGGCATCCGGTTGGCTCGCCGCGGATTTGAGGTAGGTCTCGGCCGTCCGCAGATCCTTCGAGAGCAAATAGGACATGCCCAGATTGGAGAGGACCGAAGGCTCGTTGGGCTTGAGGTCCAGAGCCTCGCGATAGCGCAGCCGTGCCTCGGCGGAGCGGCCGAGCTGGTCGAGGATGGCGCCTTCCGCGGATTTCAGCTTCCAGTCGGGCCGGTCCGGCGTCTGGGCACGGCTGATCGTTGCGAGCGCCTGTTCCAGCTGACCCGCCGCGGCCTGGGCCTTGCCGTAGGCTCCGAGCACCTCGCGATCCGCCGGATGGTAGATCGCCACCTGTTGCATGACGGCAAGCGCCTGTTCGTTGCGGCCCGTCATGCGCAGGAGATTGGCGTAGTTGAGCCCGGCCTCCCGATCCTTCGGATTGCGCTCATAGGCCTTGCCGATGCGTTCGGCGGCGGCAGCGAGTTCGGTCGCGTTCATCGACTGCACCGGCCTCGTGAGCTTCGGGATAGATCCGGTCGTCAGCTCCTTCCTGCCCTGTTGTCCGGCACAGGCGGAGAGCGACAGCGCCACCATCGCAACGGCAACCCCCGTTGCGAGGCGGCACAGGGATAAGGAGAAAGTGTCTTGCATCGTCATCGAAGCCCCAGCCATCCAGTCCTGCACCGGAACTCCAGACAAAAGCGGCGCAACTTTCACTCCAGCAATAATCTGTTAACCCTAACGGAGCGTTAATCGCACCTGTTCGCATCCGCCAGTCGAGGATTCCAATGGCTCCCTATCAGTTCATCGAGCGGCCATCGCCGTTCAACACCAGCAACGGCAAGACGCTGCCGATCTTTGCGGTGACGCCCGCGCATATCGAGACGGGGAGCATCGATCCGATCGCGCTCGATTGGGCGAAGAAAGCCGGCTTCAAGGCGGAATCCGGCGCGGTGCTGCTCATCCCCTCGGCCGATGGTCATCTCGGAGGCGCGCTGTTCGGGCTCGGCGCCAACCCGTCCGACACGCCCTTCCTGACCGGCAAGCTCGCCCGGGCGCTCCCGGCCGGCAAATGGCACATCGAAACAGCGCCGCTCACCGCCAATCGGCTGGCTCTCGGCTACGGCCTCGGGTCCTACCGCTTCGAGCGCTACAAACCCTCGAAGACGGACGCGCCGACGCTGCTCATTCCGGCCGATTCGGATGCGACCGATATCAAGCGGCAGCTCGCCGGCGTGTTCCTGGCGCGCGACTTGATCAACACGCCGACCAACGATATGGGACCGCAAGCGCTGGAAGCCGCATTCCGGGCGCTGGCCGCCCATTACAAGGCCGACGTATCGGTGATTTCCGGCGAAGCCCTGCTGACCGAGAACTTCCCGCTCGTCCACACCGTCGGCCGCGCCAGCGCCGAAGCGCCGCGGCTGCTTGAAATGCGCTGGGGCAGGAAGGGCCACCGGCAGGTGACGCTCGTCGGCAAGGGCGTCTGCTTCGACACCGGCGGGCTGGACATCAAACCGGCGTCCTCGATGCTGCTCATGAAGAAGGACATGGGCGGCGCTGCGAACGTCATGGGCCTTGCGCTGATGATCATGGATGCAAAGCTCAAGGTGGATCTGCGCGTGATCATTCCCGTGGTCGAGAATTCGATCTCGGCGAATGCTTTCCGTCCCGGCGACATCTACAAGAGCCGCAAGGGCCTGACCGTGCAGATCGACAACACCGACGCGGAGGGACGGCTGATCCTCGCCGATGCTCTCGCCTATGCGGACGAGGAGAAGACGGACCTCGTCATCGACGTGGCGACCCTGACGGGCGCCGCCCGCGTGGCGCTGGGGCCGGACCTGCCGCCTTTCTTCACCGACGACGATGACCTCGCCCATGATCTTGCCGAAGCGAGCCTGGCCGTGGACGATCCGGTCTGGCGGATGCCGCTCTACAGGGGCTATGACAAGGATGTTTCCGCCCGCATCGCCGATCTCACCAACGCCCCCTCGGGCGGCATGGCCGGTTCGATCACGGCGGCGCTGTTCCTCAAGCGTTTCGTGACGAACGCGAAAAGCTGGGTCCATTTCGACATCTTCGGCTGGGCCCAGTCCGAGCGCCCGCATTCGCCCATCGGCGGTGAAGCTCAGGCGATCCGGGCGCTTTACCATCACATCGGCAGGATAGCGGGGTAGCCGTTCGCGCAATCGAGCCGCAAAAGAAACGCTTGCGTAACGATCGCCGGCTATGCTCCCGGACACGTGATCCACGCAGGAGTTTCCTTTGCCGGTCGAACTTACCCCTTCTCAGGCGCTGGGGCTCTGGCATGCCGTGTCGCTCGAACAGGTGCGCGTCGACAGCCGCGATCTGACCTTGCGCCAGATGGCGATCCTGTTACAGATTTACCTGGTGCCGCCGCCCCATACGGTGCGCGGCCTCGCCGCGGCGCTCGGGGTGACGAAGCCGGTGATCACGCGCGCGCTCGACACCATGGGTGCGCTCGGCCTCGTCGACCGGATCCGCGACGAGCGCGACAGGCGCAACGTCATCATCAAGCGCACCGTCGAGGGCGCGCTTTATCTTGAAAAGTTCGGCGATCTGATCATCGATCAGGGCCGGAAAATGTGAGCTTATCCATGTCCGAGGTCCTCGACCGCCGCCTGAATGCCTATCGCGAGGATCTCGCGGAGGAACGCCTGCGCGGCATGGTCGAGGCAAAGCGCTTCGTGGATGGAACGCCGGCGGCCGTATCCGTGCCGGTGACGCCGCTGCGGGCGAGGCCGGAGGCCGGCTGCGGGACCGATACGGAGCTTCTCTACGGCGAGACGGTGCGCGTGCTCGACGTGGCCGGCGGATGGGCGTGGGTGAAGTCCGATCTCGACGGCTATGTCGGCTACGTACCGGAGGATGTCGTGCAGCCCCCGCAAGCGCCGGCGACGCACCTCGTGGCGGTGCCGAGGACCTTCGTCTATCGCGGCGCGGATCTGCGCTTTCCCCAAGCCTTTGCCCTTTCCATGGGAAGCCGGATCGCCGTCTCCGGTGAGGCCGAGACGCGCGGCACGCGCTATTTTCTGCTGGATGGCGGGCTGGCAATCGTCGCCGATCACTGCATCCCCGCAACCGGCGCGCTTACGGATGATTATGTCGCAATCGCGACCCGCTTTCTCGAAACGCCCTATCTCTGGGGCGGCCGCTCCGGCTTCGGCATAGACTGTTCCGGCCTCGTGCAACTCGCGATGCAGATGGCGGGGCGCAATGCGCCGCGCGATTCCGACATGCAGGCCAGCGGACTCGGCCGCCTCATCGAGCGCGAAGATCTCACGCGCGGCGACCTCGTCTTCTGGAAGGGCCATGTGGCGATCATGGAAGACGAGAAGACCCTGGTGCATGCCAACGGACACACGATGACGGTGGCGCGCGAAGGTCTCGAAGACGCCATCCGGCGTATCGCGTGGCTCTATGCGCAGCCGACGGGATACCGGCGGCCCTGATCCCCGGATTTTGCGGCTTTCTTGAGCCGCGGCCGCCCCTCATCCGCCTGCCGGCACCTTCTCCCCGCATGCGGGGAGAAGGAATCGCGGGTTCGCCTTCGCACCATCTCCACACCCAGGCGCGCCGTGGCGCACGTCCCCTCTCCCCGCATGCGGGGAGAGGGTTAGGGTGAGGGGCGGTCGTCCCCGCGCGCGGGGAGAGGGTTAGGCTGAGCGGCGGTCGCTGCGCGCCGCGCAATCAATAGCCGGCTAGCTTATCCACCACATGCTCCAGAGGCAGCCCGCGCTCGAAGCGCGCGATCTGGTGCTCCACATGCACAAAGAGCGCCCTGACGTCGGACGAAGCGGCGACATGCGGCGTCACATAGACATCCGGCATGTCCCAGAAGCGGCTTTCCGGGGAGAGCGGCTCCTGTTCGAAGACGTCGAGCGATGCGCCTCCGAGAACACCGGAATCGAGGCAGTCCAGAATGTCGGCCTCGACCTGACTGCCGCCACGGCCGGCATTGATGAAAACGGGCGCTCCGAACGGCCCCTTCCGGCTGAGCTTGGCGAAGAGGGCGGCGTTGAAGATACCCTTGGTATCCGGCGTCAGCGGCAGCAGGCCGACGAGAAAATCCGTCCTGCTGAGAAATGCGTCCAGTCCGGCGGCGTCGTAGGTCTCTACACCCTCGACCACCCGTTTGCTTCGCGACCAGCCGATCACCTTGAAGCCCATCACGGCGAGCTTGCGGGCGGAGTCCTTGCCAAGCACGCCCATGCCGATGATACCGACCGTCACGTCGGCTGCTTCCGGCTGGCTGAGGTCACGCCATTCGTGCTTCTTCGCCAGCGCCTCGTAGGCGCGGTGCTGGCGAAGATGCAGGAGGCACTGCATCACCACCCACTCGCTCATCCGCGTCGTCAGCGACCGGTCGACGAAGCGCACCAGCGGCACGTCGGGCAGGCCCGGCAGCGTCAGCACGTGGTCGACGCCGGCGCCGCCGGAAAAGACCACCTTGAGGTCGGGGGCGCGGGAGAAGAGGTCGGGCGCGGATTTCCAGACCACCGCATAGTCGATGCCGGAGAGATCACGCCCCTGATGCGCCGGGTCGGCGAGATCGATCACCTCACGGCCGGGAAAGGCGCCCGCAAGGGCGGCTTCGACCTCCTCGGGGATGAATTTCAGGTCGACGATTACGGGGCTTTTGGCGGACATGGACGCAACTCTACTGATGAATGGCGGCGAGATTGACCGCTTCGAGGTTGAAGGCGGCGGCCATCAGCGCCTTGGTATAGTCTTCCGCCGGTGCCTCGAAGATGCGCTCGGCGGGTCCCTGTTCCACGACCTTGCCGAGCCGCATGACGATCACCTCGTTAGCGAGCGCGCGCACGACCCTGAGGTCATGGCTGATGAAGAGATAGGCGAGATTGTGCTTGCGCTGGAGATCGCGCAGGAGATCGACCACCTGGGCCTGCACGCTCATGTCGAGGGCGGAGGTCGGCTCGTCGAGCATGACGAACTGAGGTTTCAGCACCATCGCCCGGGCGATCGCGATGCGCTGGCGCTGGCCGCCGGAAAATTCGTGCGGATAGCGCCAGCGCGTCGCGGGATCGAGGCCGACCTCTTCCAGTGCTGCGGCGACGCGCTGATCGCGCTCGCCGTCCGTCAGCGCCTTCTCGTGGATCTTCAAACCCTCGCCGATAATATCGGCGATCGACATGCGCGGGCTCAGCGATCCGTAAGGGTCCTGAAACACCACCTGCATCCGGTTTCTGAGCGGCCGCATCTCGCGGAAACTGTAGGCGTCGATGTCTTCCCCGACGAAGGCGATGCGGCCCTTGGACGAGATCAGTCGCGTCAGCGCAAGGCCGAGCGTCGTCTTGCCGGAGCCGGACTCGCCGACCACGCCCAGCGTCTGGCCGGCGCGGAGCGTCAGGTCGATGCCGTCCACCGCCTTGACGTGGTCCACCACCCGGCGCAGGAAGCCGGCCTTGATGGGAAACCAGACTTTCATGTCCTTGGCTTCGATCACGATCGGCCTGGAGGCGTCCGAAGGCGGCGGTTCGCCCCGCGGCTCGGAGGCCAGCAGGTGGCGGGTATAGGCGTGCTGCGGATTGGCGAAGATCTCGGCGGTCGGTCCGGTCTCGACGATCTTGCCCTTGGTCATGACGCAGACCCGATCGGCGATCTTGCGGACGATGCCGAGGTCGTGAGTGATGAACAGCATGGACATGCCGTGCTCGTCCTTGAGCGACTTCAAAAGCTCGAGGATCTGCGCCTGCACCGTGACGTCGAGCGCCGTCGTCGGCTCGTCGGCGATCAAGAGCTCCGGCCGGTTGGCGAGAGCCATGGCTATCATCACGCGCTGACGCTGGCCGCCCGAAAGCTGATGCGGGTAGGCGCCGAGCCGCTTCTCCGCTTCGCGAATGCCGACCTGCTCGAGGAGTTCCAGGGTTCTCGTGCGGGCGGCCGCGCCCTTGAGTTGCTGATGGATTTCCAGGATTTCGCCGATCTGCTGCTCGATCGTGTGCAGCGGATTGAGCGATGTCATCGGCTCCTGGAAGATCATGGTGACGTCGTTGCCGCGGACATGCCTGAGCTCGTCGTCGCTCGCCTTCAGGAGATCCTTCCCGTTGAAGAGGATTTCGCCGCTCGGATGGCTTGCGGCGGGGTAGGGCAGGAGCTTCAGGATCGAGTTGGCGGAGACGGATTTGCCCGAGCCGGACTCTCCGACCAGCGCCACGGTCTCGCCGCGCCTGATGTCGAAGGAGATGCGGTCGACAGCAAGCGAGGTTTCGCCGCCCTGGTGGAAGGCGACGGAGAGGTCGCGCACGGAAAGGAGGGTATCTGTCATCGTCGCGCTCACCGGAACGTCTTTCTCGGGTCGAAGGCGTCGCGCGTCGCCTCGCCGACGAAGATCAAAAGCGACAGCATGATCGACATGGCGAAGAAGGCGGTCAGCCCCAGCCACGGCGCCTGCAGGTTGGACTTGCCCTGCGCGATCATCTCGCCGAGCGACGGGGAACCCGGAGGCATGCCGAAGCCGAGAAAGTCGAGCGAGGTGAGCGTGGTGATCGAGCCCGAAAGAATGAAGGGCAGGAAGGTGAGCGTCGCCACCATCGCGTTCGGCAGCAGGTGACGGTACATGATGGTGCCGTTGCCGACGCCGAGCGCGCGCGCCGCGTTGACATATTCGAAATTGCGGGCGCGCAGGAATTCGGCCCTGACGACGCCGACGAAGCCGACCCAGGAAAAGAGCAGCATGATGCCGAGCAGGATGAAGAAGCCCGGCGGCAGGATGGCGGCGATGATGAGCAGGATGTAGAGCACCGGCATCGACGACCAGATCTCGATGAAGCGCTGCATGAGCAGATCGGTCCAGCCGCCGAAATAGCCCTGCACGGCGCCGGCCGAAACCCCGATCACCGCCGAGGCGATGGTCAGTGCGAGGCCGAATAGGACCGAGATGCGAAAACCGTAGATCATCCGCGCCATCACGTCGCGGGCCTGGTCGTCGGTGCCGAGCCAGTTCAGGTTGCCGGCTATGCATCCGGGGTCGTCGGCCCCTTGCGGATAGGCGGAGCAGCGCTCTTCTTCGCTCATCAGCCAGAAAGGGGGCGTCGGCGCCGAATGGGGGATGCTGGAATTGACCGTCTGGTAGGAATAGCGGATCGGCGGCCAGACCATCCAGCCGTTCGCCTCGATCTCGTCGCGGACGAAGTCGGACCGATAGTCGGTCTCGGCGAGGAAGCCGCCGAATTTCTCTTCCGGATAATCGATCAGCACCGGGACCAGGATCTCGCCCTTGTAGGAGGCGAGGATCGGCTTGTCGTTGGCGATGAATTCCGCGAACAGACTGAGTCCGAAGAGGAGAAGGAAGAGCCACAGAGACCAGTAGCCGCGGCGGTTGGCCTTGAAATTCTGCCAGCGGCGGCGCCCGATCGGCGTGAGCCAGCCCTTTTCCGGCGCGCCGGCATAGGCGGTAGCGGTGCTCATCAGACGTCCCTCCGCTCGAAATCGATGCGCGGGTCGACCCAGGTGTAGATGAGGTCCGAGACGAGGCTGACGACAAGGCCCATCAGCGAGTAGATGAAGAGGGTCGCGAAGACGATGGGATAATCGCGTTTTACGACCGCGTCATAGCCGAGCCGCCCCAGCCCATCGAGCGAGAATATGTATTCGATGAGCAGCGACCCGGTGAAGAAGGCGGAGATGAAGGCGCCGGGAAAGCCCGCAATGATGATCAGCATCGCATTGCGGAACACATGTCCGTAGAGAACGCGCCGCTCGGTCAGGCCCTTGGCCCGCGCCGTCGTCACATATTGCTTCTTGATCTCGTCGATGAAGGAATTCTTGGTGAGCAGCGTCGTGGTCGCGAAGGCGGAGAGCAGAAGCGTGATCAGCGGCAGCGTCATGTGCCAGAAATAATCGAGGATCTTCTCGTACCAGGGAAGCTGGTCGAAATTGTCGGAGACGAGGCCCCGCAGGGGGAACCAGTCGAAGAAGGATCCGCCCGCAAAAAGCACGATCAGGAGAATGCCGAAGAGGAAACTCGGCACCGCATAGCCGACGATGATGACGCCGGAGGTCCAGACGTCGAAGGTGGAACCGTCGGAGACCGCCTTCTTGATGCCGAGCGGGATCGAGATCGCATAGGAGAAGATCAGGATCCAGACCCCGAGCGAGATCGAAACCGGCATCTTCTGGATGATGAGGTCGATGACCGGCGTATTGCGGAAGAAGCTCTCGCCGAAGTCGAAGCGGATATAATCCCACATCATCGTGACGAAGCGCTCGAGTGGCGGCTTGTCGAAGCCGAACTGCTTTTCGAGCTTGGCGATGAAATCGGGATCGAGCCCTTGCGCCCCGCGATACTGCCCGCCGTCGCCGCCGCCGATAGGCATGAGGTCGCCGGCATTGCCGGAAAGCCTGTCGGAGCCGGCCGCGTTGGTGAGGTCGGAGATCACCTGCTCCACCGGCCCGCCCGGCGCAAACTGCACCACGGCGAAGGAGATGGCCATGATGCCGACGATCGTCGGGATCATCAGCAGGAGCCGGCGCAGGATATAGGCACCCATCAGGCGAACCTCTGGATCGACGAATTGCTGGCGAAGCAGACCGGCGCAGCGTCGACTGGAATTGCTCTAATGTGCCTCAAATCCTGCATCTCCCAGCGGCTGCGGCCTCTGCGGAGCCGTTCGTGTTTCGTGATTCGTTTCCCGCATTTGGAATCGAGACAGCTCCTGAGCGCAAGAGCTTCATTTTGTAGCCGCGTTTTTCGACCACCACGAATCCGGGAAATCCATCCCGTAATAGGGAAGCTCCTTCGGGCGTGCCAGGTGGTTCCAGTAGGCAACGCGCAAGGCCTTCGAGTAGAAAAGCGGCACGACGTAGTGATGTGCGAGAAGGACGCGGTCGAGCGCCCGTGTCGTCGCGACCAGTTCCTCGCGGTTCGGCGCGAACACGATTCTCCGGATAAGTTCGTCAATCGCCGGATCAGCGATGCCGGCATAGTTCCTTGATCCCGGCTGGTTGACTGAGGCCGAACCCCAATAGTCGCTCTGTTCGTTGCCGGGCACGAGCGTTTGTGCCCAGATGCCGTAGATCATGTCATAGTCGTAACTTCTGACGCGGTTGGTGTATTGCGAGTCGTCGACGGTGCGGATGCGAGCATCTATCCCGATCTTCCTTACGCTGTTCACGAACGGTGTGACCGTGCGTTCGAAGGAAGGATTGGACAGAAGGATTTCGAAGCTGAACGGCTCGCCGGTCTTCGCGTTCACCAACCGGCTGCCCTTCAGTTCGTAACCCGCCTCCTTGAAGAGTGCGAGCGCCGTGCGCAGATTGTCGCGCACCTTTTGCGGATCGCCGTTGACAGGGTTCTTGTAGGGTGTGGTGAAAACGGCGGCAGGAACCTTGTCTTTCAGTTCTTCAAGGATTTCTTTCTCGCGCCCCTCGGGCAAGCCGGAGGAGGCAAGCTCCGTGCCCCAGAAATAACTGTCGACGCGCTGAAACGCGTTGTGTGCGAGGCTGCGATTCAGATCCTCGAAGTCGAAGGCGTAGTTCAACGCTTCGCGCACCCGCTGGTCCTTGAATTTTTCGCGGCGCATATTGGGTACGAAGGCCTGCATTATGCCGGTAGCGCGCAACGGGTTTTCGATCTCCTCTCGGATCACCCGGCCGTCTTTCATCGCTGGAAAGTCGTAGGCCGTGGCCCAATGGCTTGCGCTGTTGTCCTGATAGAAATCGACATTGCCGGCACGGAAGGCCTCGAACTGCACGCTCCTGTCGCTGAAGAAGGCGTAATTGATGGTGCGGAAATTATATCGGCCGACATTCACGTTGAGATCCTTGCCCCAATAGTCGTCCCGCAATTCAAAGCGGATCGAGCCGCCCGCTTGGAACGAGGCGATCTTGTAGGGGCCGGAGCCCATGACGGGCTCCAGCGTCGTGCGGCTGATATCGCGCTTGCTGCCGTTGGCGTCCTGCCCTTCCCACCAGTGCTTCGGCAGGATCGGAAACTGGCCCAGAATATTCGGCAGTTCGTGGTTATTCTTCTCGTCGAAACGGAAGGTGACGTCGCGGTCGCCTGTCTTTTCCGCCGAAATTACGTGGCGGTAGTAGTTGGAAAAAAGCGGATTGTGCTCTTTCACCATGTTGAAGGAGAAGACGACATCCTCCGGGGTCACCGGTTTGCCGTCTGCCCACTTGGCCTCTGCCCGCAGGCGAAAAGTGGCGGAGGAAATATCGGCGGGATATGAGATGGCCTCTGCGAGCAGGCCGTAGGATGTGGTGATCTCGTCCTCGGCGGATTTCAGGAGCGTTTCGAAGACCAGCGAAGTAAGGCCGGTCGCCACCTCGCCCTTGGCGAGGATCGGGTTGAACGAGTCGAACGTCCCGCTCACCGAGAGCCGCAGCCCTCCGCCCTTTGGAGCGTCCGGATTGACGTAATCGAAGCGCTGGAAGCCGTCCTTGTATTTGGGCTCTCCGACCGACGACGTGGCGTGGCGCCAGACGGGCTGTTCCTCGGCGTTGGACGCAGGAGGAACGAGGAGAAGCGCTGCTGTCAGAAGCGAGGCCGCGAGGCCAGGCTTCACGGTCCTGCAGAAGTTTGGCATCCGGCCGGTACCCCTTTTTGTTTCAATGTTCTTTTTTAACGAACATAGGCGAAATCAGGGCAATTGACAGAACCTGCCCAAAATCAGGCGAAATTCTTCGGTCACATCCCGGTGAGTCGCAAGGCTGCTGCAACCGCGGCGAATCAGGATAGGAGAGGGCGGCGGACCGAGAGCGCCGCGCGTCCTGCCAGACGCGCAAAGGTCGCTGCAACGCTTCAGGCTGGCGCATGTTTTTGTCCTTTGATCGGGACGAGCAAGAAAACATGCGGCACGCAAGATCATGGGGAATGGAATGAGATTTGATGCGCGGGCTGCGCTTCGGCGCTGCGGTTCGACCGTCCTGGCTCTGATCATGGGGGTGAGCCTCGTCTCCGCCGAGGCGGCTGCAAACGACGCTCCCCCGGCCAAGGAACTCTTCGGCGCCAAGGACCTGCCGATGCAGGCGGCGCCGGCTTCGTTCGGCTTCTACTCCAAGGGGTGCCTTGCCGGCGGGGTCGCCATCCCCACCGACGGCCCGACTTGGCAGGCGATGCGCCTGTCGCGAAACCGCCGCTGGGGGCATCCCGCGATGATCGCTCTGATCGAGCGCTTCTCCCACGATGCCGTCGAGAAGATCGGCTGGCCCGGCCTTCTGCTCGGCGATATCTCGCAGCCGCGCGGCGGGCCGATGCTTTCGGGTCACGCTTCGCATCAGATCGGGCTGGATGCGGATATCTGGCTGACACCGATGCCGCAGCGGACGCTGAGCTACCAGGAGCGCGAGACGATTTCCGCGACGTCCATGCTCGACAAGAGCAAGTTTCTGACGGTCGATCCCTCCATCTGGACACCCTCTCACGCCCGGCTGATCATGATGGCGGCGAGCTATCCGCAGGTCGAGCGGGTCTTCGTCAACCCGGCCATCAAGAAAAAGCTATGTGAAACCTGGAAGGGCGACCGCTCGGCGCTCGGCAAGGTCCGGCCGATCTACGGCCACGACTATCATTTCCACATCCGGATCAAATGCCCTGAAGGCTCCAAGGGCTGCAAGGACCAGGCCGTGGTTCCGGCGGGTGACGGCTGCGACAAGTCGCTCGCCTGGTGGTTCACGGACGAGCCCTGGGCAAAGCCGACCCAAAAGCCCACCGCGAAGCCGCAGAAGCCGAAATTCGCGACTCTTGCCGATCTGCCGAAGGCCTGCGCCGTCGTGCTGAACGGTCCGGCACCCGCTTCCGAACAGGAGGCGACCTACGGCACCGCCTATCGCGCTCCTGCCGCCACTCCGGCTGCCGCGACCAGCATAGAGGCCGTAATCAGCGCGGCAGGCGAAGGGCTGCCCGCGAACATTCCCGTACCCCTGCCCCGGCCGGGCCTGCAGTAGCGCCATTGCAATTTGCCGATGCTCATGTATAGGCGTTCAATCGATTTAAATCGGTTCGCATGAGTGCGCCTGCTGCATCTGTGCGCCATGAACCTTGCCGGGGGGCTCTCGCATGGCAGATCGGAAATGTCTCGCCCTGATCGCCCATGATCAGAAGAAGGATGACCTCGCGTCTTTTGCCAAGGCGAACGAGGCGGTCCTCTCCAAGTGGAAGATCGTCGCCACGGGGACGACCGGCGGACGTGTCCTCGACGTGTGTCCGGCGCTCGACATCGTCCGGCTGAAGAGCGGCCCCCTCGGCGGCGACCAGCAGATCGGCGCGCTGATCGCCACGGGAGACGTGGACTGCCTGATCTTCTTCGTCGATCCGTTGACGGCCATGCCGCACGACGTCGACGTCAAGGCACTGATGCGGCTCGCGATCGTCTATGACATCCCTATGGCGCTCAACCGCGCGACTGCCGAGCAGTTGATCGACTTCAGGCGCAACTGATACATAAACCCCGACATTCACGCCGCGATCAGGACGGACCTCTGCCATGGCCAATGCGAGTGAACACAGCTTTCCCTTCCCGATCCTGATCGGCGACATCGGCGGCACCAATGCCCGGTTCGCATTGCTCATCGACGCCTACGGCGAACCGAAGCAGCTTGCCCCGATCAGAACGGGCGATTTCGCCACGATCGAGGAGGCGATGCAGAAAAGCATCCTCGACAAGACCTCCGTCCAGCCGCGCTCGGCGATCCTCGCCGTAGCCGGGCCGATCAAGGGCGACGAGATACCGCTGACGAATGCCGGCTGGGTGATTCGCCCGAAGGACATGCTGGCCAGCCTCGGGCTGGAGGACGTGCTGGTCATCAACGACTTCGAGGCCCAGGCGCTCGCCATTGCCGCGCCGGCGGATCAGGATGTCGTTCAGATTGGCGGCGGCACCGTCCGGCCCTTCCATTCGCGCGTCGTGCTCGGCCCGGGAACCGGTCTGGGCGTCGCTGGACTGGTCTATGCGCAGCACACCTGGATACCCGTGCCCGGCGAGGGCGGTCATGTCGATATTGGCCCCCGAACGGAGCGCGACTTCCGGATCTGGCCCTTCCTCGAACCGATCGAGGGACGTATGGCCGGCGAGCAGATCCTGTGCGGCCGCGGCATCATGAATCTCTATCGCGCGGTCTGCGCGGCCAATGGCGAGGAAGCGGTTCTCGCGGATCAGGCGGCAGTGACGACGAGCGCCCTGTCCGGCGCCCATGCGGCGGCGGTCGAAACCGTGTCGCTCTTTGCCACCTATCTCGGGCGCGTTGCCGGCGACATGGCGCTGATCTTCATGGCGCGCGGCGGGGTGTTCCTTGCCGGCGGCATTTCGCAGAAGATACTGCCGGCACTGACGAAGCCTGAATTTCGCGCCGCCTTCGAGGACAAGGCGCCGCATTCGGCGTTGATGCGGACGATTCCGACCTTCGCCGTCATTCATCCCATGGCGGCGCTCTCCGGCCTCGCGGCCTTTGCCCGCACGCCGAGGGACTTCGGTGTTGCAATGGAGGGACGCCGCTGGAGAAGGTGACGCTGCGGCCGGCGCAGAGACTCGCCAAAACGGCAGCAAAGCACTATAGAGCCCCCGAAAGCGATGCCGGGGTGCGGTACGCGAGCGGGCTCAGGGAAGACGGGCTTATTGAACGCCAAGGATAGAAACAAGCGCGCAGTCGATTCCGAAACGATCACGGGAATCCTGAGGCGCGTCATCGCCGAGAACGGCCGCGACCACATTCGTGGCTATGCTTTCGCAATCGCATGCCTTGTCGTGGTGGCGGCGACGACCGGCTTCACCGCCTGGATCATGGAGGCGGTCGTCAACGAGGCTTTCGCCAACAGGCGCGCCGACATCGTGCTCCTGATCTGCGGTGCGATCTTCGCCGCCTTCGTCCTGAGGGGGCTTGCGACCTACGGGCAGGCGGTCGCCCTTTCCAAGATCGGCAACAACATCGTGGCGCGCTATCAGCGCCGGCTTTATGCGCATCTGATGGCGCTCAGCGTCGGCTATTTCCACGAGCACCGCTCGGCCCAACTCGCCGCCAAAGTCAGCCAGAACGTCAGCGGCATCCGCGACGTGCTCAACATGACGGTCACGTCCGTCGCCCGCGACCTCCTGACGCTGATCGGCCTGGTCGTGGTCATGTTCAGCAAGGACTGGCTCCTGTCGCTGATCGTCTTCTTCGTCGCGCCGCCATTGCTCCTCGGGCTCCGCTACATTTCCAGACGCCTGCGCCTGGCGACGCGCGAAGCCGTCGAGGTCAACAGCCGGGTTCTCGGCGCCATGCAGGAGACCATCCAGGGCATCACCATCGTCAAGGCCTTCACGATGGAGAACGAATTGCGGCGCAAGGTCGAGTCGATCATCGACCGTGCCGAGAACCGGGCAAATCGCATCGCGCGCCTGAGCGAGCGCACGGCGCCGATGACCGAGACCTTCGCGGGACTGGCGATCTCCAGCGTGCTTGCCTATGCGGCCTTCCGCACGATCTATCACAACGTGCCGCCCGGAGCGTTCTTCGCCTTCGTCACCGCCCTGCTCATGGCCTATGATCCGGCTCGCCGTCTCGCGCGCCTGCAGGTTTCGCTGGAACGCGCGGCCGTCAATGCCCGCATGATCTACGAGATTCTCGATACGGTGCCGCACCAGCGCGACCGTCAGGACGCCACCGAGCTGAGGCTCGGCGAGGCGACCGTCGAATTGCGCGACGTGCGCTTCGCCTATGGCACCGGCGACGAGATCCTCAAAGGCGTCAGCTTCCGTGCGGAGGGCGGCAAGACCACCGCCCTCGTCGGCCCCTCGGGCGCCGGCAAGTCGACCATCATCAGCCTGATCCCGCGCTTCTACGATCCGATGTCCGGCGAGATCCTGATCGACGGCCAGAACATCGCCGGCGTCACCAAGCAATCGCTTCGGGCGGGCCTCGCCTATGTCTCGCAGCAGCCCTATCTTTTCGAAGGCTCGATCCGCGACAACATCCGCTACGGCCGGCCCGATGCGACCGATGCCGAGATCGAGGAAGCGGCGCGGCTGGCCTATGCGCATGATTTCATTCTGGCGCAGCCGCAGGGTTACGATACGCCCGTCGGCGAGCATGGCGTGACGCTTTCCGGCGGCCAGCGTCAGCGCCTGTCGATCGCCCGCGCACTCGTCCGCAACGCGCCCGTCCTGCTTCTGGACGAGGCGACATCGGCGCTCGACACCGAGTCGGAAGCCGCCGTCCAGAAGGCACTCGAAGAGGCGATGAGCGGCCGCACCGTCATCGTCATCGCGCACAGGCTTTCCACCGTCGTCAACGCCGACAAGATCGTCGTGATGAAGGAGGGTCTGGTCGTCGAGGAGGGCTCCCATGAGGAGCTTGCGCGGCGTCCGGACGGCCTTTACGCTCGCCTCCACAATCTCCAGGGCAGCGGAGCGGATACGGTCGCCGAGGCCCAGATCCTGTAGCACAAGGAATTTCAGATGAACGAAACGGACATGAAGCTCGTTGTGGTCGGCGCGGCCGGCCGTATGGGCCAGACATTGATCCGGATCATTCACGAGACGGCCGGGGTGCGCCTTCATGCCGCGATCGAGCGGACCGGATCGCCCTTTATCGGCCGGGATGCCGGCGAGCTTGCCGGTGTCGGTCCGATGGGGGTCGCGGTTACCGACAAGCCGCTCGAAGCCTTTGTCGAGGCCGAGGGCGTCCTCGACTTCACGGCGCCCGCCGCCACGGTGGAATTCGCCGGCCTTGCGGCGCAGGCACGCATCGTCCACGTGATCGGCACGACCGGCTGCTCGGCGGATGACGAGGCGAAGATCCGCGCCGCCGCCCGTCATGCCCGCGTCGTCAAGTCGGGCAATATGAGCCTCGGCGTCAACCTCCTCGGCGTGCTCACGGAAAAGGCGGCGCGTGCGCTTCCGGCCCGGGGTTGGGACATAGAAATCCTCGAAATGCACCACAAGCACAAGGTCGATGCGCCCTCGGGCACGGCACTGCTTCTCGGCGAAGCGGCGGCCAAGGGGCGCGGCATCGATCTTGCGGATCACTCCGTGCGGGTCCGCGACGGCCACACCGGTGCGCGGCCCGAAGGGTCAATCGGTTTTGCGACGCTTCGCGGCGGCTCCGTCATCGGCGAGCACTCGGTTGTGGTTGCCGGAGAGGGTGAGATTGTCACGCTTTCGCACAGCGCGACCGACCGCTCCATCTTCGCCCGCGGCGCCGTCGCTGCCGCCCTTTGGGGTCGGAGCCAAAAGCCTGGCCTTTACTCAATGCTCGACGTTCTCGGGCTCGACTGACATCCGATAGTTCACCATGAGGAAATCGAAATGAGCGGCACTCTCGTCCTTGTCCGGCACGGCCAGAGCGACTGGAACCTGAAGAACCTCTTCACCGGCTGGCGCGATCCCGACCTCACCGAGCTCGGCATCGAGGAGGCAAAGGCCGGCGGCAAGGCGCTTGCCGATTACGGCATCAAGTTCGACATCGCATTCACCTCCGTCCTCATCCGGGCCCAGCGTACCTGCCAGCTCGTCCTCGACGCCGTCGGCCAGTCGTCGCTCGAAACGGTCCGTGACCAAGCCTTGAACGAGCGCGACTACGGCGACCTCTCCGGTCTCAACAAGGACGATGCCCGGGCGAAATGGGGCGAAGAACAGGTCCATATCTGGCGCCGCTCCTACGACGTGCCGCCGCCCGGCGGCGAGAGCCTGCGCGACACCGGCGCGCGCGTCTGGCCCTATTACCTGACCGACATCCTGCCGCGCGTGCTTTCGGGCGAGAAGGTGCTCGTCGCCGCCCATGGCAACTCGCTACGCTCTCTCGTCATGGTGCTGGACAAGCTCACCAAGGAGCAGATCCTCAAGCTCAATCTCGCGACCGGAGTGCCGATGGTCTACAAGCTGAACGCGGATTCGACGGTCGCTTCGAAGGAAGTGCTCGGGGATATGTCCGGGGCGCATTGAGGGCGCTTGATGGCAGGGGTTTTTAACCCCTCCCGAACCCCTCCCCAAAAGGGGTTGGGGTTTGGGAGGGGCCTGTTTCCTACCCCATCATACCAGGAATGCTCCTTCAAGCCTTCCCGGCCTCCCAGCCGAGGATCGCGCGCTTGCGCGTCAGGCCCCAGTGATAGCCGGTGAGATCGCCGGTCTTGCCGAGCGCACGGTGGCAGGGGACGACGAAGGAGATCGGGTTGCGCCCGACCGCGGCGCCGACTGCACGCGAGGCCGTCGGCTGGCCGAGGTTTTCGGCGATCCTGGAATAGGTCGTGGCCTTGCCGAGCGGAATCTGCAGCAGGGTCTGCCATACGCGGATCTGGAAATCCGAACCGATCAGGAAAATCCGGAGCGGCTCTTCCGCGCACCAGCGGTCGGGGTCGAAAATGCGTGCCGCATAGCGCGCCGTCGCCGCGCTGTCCTCGACATAGACGGCGTTCGGCCACCGGGCGGCCATGTCTTCGAAGCTCGCGCGCTCCTCGCCCGAATCGGCGAAGGCAAGGCCGGCGAGGCCGCGGTCGGTCACCATCACCAGGGCCGTGCCGAAGGGCGAGGGGTGAAAGCCGTAGCGGATGGTGAGGCCGGCGCCGCGCGCCTTCCATTCGCCGGGCGACATCGCCTCATGGGTGACGAAAAGATCGTGCAGCCGGCTCGGACCTGACAGACCGACCTCGATGCTGGTCTCGAGCAAGGGCATGTCTTCCTGGCGCAGGAGCCGCTTGGCATGATCGAGGGTGACCGCCTGCAGGAAGGCCTTCGGCGAAAGCCCGGCCCAACGGGTGAAGACTTTCTGGAGCTGCGTCGGCGACTGGCCGAGGCGCCGGGCGAGCGACTCGAGCGAGGGCTGCTCGCGATAGTCTTCGGTCAGCATCGCGATCACACGCCTGACCGTGTCGTAGTCGGTGCCTTCCGGGGTGATGTCGGTGGGAATGGATGTAACGACGTTCATGATCATCTCCTTGTGCCACAGATAATCATGCAGGCGATGCTATAACCACCCGATTCTTGTCGGCCGATCGCTCAGCGCGACCTGGCGGTCGCCAGCGCCCGGGCGAAGGCGACGGCGAAGGTTTCGCGGTCGTCGCGGTTGAGGAAGGAGCCGATATCGGTCTGCCGGCCGCCGCCACTGATCTTCATCGACACGATGCCGATCTCCTGATGACGCTTGATGCTGAAGCGCGCCCAGAAGGTGTTGAAGCGGTGCTCGATCATCCTCCCCGAGGGCGCGAACTTCCTGACCGAGACGTCGGTCCGCGAAACGCTGACCTCCTCGCGGGCCCGCGCAGTGTGGTAGTTGAGCCAGAAGGCACCGAAGAGCAGGATGAAATCGAGGCCGAAGAAAAAGACGACAGGCCAGGCGCCGATGACCAGAAACACGACGATGTGCATCAGGCTCATGACGCCGGCGATCATCAGGAAAATCTTGAGGCCCCTATGTCCCAGCGAGCGGTAGGGGGTGAGTTCGGCCGCAAAGATCGGCTCGTCATCGATGTTTGGCGCAGCGTTGCCTTTGATCATGACCCTTGACTATAGATGCAGCATGAAAAACGTGAAGCTCAAATCGCCACCGAAAGCGCCGAAG
This sequence comes from Sinorhizobium sp. M4_45, assembly GCF_002885915.1. Lineage (NCBI taxonomy): Bacteria > Pseudomonadati > Pseudomonadota > Alphaproteobacteria > Hyphomicrobiales > Rhizobiaceae > Sinorhizobium > Sinorhizobium sp. M4_45. Next base: position 87,169 of record NZ_NWVE01000004.1, read on the forward strand.
CCGGCGAAAGCGACAACGCGCCGCACGGGGCCGCGCAGTGCCTACCGCAGGGCGGAAGTCGAGGAAATCTTCCGCCGATTTTCGGTGCAGCGTCCGGAACCGAAGGGCGAGCTCGAGCACGTCAATCCGTTCACGCTCGTCGTGGCGGTCGCTCTCTCGGCGCAGGCGACGGATGCCGGCGTCAACAAGGCGACCCGGCAGCTCTTCGCTGTCGCCGATACGCCGGAAAAGATGCTGGCGCTCGGCGAGGAACGGGTTCGCGATCATATCAAGACGATCGGCCTCTACCGCAACAAGGCGAAAAACGTCATCGCTCTCTCCGAGAAGCTCATCACCGACTTCGGCGGCGAGGTGCCGCGCACGCGCGAGGAGCTCGTGACGCTGCCCGGCGTCGGGCGAAAGACCGCCAATGTCGTGCTCTCCATGGCCTTCGGTCAGCCGACGATGGCCGTCGACACCCATATCTTCCGCATCGCCAACCGTATCCGTCTTGCCCCGGGCAAGACGCCGGACGAGGTGGAGGCCCACCTCCTGCGGGTGATCCCCGACCACTATCTGCTCCACGCCCATCACTGGCTGATCCTGCACGGCCGCTATGTCTGCAAGGCGCGCCGGCCGGAATGCGAGCGCTGCGTGATAGCGGACCTCTGCAAATCGCCGGAAAAGACCTGCGACATCCCGGCCCCGCTGGTGGAATTGCCGCCGCAAGCGATCTCGCTCGCCGCTCATTGAGCGATCAGGCGATCGATCAGCCTGTCGATGGCGTAGGCATAGTCGGCCCGTGCGGCGCCCGCATCGATCTCGAGCGCAGCGCGGTCGAAGGCGGCCGATAACAGGAATGCCATCGCCTTGACCGTCTTCTCCTCCAGGCGGTGCGGAGCCATGGCGGCAGCGAGGCCTTCCTCCAGCGTTCTGCCGCCATGGGCGGCGTCGAGAGCCGCCATTTCGGTGACGCCCAGCACGGCCGGCCCGTCGAGCAACAGCAGGCGTACCCTGCCCGGAACGGCCATGGCGTCGAAATAGCCCGCCGCTCCTGCGAGGAGTGCCTCGCGGGGTGGGAGGGGAGCGCCGGCCAATTGCTCGATCGTCGCCGCGACGTCGCGTGCTTCCCGTTCTACGATCGCGCGAAACAGCGCCTTCTTGTCCTCGAAGTGGTGATAGAGCGCGCCGCGCGTGAGCCCGGCTGCGGCAACGATGTCCGGCGTCGCCGTTTCGGCGTAGCCTCTGGAGACGAAGAGCGCCCGTGCGGCATCAAGGATCGCCGTGCGGGTTGCATCGGAGCGTTCCCGGTTGGAACGTCCTGGTTCTTTCTGTTGCATACATTCAGCCTGTATGTTATTGAACGGATACATGCAGATTGTATGTGATTGGAAAACGGAGGGAAAGATGAAATCGACAAGCTATTATCCGGTGATCATGACGCAGGACGTTCGGCAGACGGCGGATTTCTACGTCAGGCATCTGGGCTTCGAGGCGCTTTTCGTGAGCGATTGGTACATGCACCTCCAGTCGACCGAAAACGAACATGTGACGCTCGCGGTGCTCGATTACCGTCATGAGACGGTGCCCGAACGGCACCGGGCGCCGGTGCAGGGCCTGCTCCTGAATTTCGAGGTGGAAGATCCCGATCGGCTCTATGCCACGATGCGTGACGCGGGCCTGCCCATCCTCAAGCCGATCTGCGACGAAGACTTCGGCCAGCGTCATTTCATCACGGCCGATCCGAACGGCGTGATGATCGACATCATTAAACCGATCCCGCCAAGCGCCGAGTTCGCCGCCGCCTATGACGCAAAGGCGCTGCCGACGTGATCGTCGGCATCTCCGAATTCCGCCGCATGCGGGAGCCTTCCCGCATTTGAAGAAGCGCATAACGCTGTTGCGTCTTCCAAATGGCCGGAAAACCGCTATTAACGAACACCGGTCACCAAGGAAACCCGGACGGAGTTCATGGCAAAATACGACGTTCTGACGATCGGCAACGCGATCGTCGATATCATTGCGCGCTGCGATGACAGCTTTCTCGAAGAAAACGGCATCATCAAGGGCGCGATGAACCTCATCAATGCCGATCGTGCCGAACTGCTCTATTCGAGAATGGGACCGGCGGTCGAAGCCTCCGGCGGCAGCGCCGGCAATACGGCGGCTGGCGTCGCGAGCCTCGGCGGCCGCGCCGCCTATTTCGGCAAGGTCGCCGACGACCAGCTCGGCGAAATCTTCACCCATGATATCCGCGCACAGGGCGTCCATTTTCAGACGAAGCCGCTCGACGGCCATCCCCCGACGGCCCGCTCGATGATTTTCGTGACCGAGGACGGCGAGCGCTCGATGAACACCTATCTCGGCGCCTGCGTCGAGCTCGGCCCGGAGGACGTCGAGGACGACGTCGTCGCCCAGTCGAAGGTCACCTATTTCGAAGGCTATCTGTGGGACCCGCCACGTGCCAAGGATGCGATCCGCGAAGCGGCGCGCATCGCCCACGCTCATGGGCGGGAAACGGCGATGACGCTGTCCGACAGTTTCTGCGTGCATCGCTACCGCAGCGAGTTTCTCGAACTCATGCGCTCGGGCACGGTCGATATCGTCTTCGCCAACCGGCAGGAGGCGCTCGCGCTTTACGAGACCGAGGACTTCGATCGCGCGCTCGAGTTGCTGGCCAAGGACTGCAAGCTTGCGGCGGTCACGCTGAGCGAGGAAGGCTCCGTCGTCGTGCGCGGCACTGAGCGCGTACGCGTCGGCGCGAGCGTTCTGGAGCAGGTGGTCGACACCACCGGCGCCGGCGATCTCTATGCCGCCGGCTTCCTCTTCGGCTATACCAGCGGCCGCTCGCTCGAGGAGTGCAGCAGGCTCGGCAATCTGGCAGCCGGTATCGTCATAGGCCAGATCGGCCCGCGGCCGCTGGTCTCGCTTGCAACCGCTGCCCGGCAGGCCGCTCTCGTCTGAGGCGCCCGTCCGAGCGGCCAATCGAAAGCGCGCGTTCATGCTCATCATCTTGGGAGGCTTGCCCGGATCCGGGAAGACGACGATTGCTCGCGCTTTGGCGAAGCGATTGCGCGCGGTGCATGTGCGCGTCGATACGATCGAGCAATGCATCCGGGTTTCGGGCGGTCCGGGCTCCGACGTCGGGGCCGCAGGATATGTAGCGGCCTACGGGGTGGCTGAAGACAACCTCACGCTCGGCCACACCGTCATCGCGGATTCCGTCAATGGCCTGGGTGTGACGCGGGAGGCCTGGCTCGCCGTGGCAGACCGATCGGCGGCACGGGCGGTCGAGGTGGAGGTCGTCTGCTCGGACAAGGCGGAACATCGCCGGCGCGCGGAAACCCGGCTTTCCGACGTACCGGGTCTGACGAAACCAAGCTGGGAAGAGATTATCGATCGCGTTTACGAAGATTGGGGATCGCGACCCCTCGTCATCGACACCGCGAAGAAGAGCCCCGACGAGCTCGTCGCCGATCTCATTTCGAAGCTCGAACGCCAGAAACCGGGGAGCTGACGCCCTCCCGCACCGCTTACTTGAAGGCCTCGCCGGGATAGGCGCCCCAGATCTCGCTCTGGGCGATCCAGCCTTCGACCCCTTGCGTGTCGGCATGGCACCAGTCGCCGTTGCATTCGCCGATGTGCAGCATGACGCCTGGTTCGACGCGCGCGACGATCGGCGCCGTGCTCTGCGGATCGCGCCGCATGTTGACGAAAACTCCCTCTCCCTTGCTGCGCATCCACGGGGCGGCCAGCGCCGTGCGGTCGCCGGAGAGAAGCGCCTGGTTGACCCAGCCCTCGGTTCCGTCGGCGTCGCGGATACGGCGCCAGTTGTCATATTCCTGGATGATCTCGACCGGCACGCCGGATTTGAGATAGCGGAACGCCACGGCATAGTCGACGCTCGGGCCGATTCTCAAGTTCACGCTTTTCGCCTTCAGGCTGACGAAGCGGGGGAGGGGAAGGCCGCTCGGCCCCTTCGCCGCCTGCGCCTGGGCGGTGCCTGCCGTCAAGACCGCTCCGAGCAAGGCTGCCATCGTGAGGGTGGAAACTCGTGAAATGAAGTGACGCATGACGAAGCTCATCTTCCGAAGGTAAGCAGGGCTTGGCGCAAGCCCTTGCGGTGCTGACCGGCCAGGCGCTCGCAGATTCCCGCACTTTTCAAATCCCCGCACGGGGCGGCGAGTTTCAATTGTGTTCCCCACCGGGTCTGGTAGAAATTGCGGCTGTAGGGAGAACTATCACCCGACTTGGTTAAGGACCCGTCAACGAGGGCGCCGCTCACAGCAATGACAAGCAAGAAAAAGCCAACGGTCTACATCACCCGCAAACTGCCGGATGTCGTCGAAACCAGGATGCGTGAGCTCTTCGACGCGGAGCTGAACATCGATGACACGCCGCGCAGCCAGCCGGAGCTGGTCGCCGCGGTCAAACGGGCCGACGTGCTCGTGCCGACGGTGACGGACCGGATCGATGCGGCTCTGATCGAGCAGGCCGGGCCGCAGCTGAAGCTCATTGCCGCCTTCTCGAACGGCGTCGACAACATCGATGTGGATGCGGCCGCGCGCAAGGGCATAACCGTCACCAACACGCCGAACGTCCTGACGGAGGACACGGCCGACATGACCATGGCGCTGATCCTCGCGGTGCCGCGCCGGCTCGCCGAAGGTGCGCAGGTGCTGACCGACCGCAAGGGGGAGTGGGCAGGCTGGTCTCCCACCTGGATGCTGGGGCGGCGCATTGCCGGGAAACGCATCGGCATTGTCGGCATGGGGAGAATCGGCACCGCCGTCGCCCGCCGTGCCAAGGCCTTCGGGCTTTCGATCCACTATCACAATCGCCACCGCGTCAAACCGGAAACCGAGGAGATGCTGGAAGCGACCTATTGGGACAGCCTCGACCAGATGCTCGCCCGCGTCGACATCGTCTCCGTCAACTGCCCGTCGACCCCGGCGACCTATCATCTGCTCTCGGCCCGGCGGCTGGCGCTGATGCGGCCCGACAGCTACATCGTCAACACCGCGCGCGGCGGCATCATCGACGAGGCGGCGCTGATCAAGAGCCTCCGCGAGGGCAAGATCGCCGGCGCCGGGCTCGACGTGTTCGAGAACGAGCCGTCCGTCAATCCGAAGCTCATCAAGCTCGCCGGCGAGGGAAAGGTCGTTCTCCTGCCGCATATGAGCTCGGCGACGCTGGAAGGCCGTATCGACATGGGCGAGAAGGTGGTGATCAACATCCGCACCTTCTTCGACGGCCATCGCCCGCCGGACCGGGTCCTTCCGGGGCGGGATTGAAACACCACCACTTTGGCAAAAGCCGCGGCGCTATCCGCCGAGGGGCCGCATCCTCTCTACCCTCGTCCCTGTGCTCGTCACCGGGACGAGAGCAGCGCCGCGTCTGCGGCGCGGGAAGCATTCTTTCAGCCCAAGGACCTGGTCTGGCTGGATCCTGTGACGAGCAAAGGGAGGAGGGATCAAACAAGCGGCGCCGGGTATTCCAGATCCCAACAGGCCTTAATGCGCCTCATCCCAGTTGTGTGCCGCGCGCGCATCGACCTTGAGAGGCACCCTCATGTCGAGCGCGGGCATCGCGGCGTTCTCCATCACCGAGATGATGACCGGAATGGTGCGCTCGATCTCGCCATCCTCCACCTCGAAGATCAGCTCGTCATGGACCTGAAGCAGCATTCGCGCGGAGAGCTTTGCCGCTTCGAGTGCCGGCTCCATCTTGACCATCGCGCGGCGGATGATGTCGGCGGCCGAGCCCTGGATCGGGGCGTTGATCGAAGCGCGCTCGTTGAAGGCGCGCATCGACGGATTGGACGAGCGGATGTCCGGGTAGTGGGCCCGGCGTCCGAAGATCGTCTCGACATAGCCGTTCTCGCGGGCAAAGGCCTTGGTGTTCTCCATATAGTCGCGGATGCCGGGGAAGCGTTCGAAATAGCGTTTGATGTAGTCACCCGCCTCCGAACGCTCGATCGAAAGCTGGTTGGCTAGCCCGAAGGCGGAGATGCCGTAGATGATGCCGAAATTGATCGCCTTGGCGCGGCGGCGGATCTCGCTCGGCATGCCGTCCACCGGCACGCCGAACATTTCGGAAGCCGTCATCGCATGGATGTCGACGCCATCGGCGAAAGCCTGGCGCAGCTGCGGGATATCGGCCACATGGGCGAGCACTCTCAGCTCGATCTGGCTATAGTCGGCCGAGACCAGCTTGTGTCCCGGCGCCGCCACGAAGGCCGTGCGGATCTTGCGGCCTTCGCCGGTCCTGATCGGAATGTTCTGCAGGTTCGGATCGGAGGAGGAAAGCCGCCCGGTCGCCGTCGCAGCCATTGCAAAACAGGTGTGGACGCGCCTCGTTTCCGGATGCACGAAGCCGGGCAGGGCGTCGGTATAGGTCGATTTCAACTTGGTCAGCTGCCGCCAGTCGACGATCTTGCGAGGCAGGTCGTGCCCGGCGGCCGCGAGGTCTTCGAGCACCTGCGCGGAGGTCGACCATTGCCCGGTCTTGGTTTTGGAGCCGCCCGGAAGGCCCATCTTGCCGAAGAGAATGTCGCCGAGCTGCTTCGGCGAGCCGATGGTGAATGTCTCGCCGGCGAGGCGATAGATCTCGTCTTCGAGCGCCGCCGCCCCCTGTGCCAGCTCGCCGGAAAGGCGTGACAGGATTTGCCGGTCGATGGTTATGCCGCGTTCCTCCATCCCGGCAAGGACAGAAATCAGCGGTCGCTCCAGTCGCTCGTAGACGCGCGTCAACCCCTTGGCGGCGAGCCGGGGCTTCAGCACATGCCAAAGCCTCAGCGCGATATCCGCATCCTCGGCCGCATAGATCGTCGCCTTGTCGATGTCGACGAAGTCGAAGGTGAGTGAAGACCGGCCGGTGCCGGTGACGTCCTTATAGGCGATCGGCTTGTGGCCGAGCCACCGCTCGGCAAGCGAATCCATGCTGTGGGCGCCGTTGCCGGCATCGAGCACATAGGACATCAGCATCGTGTCGTCGAAGCTTCGCATGGTGATGCCGTGCCGCTTCATCACGAGGTAGCCGTATTTCAGGTTCTGCCCGACCTTCAGGACGGACGGGTCCTCCAGCAGGTCCTTTATCCGGCTAAGGGCTTCACGGACCGGTGCCTGGCTGTCGACGGGTCCACCCCCCAGGAGGTCGCTGACGCCGCTCTTGTGCGCGAGCGGCACATAGGCCGCCCTGATCCTGGAGCCCGAAGGGTTGTTCGCGTAATCGGCGACCGCGAGCGAAAAGCCGACGAGGTCGGCGCGCATGGCGTCGGGCGACGTCGCCTGGGTGTCGAAGCCGACGAGCCCCGCCTCGCGGGCGTCGGCGATCCAACGCTCGAGCGTATCGAGATCGCGGATGGTGAGATATCCGGAATGATCGAAGGCGGCTTTGCCGAAACAGGACGCACGCGCCTCGGCGAGGCCCGCGGGCGTCGCGCCGGTCGTATCGGCATCCTGGCCGGAGGAGAGGAAGGAGACAGCCGCCCTGGCCGCATTTCCCCTGGGCGGCGTCGCGCTCGATGATTGCGGCGACGGCAACGGGCCGCCGGCCTCGCCGACGTCCAGATCCGGCCCATGCGCCTGCGCGCCCCATTCGACCGGCACATGAGCCGGTTCGATCGCTTCCGCATCCGTGTCGGTCGCCGCTGCGACGCGGCGCGTGAGCGTGGTGAATTCCATCGCCTTCAGGAATGCGATGAGCTTCGGGCCGTCCTGCGAATCGAGCCTGAAGTCCTCGGGCGGAACGTCGAGCGGCGTGTCCTTCTTCAACGTCACGAGCTCACGCGAAAGGCGCGCCAGATCGGCATTGGCGATGATGGACTCGCGCCGCTTCTGCTGTTTGATCTCGCCAGCCCGTTCGAGCAGCGTGTCCAGATCGCCATATTCTTCGAGGAGCTGGGCTGCCGTCTTCGGCCCGATCCCGGGGATGCCCGGCACGTTGTCGGTCGAATCGCCGGTCATGGCCTGGAGATCGATCATCTTTTCCGGGGGCACGCCCCACTTTTCGATCACGTCCGGAACGGTGATCTGCTTGTCCTTCATGCTGTCGTACATCGACACTTTCGGCGTGACGAGCTGCATGAGGTCCTTGTCGGAGGAAACGATGGTCACGTCGGCGCCCGCCTCCTCGGCAAGCCGCGCATAGGTCGCGATGAGGTCGTCGGCCTCGTAGCCCTCCTTCTCGATGCAGGGCAGGTTGAAAGCGCGGGTGGCGTGGCGGATGAGCCCGAACTGCGGAATCAGATCCTCCGGCGGCGCCGTACGGTTGGCCTTGTACTGGTCGTAGAGCCCGTTGCGGAAGGTCTTCGAGGAATAGTCGAAGATCACGGCCAAATGCGTCGGCGTCACGCCCACCGAGGTGTCGCGCGCGTCGGTCAAAAGCTTCCAGAGCATGTTGCAGAATCCCGCAACCGCATTGACGGGAAGCCCGTCCGACTTGCGGTTGAGCGGCGGGATGGCGTGGAACGCCCGGAAGATGAAGCCCGAGCCGTCGACGAGGAAGAGATGATCACCGTTTTTCATGCGGCCATGGATAGCGCGAGGCAGGGGAAAGGTCCATTGCGCTTTTCCGGCGCTACCCCATTTAAGTGGAGCGACAAAGGCCTGCCGGAACCCTGATATTCCGGTGCCGAACACTCACGCAAACGTTACGCATTTGTAATGCGCGATTCAGTCTCCCTATCCTTGAAATGCCACATTTGACTCCACAAATCATGTCGAGCGGCAATCATTCAATGCCGTGAGTCTGGTGATTGGCCTGTCCCCCGCCCGCACCAGATGAGGACAAAGGCCTCATCCCCCTCTCCGGGCCTTTGTCCCGCTTTCAAAGAGCCGCCACGGCGCAGCCTCCGCGCCGTGGCGGTTTTTTGTTGCCTATGCCCGTCAGTCGAAAGCGTATCGCCACACAGTCTCAAATCCCCGTGAAGTCGGCGCGGGTTCGGCTTCATTGCAGGCATTGTAACTTGTCTTCGCGCTCCTTCCCGCGTAGGCATAGACATGGCCTTCAATCGTATGGAATCTGCGACTTACCTGGCCAGCTTGTTGGCGAGGGGTTTCTCGCGCGCCCTGCAGGAGCGCGGTCAGAAACTCGGCTTTGCCCCCGGGCAATTCCCGGTTCTCCTGGAATTATGGTCCGAGGAAGGGCTGACTCAGAGACAGCTTCTCGACCGGCTCGACATCGAGCAGGCAACCATGGCCAATACGCTCGCCCGAATGGAGCGAGACGGCCTCATCGTCCGCCGCAAGCATCCGAACGACAAGCGTTCGCAGCAGATATTCCTGACCGAACGAGCCCGCAAGATGGAGGCCGCTGCGAAGGAGGCTGCTGCTGCAGCGGAGCAGTCGCTGCTTTCCGGCTTTCGCCGCTTCGAGAAAGAACTGATGCTCGAATATATGCGCATGGCGCTGGCGAATACGGCGCGCCACGGCGACGCCTCCTGATTTCACCCGACAATTTATCGTTGCATCAAAAGTTTTCGCTTAAAGCCGCCGGGTTTCGATTCTAGTTTCGCCGCGAAACCCAAAAAGGATTCGCATGATGGCAGATATCACCCCGGTTCTCGAGCGCGCCGACGCAAATCTCCCGCAAAGCCTCGAGCGGCTCTTCGACCTCGTCCGCATCAAGTCCATTTCCACCGATCCCGCCTTCAAGGAGGAGTGCCGCAAGGCTGCGGAGTGGCTGGTGGCGGAACTCGGAGCGATCGGCTTCGAAGCCTCGGTACGCGACACGCCCGGCCATCCGATGGTCGTCGCCCATCACTCTGCCGAGAAGGCGGACGCTCCGCACCTGCTCTTCTACGGCCATTACGATGTGCAGCCGGTCGATCCCCTGAACCTCTGGGAGACCCCGCCCTTCGAGCCCTCCGTCAAGGAGGTCGAGCCCGGCCGCAAAATCATCACCGGCCGGGGTACGGCCGACGACAAGGGCCAGTTGATGACCTTCGTCGAGGCAGTGCGCGCCTATAAGGAGACCCGTGGCGGCTTGCCCTGCCGCATCACCATTCTCTTCGAGGGCGAAGAGGAATCCGGCTCTCCGTCGCTCAAGCCCTTCCTCGAAGCCAATGCCGGTGAACTCAAGGCCGACTACGCTCTTGTCTGCGATACCAGCATGTGGGACCGGGACACGCCCGCGATTTCGGCCGGCTTGCGGGGCCTCGTCGGCGAGGAGGTCGTCGTCAAGGCGGCGGACCGCGACCTGCACTCCGGTTATTTCGGTGGCGCGGCGGCGAACCCGATCCATATCCTGGCCGAGATTCTCGCCGGCCTTCACGACGAGACCGGCCGCGTGACGCTCGACGATTTCTACGAAGGCGTCGAGGAGACGCCGGCCGAGATCAAGGCTGGCTGGGAAACGCTCGGACAGACCGCCGAGAAATTCCTCGGCGAGATCGGCCTCTCTATCCCCTCCGGCGAAAGGGGCCGCTCCGTGCTCGAACTCACCTGGGCACGGCCGACGGCGGAGATCAACGGCATCACCGGGGGCTATACCGGCGAAGGATTCAAGACGGTGATCGCTGCAGAAGCCTCCGCCAAGGTTTCGTTCCGCCTGGTCGGCAAGCAGGACCCGGCAAAGATCCGCGAGAGCTTCCGCGCCTATGTGCGCTCGAAAATTCCGGCGGACTGCTCCGTCGAATTTCATGCGCATGGCGGTTCGCCGGCTATTCATCTTCCCTATGATTCGGCGCTGCTGAGCACGGCTAAGGCGGCACTTTCGGATGAATGGCCGAAGCCCGCCGTGGTCATCGGCATGGGCGGCTCCATACCGATCGTCGGCGATTTCCAGCGGATGCTCGGCATGGAATCGCTGCTGGTCGGGTTCGGTCTTTCCGACGACCGCATCCACTCGCCCAATGAGAAATACGAGCTCGCGTCCTTCCACAAGGGCATCCGCTCGTGGGTTCGCATTCTCGACGCACTCGGCACGCGGTAAAGCTTTGCGGGCGGGGGGCTATGGTGAACACCGTTCGGCCATTGTCCACCGCCTTCGGCCATGAATGACAAATCGCATCCGCTCGACGGATATCAAGTCGACTTTGCTTGACCTGCCTGCCTTGGGATGCTTCCCTTTTTGAAAACAAACCAAAGTGGGAAATGAGCTGTTGGCAAGTGCAAGGATCGGGACGCGTCGTCCCGAGCATGTTTCTTTCGTTACGCAGAATGGGCATCGCCACCTCGGCAGCACCGCGAAGCGCTTGGCGTGCCTTCAACCGGCCGCTGCTGATGGGCACCCGCATCGCCGCGACGCTTCGCTCGTGAATCGATTTCCGCCGGAAAATCACGCAGAAGCCCCGGCATGAAACGGCTCAAGGCATATTTCTGGCCCGTTGTGGGGCTTGCGGCGATCTTGGTTTCGGTGCGCGCGCTCGTCGATGAACTGCGCGGCCTGTCTCTCAACGAGTTCCTGGCGAGCTTCCAGGCCATTTCGCTCGAAAGCTGGCTGCTCGCCATCGGTTCGACGTTTGTCGCCTATGCGGCGCTTGCCGCCTATGACCGGCTGGCGCTCGATCATCTCGGCCACCGCATCTCGCTGTGGTTCATCACCCTCTGCTCGTTCACCACCTATGCGCTTTCGCACAATCTCGGCGCCTCGGTTTTTTCCGGCGCGGTGGTGCGCTATCGAGCGTATCGGTCGAAAGGCCTGACGCCGGGAGAGGTGGGCGTGCTCGTCGCCTTCTGCTCCTTCACCTTCACGCTCGGCACGCTGATGCTCTCGGCCATCGTGCTGCTCCTGAGGCCGAATATCATCGAGAGATTTTCGGAGTTCCTGCCCATCGAAATGTCGTTGACGACGGGCGGCCTCATTCTCGCGCTCATCGCGCTCTACGTCCTCGGCAGCCTGGTCGGCATGCGGCCGCTGCGCACGCGCTGGTTCCAGCTGCATTACCCGCGACCCTCCATCGTGCTGAGGCAATTGATCATCGCCCCCGTCGAGCTTCTGGGCGCGGCCGGCATCATCTATTTCGCGCTGCCCGAAGCCGGCAATCCCGGCTATCTGGTCATTCTGGGCATCTTCCTCGCGTCCTTCTCCGCCGCGCTGCTCTCCCATGCGCCGGGCGGCATCGGTGTGCTTGAATTCTTCTTCATCGCGGCGCTTCCGGAAATGGACCCGGCCGACGTTCTGGCTGCGCTTGCCATTTTTCGGCTGCTCTACCTCCTCGTCCCCTTCGTGCTGGCGCTCGTCGTCATCCTCGTCTTCGAGCATTCCCGCTTTCTGGCCGAGCGTGCCGCGAAGGAGCCGTAGAGTTTCGCTGGAGCACTTCCAGGAAAAGTGTGGAACGGTTTTCCGTCCGGAAGTGCGCAGGTTGCAGAGCACTTCCAGGAAAAGTGTGGAACGGTTTTCCGTCCGGAAGTGCGCAGGTTGCAGAGCACTTCCAGGAAAAGTGTGGAACGGTTTTCCGTCCGGAAGTGCGCAGGTTGCAGAGCACTTCCAGGAAAAGTGTGGAACGGTTTTCCGTCCGGAAGTGCGCAGGTTGCAGAGCACTTCCAGGAAAAGTGTGGAACGGTTTTCCGTCCGGAAGTGCGCAGGTTGCAGAGCACTTCCAGGAAAAGTGTGGAACGGTTTTCCGTCCGGAAGTGCGCAGGTTGCAGAGCACTTCCAGGAAAACCGCTACGCACTTTTCCTGGAATTGCTCTAGGGCCTCAGGGGACGTTGCAGGTGGCGGGGATCGCCTTTTCGATGGGGCCTTCGGCTTCGTCGAGCCGGGCCGTCTCGATCTGATAGGGCGTGAAGGGCGGCACCTGCAGCGACGGATTGATGATCCTCGTCACGTAACAGCCGGAGAAAAAGCGGGCCTGTCCGCCTTCTTCGATGGATTTGATCGCGACCGGAACGGCCGAATAGATGCTGCCGGCAGCGCCCTCCGTGACGACCTTGCCGAACTTCGCTTCCACCGATACCGTCTTGGCGTAACCGTCGGCGAAGGCCTTGAACTCGCCGACGGGTTTCGACGCTCCGAAGTAGCCATAGGCTCTGGCATATTCCTTCCGGTTGATCGCGTTGTAGAGCGAGCGGACGAGCGCTGCGCCGTCGGAGCGGTCGTCGACATAGGGAAATTCCTCCTGTGCCCTGGCCCCGATCCCCTGCGCGGCAAGGGCGGCAAGGGCGATCAGCACGGTGCAGCGAACCCTCATTCTCTCTCCTTTCGAACGGATGAGCCGGCCGGCCGAGAAGCCGGCGCGATCGCGAGTGTCCGGTACGATCCCGACGATTTTGAGTCGAAGGAGAGGCTTACCGCGGCGGCAGACCGGCCTTTCGCCGGCCCACGACATGCTCGCGCCAGATGGTGAAGATGCCGGCTGCGACCACCAGCACCGAGCCGATGATCATGTTCGTCGTCAGCGTCTCGCCGAAGATGGTCACGCCCATGACGGAGGCGAAGACGAGCTGCAGGTAGGTAAGCGGCTGAACCGCGGCGGCATCGAGCATGTCGTAGGCGCGGATCAGAAAATAGTGGCTCGACGTGCCGGTGATGCAGAGCAGCACCATCCAGATCCAGTCCGCCCCGGAAAGCGTCGCCCAGAAGAAGGGCCCGACGAGGCTGATCGCGAAGGCGCCGACGATGCCGGTATAAAAGAAGCTGGTCATCGCCGAATCGTCGCGACTGGCAAGCCTGGTGGTGATGACATAGAAGGCGAACATCACGGCTGCGGCCAGCGGCAGCAGAAAGTTCACGTCGAACGACCCGTCTTCCGGCCGCAGGATCAGAAGAACGCCGATGAGTCCGACGGCAATCGCCGACCAGCGCCGCCACCCGACCCGTTCGCCGAGCAGAGGCATCGACAGGAGCGCCACGAAGAGCGGAGTGGCCGCGAGGATCGCCTGCGAATGCGCCAGCCCGACGATGGTGAAGGACGTGATCACCACGACGATCTGCACGGGCAACAGGACGCCCCGCAGGAGCTGAATGAGCGGCTTTCTCGTCACCGCGGTCGCGGCAAATCCGCCCGGTGCCCGCGCCGCGATCACCGAAGCGAAGCCGGCAAATGCCCAGTAGCGGATCATTGCCACGAAGACCGGCGGGTAGATGGCGCCCAGATGCTTGGAGATGCCGTCCTGGATCGAGAAGATGACGATCGCCAGAAGGGCGAAGACGTAACCGTTTGCCTTGGATCTCATGGGGTGGTGATACACGCGCTTTGCGGCCGCAGCCACGAGTTTTTCGCCCTGTGCATCTGGCCGGATCCGAAGCGCGTCGCGCGAATGCGATGCGCTTTCAGGTATCGCCAGATACAGAAAGACCCCGAGCCGGGAGGAGGTGGCTCGGGGTCTTAAACTTGATCGGTTCTGGGAGGAGGAGTGAACCGACCGAATGCCGGGCGCCGTGGGAGGAGGTACAGCGCTTCGACAAGGAGGAGAATAGATTATTTTCGCTGAGGTAATAGTGCGAATGTTGCATTGCAGCATTGCGCCGGATGCAAGGCGGCGTTCAGCCTTCCAAGGGTGTGGAACCAGGAGGCCGGGATCGATGCAAGGTTTTGAACAATCTGCCTTTTTCGCAAGAGAGCTCTTAACTCCCCCTTAAATTGCCGCATTTAAAGTACAACGCATCGGGACCAGCGGACGGGGTGGAGCCTACCGCACGACAACGGCACGGCCGGGATCGCCTGGGGGCGATGTGCACCGGTCCGGCCCCCAAAGGGGATATTTCCTTCCGGCATGGCGAGCGGCAAATCAGGACAGCGGATCGAGCCTTCCTTCGGCAGTAGCGACGACGGCGGCGACCTGCGCGTCGACGCGAGCGACCGCGTCTCGGGCGGCGGCAAGCCGAAGCGCGCCAAGTCGCCCGAACGCGGCGCCAGGCGAGAAAAGCCCGGCAGGCGCGCCGGCGGGCGCGGCTCCGGAAGAAGCGGCTCCGGCGGCGGGTTCTTCGGCCTCGTGCGGCGGCTCGCCTATTGGTGCATCGTGCTCGGCATATGGGGCGCGATCGGCGTCGGCGGCCTCGTGCTCTATTACGGGGCGCGCATGCCGAGCGCCACGAGCTGGTCGATCCCCGAACGGCCGCCCAACGTCAAGATTCTCGCGGCGAATGGCGACATCATCGCCAACAGGGGCGCGACCGGCGGCGAGGCGGTCGCTCTCGAAGACATGTCGCCCTATATCCCGCAGGCGGTGATCGCCATCGAGGATCGCCGCTTCTATTCGCATTTCGGAGTCGATCCGCTGGGGCTGGCGCGCGCCATGCTCACGAACGTCATGAGCGGCCGCATGGTCCAGGGCGGCTCCACGCTCACCCAGCAGCTTGCCAAGAACCTGTTTCTCTCGCCGGAGCGGACGTTGGAGCGCAAGGTGCAGGAGGTGCTGCTCGCCTTTTGGCTGGAGCAGAAATACACCAAGGACCAGATCCTGGCGATGTATCTCAACCGCGTCTTCTTCGGGTCGAACGCCTATGGCGTCGAGGCGGCCTCCCGGCGTTACTTCAACAAGTCGGCGCGCGACGTCAATCTCGGCGAAGCGGCGCTGCTCGCAGGCCTTCTGAAGGCTCCCTCACGGCTGTCGCCGGCCCGAGACCCCGAAGCGGCGGAGGAGCGCGCACAGCTCGTGCTCGGCGCAATGCGCGAGGAAGGCTTCATCAGCGACTCCGAGATCAAGACGG
Organism: Sinorhizobium sp. M4_45; assembly: GCF_002885915.1. Taxonomy (NCBI): domain Bacteria; kingdom Pseudomonadati; phylum Pseudomonadota; class Alphaproteobacteria; order Hyphomicrobiales; family Rhizobiaceae; genus Sinorhizobium; species Sinorhizobium sp. M4_45. Next base: position 102,746 of record NZ_NWVE01000004.1, read on the forward strand.
CGATGTCGCAGGCGCCGACACGGGCAAAGAGCTTCTGGTCCGGCGCCGAGCACTATGTCGCCGACATGGTGATGGACCAGCTCCCCGGCATGATCGGCGAAGTCACGCAAGACCTCGTCATCGATACGACCATCGACCTTGCGCTCGAGAAGAAGGCGGAGGAGGTGCTCGCCGAGAAGCTCGAGGCCGAGGGCGGCAAGCTCAACGCCTCCCAGGCGGCGCTCGTCTCGATCGACGGCACAGGCGCCATCCGCGCGCTCGTCGGCGGCAGGGACTATGCCGAAAGCCAGTTCGACCGCGCCTCCAAGGCGAAGCGCCAGCCTGGCTCGGCCTTCAAGCCCTTCGTCTACGCGGCGGCGCTCGAGATCGGCCGCACGCCGATGTCCGTGCGCAACGACGCGCCGGTCCGGATCGGCAACTGGACACCTGAAAACTATGATCAGAAATACCGCGGCGAGGTGACGCTCGCCGATGCGCTCGCCAATTCGCTGAACACCATCGCCGCCCAGCTCGTTATGGAGGTGGGGCCGCAGAACGTGGTCAAGCTCGCGCACCGGCTGGGCATAGATTCCGAGATGCAGGCCAATGCATCGATCGCGCTCGGCACGTCGGAAGTGACGCTGGTGGAGCTGACGTCCTCCTATGCGCCTTTCATGAATGGCGGCTTCAAGGCGACGCCGCACGTCATCCGACGCATCTCCGCCGCCGATGGCACCGTGCTTTACGAAAACACCTACGACAACCCGCCGCGGGTGCTCGATCCGGCGATCGTCAGCGAAATGAACCGGATGATGGTGCGCGTGCTGACGGACGGCACCGGCAAAAATGCGCGCCTGCCGGGCTGGGAGGCGGCCGGGAAGACCGGAACGACGCAGTCCTTCCGCGACGCACTGTTCGTCGGCTACACCTCCAACCTCGCGACCGGCATCTGGTTCGGCAACGACGACGGAAAATTCATGAAGAAGGTCACCGGCGGCGGCCTTCCCGCCCGGGCCTGGCACGATTTCATGGTTGCGGCGCATGAGGGTCTTTCGCCGTCGCCGCTCTTCGGCACGACGGGCGTGCAGCCGGTCTTCGACGAGGGCGGCATCGCTGCTGCCGGCGAAATGCCGGCCGAGGGTTTCGGCACGGGTAATCCCGACGTCTTTCCCGAGCGCCCGGCAGGCATGGACGGCGTCGAAAGCATGGACGGCATGGCCGCGGTCGATCAGGTCCGGCCTGCAGAACAGGCCGGAGGACCAGTCCCGCCGGCCGGCGTCGGAGAGACCACCGGTGGGACCCGCCGAACGACGCTGTTCGACCTGCTGACCGGCGGTTGAACCAGCGGCAGCGGGCCCCGTCGGGTGTTTGTGGATGACGGCTTGCATTTGCCGTCGTTCCCCCCGCAGAATGCCTTGCAGTCCGAAACGCCGGTCCTTATATACGCCGCATCGATGCAGCCGCGGCTGCGATGAAAGACAAAGACCATCCCGTTAGGGGCTGTCCCACGAATGCCTGACCGGGTTCCGACAGTCCGCTGCAAGGAGAGAACGACATGGCTAAAGTTATTGGTATTGACCTGGGAACGACCAACTCCTGCGTCTCCGTCATGGACGGCAAGGACGCGAAGGTGATCGAGAATGCGGAGGGCGCGCGTACGACCCCCTCCATGGTGGCATTCACCGAAGACGGCGAACGTCTCGTCGGCCAGCCGGCCAAGCGCCAGGCGGTGACCAATCCCGAAAACACGCTTTTTGCGATCAAGCGCCTGATCGGCCGCACCTTCGAGGATCCCACCACCCAGAAGGATAAGGGGATGGTCCCCTACAAGATCGTCAAGGCAGACAATGGCGACGCCTGGGTCGAAGCCCACGGCACCAGCTACTCTCCGTCGCAGATCTCCGCGATGATCCTTCAGAAGATGAAGGAAACGGCCGAGTCCTATCTCGGTGAAAAGGTCGAAAAGGCCGTCATCACCGTTCCGGCCTACTTCAACGACGCACAGCGCCAGGCCACGAAGGATGCCGGCAAGATCGCCGGTCTCGACGTGCTGCGCATCATCAACGAGCCGACCGCAGCGGCCCTTGCCTACGGCCTCGACAAGAAGGAAGGCAAGACGATCGCCGTCTACGATCTTGGCGGCGGCACGTTCGACATCTCGGTCCTGGAAATCGGCGACGGCGTCTTCGAAGTGAAGTCGACCAACGGCGACACCTTCCTTGGCGGTGAAGACTTCGACATGCGCCTCGTCGAATATCTTGCCTCCGAGTTCAAGAAGGAGCAGGGCATCGACCTCAAGAACGACAAGCTCGCGCTGCAGCGCCTGAAGGAAGCTGCCGAAAAGGCGAAGATCGAACTCTCGTCCTCGCAGCAGACCGAAATCAACCTGCCGTTCATCACGGCGGACGCTTCCGGTCCGAAGCACCTGACGATGAAGCTGTCCCGCGCCAAATTCGAGAGCCTGGTCGAAGACCTGATCCAGAAGACCATCGCGCCCTGCAAGGCCGCGCTCAAGGATGCCGGCGTTTCGGCTGCCGAGATCGACGAAGTCGTTCTCGTCGGCGGCATGACCCGCATGCCGAAGGTTCAGGAAACGGTGAAGCAGCTTTTCGGCAAGGAGCCGCACAAGGGTGTCAACCCGGATGAAGTGGTTGCCATGGGCGCCGCGATCCAGGCCGGCGTTCTGCAGGGCGACGTCAAGGACGTGCTGCTGCTGGACGTCACCCCGCTCTCGCTCGGTATCGAAACGCTCGGCGGCGTCTTCACCCGCCTGATCGAGCGCAACACGACGATCCCGACGAAGAAGAGCCAGGTCTTCTCGACGGCCGACGACAACCAGTCCGCCGTGACGATCCGCGTCTCGCAGGGCGAGCGTGAAATGGCGGCCGACAACAAGCTGCTCGGCCAGTTCGATCTCGTCGGCATTCCGCCGGCACCGCGCGGCGTGCCGCAGATCGAGGTCACGTTCGACATCGATGCGAACGGCATCGTCCAGGTGTCCGCCAAGGACAAGGGCACGGGCAAGGAGCACCAGATCCGCATCCAGGCCTCGGGTGGTCTTTCCGACGCCGAGATCGAGAAGATGGTCAAGGATGCCGAAGCCAATGCGGAAGCCGACAAGAAGCGCCGCGAAGGCGTAGAGGCCAAGAACCAGGCCGAAAGCCTGATCCATTCTTCGGAGAAGTCGCTCCAGGAGCATGGCGACAAGGTTTCCGAGACGGACCGCAAGGCGATCGAGGATGCGATCGCAGCGCTCAAGAGCTCCGTCGAAGCTTCCGAACCGGACGCCGAGGACATCAAGGCCAAGACCAATACCCTCATGGAAGTCTCCATGAAGCTCGGTCAGGCGATCTATGAGGCTCAGCAGACGGACGCCGCCCATGCGGATGCCGCCGCCGACGCCAAGCGCTCCGGCGATGACGTGGTCGACGCCGACTACGAGGAAGTCAAGGACGAAGACGACCGTAAGCGGTCGGCCTGACGGCTTCGCCTTTCGATGAACGGGCCCGGGAGCAATCCCGGGCTTTTTTATAGATGGTTCATGGGCTGCAGCCCCAGCGTGGAAGCGAACCGACCCTGCGCAGGAAAGTGGCTGCGAAACCGCCGTTTTCCGACAAAAAACGGCTTCCGCCCCGACTTGGCTATGGTATCGCGCTTAAAGGTTTACTAAATCCTGTGGCAAGATAATCAGGCAGCCGTCGGATCCTTCGCGCTGGCAAGCCCTGTCGCTGATAACAGGACGATCTTTGAAGCATGAAACGTGATCTTTACGAAACGCTTGGCGTTCAAAAAAACGCGGACGAAAAGGAGCTGAAGAGCGCCTTTCGCAAACTCGCGATGAAATATCACCCGGACAGGAATCCCGGCGACCAGGAATCGGAAAAGTCCTTCAAGGAAATCAACGAAGCCTATGAGACGCTGAAGGACCCGCAGAAACGGGCAGCCTATGACCGCTACGGCCATGCGGCCTTCGAGCAGGGCGGCATGGGCGGAGGCTTCGGCAACGGCTTCGCCGGCGGCGGAGCGCACGGCTTCTCCGATATTTTCGAGGACATCTTCGGCGAGATGATGGGTGGCCGTCAGCGCCGCTCGTCCGGCGGACGCGAGCGCGGCGCGGACCTGCGCTACAACATGGAGATTTCGCTCGAGGAGGCCTATTCCGGCAAGACGGCGCAGATCCGCGTGCCGACGTCGATCACCTGCGACGTCTGCACCGGCACGGGCGCCAAGCCCGGTACCAGCCCGAAGACCTGCGGCACCTGTCAGGGTACCGGCCGCGTCCGCGCGGCCCAGGGCTTCTTCTCGATCGAGCGGACCTGCCCGACCTGCGGCGGCCGCGGCCAGACGATCGCCGACCCTTGCACCAAATGCCACGGCCAGGGCCGCGTCGTGGAGGAGCGGACGCTCTCGGTCAACATTCCGGCCGGTATCGAGGACGGCACGCGCATCCGGCTTTCCGGCGAGGGCGAGGCCGGCCTTCGCGGCGGCCCGGCGGGCGACCTCTACATCTTCCTCTCGGTCAAGCCGCATGAGTTCTATCAGCGCGACGGCACGGATCTCTATTGCGCCGTGCCGATCTCCATGACGACGGCGGCGCTCGGCGGCAAGTTCGACGTCACCACGCTCGACGGTACCAAATCGCGCGTGACCGTGCCGGAAGGCACGCAGGCCGGCAAGCAGTTCCGCCTCAAGGGCAAGGGCATGCCGGTGCTGCGCTCCAGCCAGACGGGCGATCTCTATATCCAGATTCAAATCGAAACGCCGCAGAAGCTCACCAAGCGCCAACGCGAGTTGCTGCAGGAATTCGAGCAGATCTCGTCCAAGGAGAACAATCCCGAATCGACGGGCTTCTTCTCCCGGATGAAGGATTTCTTCGATACGCTGAGCGATTGAGGTAACGTCTCGGATGTTGCGCCTTCCCCTGTGCGGCCGCTTGGGGAAGGGGCCTGTGACTGCGCGGCTTGTCCCTTCTCCGGTGAAACCGGCAGAAGGTGGCGGCAGCCGGAGGAGGGCCCGTTCGGCGGTCCCCCTGCATGGCGCCATCCGCCTATATTGCAGCTGAAACCAATTGCCACAGGCCGGCGGCGATGAGCAGCGTGCCCGCAATACGGGAGAGGAGGCGGCCCGGGAAGAAGACCTTCTCCGCCAGCACGAAGATGGCGATTGCCGCAATCCAGAGCACATTCATGATGCCGCCGACGAAAAGAAGCGTCATCAGCGCCCAGCAGCAGCCGATGCAATAGAGCCCGTGGCGCAAGCCCAGTCCGACGGCTCCCGCCGGGTCGCGGCGAAAGCCGCCGTGGCGCTGCAGGAACACGATCGGCGCCTGACATTGGCTGAGGCAGGAATCCTTGAGCGGCGTCCATTGGTAAAGACCCGCGACGATCAACACGGCACCGCTGAAGATGCGACTGGCGCTTGCCAGCGCCGGCGACAGCAGGGTTCCCTCCATGAGCCATTGCCCAAGCGTCGCGGCAAGCGCAAATCCCACCCAGGCAAGGAGATAGCCGCCGGCGAAAAAACCGGTCGCCGCAAAGGGCTTGCCCTCTTTCCGGCTTTGCCGGCCGACCCGGGCATAGAGCAGGATCATCGGCGTTGCCGAAGGCAGCATCATGCCGACCATCATCACGATCCACATGGTCAGGGTGACGCCGGCTTCTACGGAACTCCAGGGACGTGGTGAAATGCCGAGGACGGTGCCGAGCGACAGGGCGGCGCCGGCGTCCATCTCCATGCCGTCCATCTCCATGGCAGGGTCCATCCGCATGTCCGCTCCCATGCCGGGACCGGACATGCTCATGCCATCAATGTTCATGGCTGCTGCCAGCCAAAGAGTGTATGTCCAGGCGATCACCGTCAATGCGGCGAGCGACACTGCCACGATGACGCGATCCCGTCTGAGCAGGCTTTCAAGCGCGGTGTCGGCCGGCATGACGTCAGTGAACCACGCCGCTTCCGGTCATGTGCAGATTGGCGAAGTGGGCGTGCGAATCCGCGAGCGAAACTGCCAGCGGCCCGCTCGTCTCGGCCCAGCCGCGCCCCACCTCGCAGCGGTCGTATTCGAAACCGTGCGGAAGGTTGATGCGGGCGTGGTGCTCCTCACCGGTCACCGGATTGACGATGGGCTCGCCGCGAGCCTCCATCCAACCCGGAATGTTGACGCGCGCGGAGCGCCTTTCGACGTCGATCTCGAAATCGATCGGCGCGAAAACCGGTTCGTGGAAGGTCTCGAAAGTCGTCGCGAACACCTGGAAGAAGGTGGCGCCGGGCTCGGTGTCCTGGCCGCTCATGATCCGTAGCAGCGCCTCCCGCTGCTCGTCGGAGGCACGCTCGTCGATGATCGGAACCACCGCGCCCCTGCCCTCGTGAATGGCACCGGGCCAGGATACGATCATGCCGCACCTCAAGCCGTCGAGCCGGGTGTCGCCATGGTATCCCTCGTCGATATCGACGACCCCGATCGCGCGGCAATGCCCCTCGGTAGGCAGTGCGTTAAACTGGCACGGGCAGCCATAGGCGCAGTTGCAATGGATGAATTCGCGGCCCTTGATCGTCCACTCGACGTCCGTCATCGTTTCCTCCTCAGATACGATGGAAGTTTCACTCTCCTCCGAATGCAATTCTATTAGATGGCGGGAATATACTCCCCGCCGACGGCAATGCCAACGGGGTGCCTCGCGAAAGCGTCAGGCGATGAGGTCCACGGCGAAATAGCAGAGCGCCGAGATCAACGCTGCCGCCGGCATGGTGATCACCCACGCGACGACGATGTTGCCGGCGAGCCCCCACCGCACCGCCGATACCCGCCTCGCCGCGCCGACGCCGATGATCGCGCCGGTGATCGTGTGGGTGGTCGAAACCGGAATGCCGAGCCAGGTCGCCGCGAACAGCGTGATGGCACCGCCCGTCTCCGCGCAGAAGCCCTGCATCGGGTTGAGTTTGGTGATCTTCGAGCCCATCGTGTGGACGATCCTCCAGCCGCCGAAGAGCGTGCCGAGCGCGATCGCCGCCTGGCATGTGATGACCACCCAGAAGGGCACGTAGAATTCCGAGCCGAGATAGCCCTGCGAGAAGAGAAGCACGGCAATGATGCCCATGGTCTTCTGCGCATCGTTGCCGCCATGGCCGAGCGAATAGAGGGAGGCCGAAACGAATTGCAGCACCCGGAAGGTGCTGTCGACGGCGAAGGGCGTCTGGCGGACGAAGACCCAGGAGACGATCAGGATCAACAGCAGTGCCAGAACGAAGCCGATGCCCGGCGACATGACGATGGCGCCGGCCGTCTTCAGGAGTCCTTGCCAGACGATCGAGCTGAAACCGGTCTTGGCCAGCCCGGCACCGACGAGGCCGCCGATGAGCGCGTGCGAGGAACTCGACGGGATGCCGAAGACCCAGGTGACGATGTTCCAGGTGATTGCGCCCATCAGCGCCGCGAAGATCACCTGCGGCGTGACGATACCCGGATCGATGATGCCCGTTCCAAGCGTTTCGGCGACGTGCAGTCCGAAGAAGAGGAAGGCGATGAAGTTGAAGAACGCCGCCCAGAAAACAGCATATTGCGGCCGGAGCACGCGAGTCGAAACGATGGTCGCGATCGAATTGGCCGCATCGTGCAAGCCGTTGAGGAAGTCGAAGAAAAGCGCGACGGCAATGAGCCCCACGAGCAGCGGGAAGGCGAGCGTCGCATCCATCAGACGTTCTCGATCACGATGCCGCTGATTTCGTTTGCCACGTCCTCGAAGCGGTCGACGACCTTTTCCAGTTCGCCGTAGATCTCGCTGCCGATGATATAGGCCATAGGATTGGAAGCGCCGTGGCGCTGGAAGAGATCCTTCAAGCCCTGCTCGTGGAGCTGGTCGGATCTATCCTCGACATGCGTCACCTCCTCGGCGATGGCGCCGAGGCGATGGGCATTGGCGCCGATCCGACTGAGGAGCGGAATGGCCTCGGCGACCAGATGGGCGGCCTCGACGACCGCCGCGCCCATGGCCTGCATGCCGGGGTCGAAGCTCTTCTGTTCGTAGAGCCGGATCGTTTTCACCGTCTTGTGCATCATGTCGATCGCATCGTCCATCGACTGGATGAGATCCTTGATGTCGCCGCGGTCGAAGGGGGTGATGAAGCTGCGGCGGACGGCCAGCAGAACCTCGCGGGTGATCTCGTCGGCCTCGTTCTCGAGCGCGACGATGCGGTCGCAATGGCTTTCGATGTCAGGACCGCCGGCAAGCAGCGCGTTCAGCGCCTCCGCCGCACCCATGACGGTGCGCGAATGGTCGGCGAAGAGGTCGAAGAAACGGTCTTCCCGGGGGAGGAGCTTGCGAAACAGGCCGAGCATCAGGGATCCATCCAACTGTCGATTGTCACGCAGTTGTCATATTGTACTTGCGCGCTCGGGGAAAGTTCCGGTGCGGCCGAAAAAAAGGGCTTTCCCACAGGCGATTGGGCGGCAATGCGCAGCCCGGACACGGAATTGCCGCGGGCCGTGGAGAGGCAGACGGAACGCCCTTTCCGCCTTGCCTTGGCCCGGCTTTCATCCTACCTGACAGCAACGTCGAATTCGGACCCGCAATGCCCCACAAGGTCTTTCTCACACGCCTGAAACTGAGCGACTTTCGCAACTATGCAACGCTGGCGCTCGACCTCGACCAGCGTCATGTGGTGCTGACCGGCGAGAACGGCGCGGGTAAAACCAATCTGATGGAGGCGGTCTCCCTTCTTTCGCCCGGGCGCGGCTTGAGGCGCGCTGCCTATGCGGATATCGCCCGGGTCGGCGCCGCCGATGGTTTCTCGATCTTCGCCGCCGTCGACGGCATGGAAGGTTCGGTGGAGATCGGCACCGGTACTCAAGGGACCGAGGAGGGGCAATCACGGCGCCTCAGACTCAACGGCACTGCGGCCCGCACGGTCGACGAACTCACCGATCACCTCCGGGTGCTCTGGCTCACGCCGGCGATGGATGGCCTCTTCACCGGCCCTTCCGCCGACCGCAGGCGCTTTCTCGACCGGCTGGTGCTGTCGCTCGATCCCGGGCACGGCCGGCGCGCCAGCGAGTTCGAGCGCGCCATGCGCAGCCGCAACCGGCTACTCTCGGAATTCCGACCCGATCCCGCCTGGCTGTCGGCCATCGAGCGCGAAATGGCCGGGCTCGGCATCTCCATGGCGCTCGCCCGTCAGGAGATGCTTGGCCTGCTCTCGGCCCTCGTCGAGCGAAGCCGGAGCGATGGGACCTTTCCGTCCGCAAGCCTGTCGCTCGCCGGCTTTCTCGATGACTGTGCAGGTATTCCCGCCTTTGAACTCGAAGAGCGCTATCTGGCAATGCTCGCCGAAGGCCGTGCCCGCGATGCGGCCGCCGGCCGCACGCTCGACGGGCCGCACCGCACCGATCTCCTGATCCGCCACCGGGAAAAGGACATGGAGGCAGAGCGTTGTTCGACCGGCGAGCAGAAGGCGCTGCTCGTCGGTCTGGTTCTCGCGCATGCACGGCTCGTCGGGGATATGACCGGCCACGCCCCGGTGTTGCTGCTCGACGAAATCGCCGCCCATCTCGATCGGGGACGCCGTGCCGCCCTCTTCGATCTGGTCGACGGGCTCGGCGGCCAAGCCTTCATGACGGGCACCGACCGGGCGATGTTCGACGCCCTTGGCGAGCGGGCTCAATATCTGGCCGTTGCAAACGGCCGCGTTTCCGGGTGACATAGAGCGCCGTCCGCGAAAATTAAATGGAGACGCCAATGACGACCGATGCGACGCTCGCTCCTTCGGAGATCGCGCGCTACGCACGCCACATCGTGCTGCCGGAGATCGGCGGCCCGGGGCAGCAGAAACTCAAGGCCGCGCGCGTGCTCGTCATCGGCGCGGGCGGGCTCGGCGCGCCGGCTCTGCAATATCTCGCGGCCGCCGGTGTCGGCACGCTCGGGATCGTCGACGATGACGTGGTCTCGTTGTCGAACCTGCAGCGTCAGGTGATCCACGCCACCGCCGATATCGGGCGGCCGAAGGTCGAGAGCGCCGCCGCGGCGATCGACGCCCTCAATCCACATGTGAAGGTCATGACGCACGCGCTCAGGCTGGACCCCGAAAATGCCGATGCGCTCTTGCGCCAATACGATCTCGTCGTCGACGGGTCGGATAATTTCGATACGCGTTATCTCGCCGCCGATACGGCCGCGGCGGCAGGCGTGGCGCTCGTCACCGGTGCCGTCGGACGCTTCGACGGCTCGGTCACCGTGCTGAAGCCCTACGAGACCGATGCCGAGGGGCACCCGAATCCCTCCTACCGCGATCTCTTCCCGGAGCCGCCGCCGCCGGGCACCGTGCCGAGCTGCGCCGAAGCGGGCGTCCTGGGCGCGCTCACCGGCGTCATCGGCACGCTGCAGGCGATGGAAGCGATCAAGCTCGTCACCGGCATCGGCGAGCCGCTGGTCGGCCGTCTGCTGCTCTACGATGCGCTCGCCGCCCGGTTCGACACGATCCGCTATCGGCGCGGCACGCGTTGAGCACGCCATGAAGACGGTTCGCATCGACGCCAGCTTCGATCGTTACGAGGAGTTGCTGTCGCTGATCCGTGCGTCCTTCGCCTATATGGACAGCCGCATCGATCCGCCCTCCTCGGCCCATGCGCTGACGGCGGCCTCCCTTAACCGGAAAGCAAGAGACGAGATCGCCTTCGTGGCCGTCGCCGGGCGTGAGCTCCTGGGCTGCATCTTCTGCAAGCCGGAAGCGGACTGTCTCTATATCGGCAAACTCGCCGTCGCTCCCGGCTTCCAGGGAAAGGGAGTAGGACGGATGCTCATCGCCGCCGCCGAGGAAACGGCGCGCGGTCTGGGCCTGCCTGCGCTGAGGCTTCAGACACGCATCGAGCTCACCGGGAACCAGGCCGCTTTTGCGGCTTTGGGCTTCGTGGAGACGGCGCGAACCGCCCATCCAGGCTTCACCCGCCCGACCTCGGTCGATATGCGCAAAGTGCTCAGCTAAATCGCGATGCTTTTGGGTCGGGTCGATCTAAAAACACGACCGTGATCGGTTCCACGAAGTTGAGACGCGGGATGCGGGCGGAAACCGCACACGTTTTTCCTCATCCCGCTCTTTTCCTCATTCCGCTCCAGGGCCGAGGTGTGGGGAGGTATCGCCGCGAGCCGGCACCCGCCGGAAGCCCGCAAAGAGAGACTGGAGCGCTTCGCTCCCCTGGGCCACGAGGTCGAAGCGACGGCCGAACAGCAGCCATTCGGTACAAAGCCCCATCATCATCCAGCGCAGGGCCCGTGCCGCGGTCGGCGGCGCCCAGTGCTCCTGCAACTGGCCCCTTTCCAATGCCCGGGCGAAGGCAAGCTCCAGAAGGGCATCGTGGCGCTCCTCGATCTCGCGCTGGCGCACGAGAACGGCGGACATGTCATTGTCGTAGTCGCAGCGCAGCATGATCGCGAGAATGCGCTGCCGCTGCTCGTCCGCGGCCAGGGTCGTCAACCAGTCGCTGGTCGCGCTCTCGACGATGGCGAGCGTGTCGAAGGCTTCCGTTTCGATCTCGCGTGCGATCATGTCTTCGTGAGGCAGCGGCACGGCCTCGTAAAGGGCGAGGAAGAGATCCGTCTTGTTGGCGAAATGCCAGTAGATGGCGCCGCGGGTGACGCCTGCCTCCTTCGCCACTTCCTCGAGCGTCGTATTGGGAACGCCCTTCTTGTAGAACATCCGCTCGGCGGCACACAGGATCTTCTGTCTTGTGGCCTCGGCGTCGGCCTTGGTTCGGCGCATCTATTCAAATTCTCCTTCGGCGACGGCCCGCCCGCCGCCCTAGGCGGGCGGGCCGTCTTCGATATTATTCGGCCGGGCTGGCGGTTTCGGATGCTGGCTTGGCCGCCTCCGGCGCCGCTCTTCCGCGTTCGAAGATCTTCATCACGAACACGAAGAAGACCGGGACGAAGAAGATCGCCAGCACCGTCGCCGAGATCATGCCGCCCATGACTCCCGTGCCGATGGCGCGCTGGCTGCCGGAACTTGCGCCCGTCGCGATCGCCAGCGGCAGGACGCCGAGGGTGAAGGCGAGCGAGGTCATCAGGATCGGCCGGAAGCGCAGATGCGCAGCCTCCAGTGTCGAGTCGATGAGCGACTTGCCCTGTTCGCGGAGTTCCTTGGCGAACTCGATGATCAGGATCGCGTTCTTCGCCGAAAGCCCGATGATCGCGATCAGGCCGACCTTGAAGTAGACGTCGTTCGGCATGTCCCGCATCGTCACGGCAAGCACGGCGCCGATGACGCCGAGCGGCACGACCATGATGACCGAGACCGGAATGGACCAGCTCTCATAAAGCGCCGCCAGGCACAGGAAGACGAGCAGGCAGGAGAGCGCAATCAGGAGCGGCGCCTGCGAGCCCGACTGGATTTCCTGCAGCGACTGCCCCGTCCATTCATAGCCGAAGCCCGCCGGAAGCTGGGCCACCAGGCGCTCCATCTCGGCGATCGCATCGCCGGAGGAGTAGCCGGGCGCGGCCTCGCCGCTGATGCGGACCGCCGGATAACCGTTATAGCCCACCGTTTGCGTCGGCGCCTTGACCCATTCCACGTCCGCAAAGGCCGAAAGCGGAACCATGCCGCCATTGGAGTTGCGGACGTTCAGGTTCAGGAGATCCGCCGTCTGCATGCGCTTCGTTTCGTCCGCCTGCACCGTCACGCGCTGCATGCGGCCGGCATTCGGGAAGTCGTTGACATAGGACGAGCCGAGATTGGTCGAGATGGTCGAGTTGATGTCGGCAAAGGTCACGCCGAAGGTATTGGCCTTCTCGCGGTCGATATTGACGCTGACCTGCGCCGCATCGGGCATGCCCTCGAAGCGGACCCCCGTCAGGACCTTGCTCTGGGAGGCGAGGCCGAGCAGCTGATCGCGCGCTTGCGCCAGCGCCTCTTGACCGAGACCCGCACGGTCCTGCAGGCGGAAAGAAAACCCGCCGGTCGTCCCGAGCCCCTGGATCGCCGGAGGCGACAGAGCGAAGCTGATCGCATCCTTGATCTGACTCATGGCCATCGTGGCGCGGCCGGCGATCGACTGGGCGGAGTTGTCAGCATCGCGCTCGCTCCAGTCCTTGAGCGTCACGAAGGCGAGCCCCGCATTCTGCCCGCTCCCGAAAAAGGAGAAGCCGTTGATCGCCACGATCGTGTCGACCGCCTTTTCCTGGCCGAAGATGGTCTCGGTCTGCTCGATCACCTCCGTGGTGCGGTTTGCAGTCGCTTCCGAAGGCAGTTGCATCATCACGATGACGAAGCCCTGGTCCTCGTCCGGCAGAAAGGACGAAGGAAGCTGGAGAAAGGCCCAGCCGAGGCCGGCAAGCAGCGCGAGATAGATGACCATGAAGCGGCCGGTCCGCCGGACGATGCCCCCGACGGCGCGCGTGTAGCCGTGCGACGTCCGGTCGAAACCGCGATTGAACCAGCCGAAGAAGCCACGCTTGGCGTGATGGTGACCCTTCGGAACCTGCTTGAGGAAGCTTGCGCAAAGCGCCGGCGTCAGCGACAGCGCAAGCAGCGCCGAGAACAGGATCGAGACGACCATGGTAAGACTGAACTGGCGGTAGATCACGCCGACGGCGCCCGGGAAGAAGGCCATCGGGATGAACACCGAAGCCAGCACCAGGGTGATGCCGATCACCGCACCGGTGATCTGCTTCATCGCCTTGCGGGTTGCATCCTTCGGAGTGAGCCCTTCTTCCGACATGATACGCTCGACGTTCTCGACCACAATGATCGCATCGTCGACGAGAATGCCGATCGCCAGCACCATGCCGAACATCGTCAGCACGTTGATCGAGAAGCCCATCGCCAGCATGACGGCGCAGGTGCCGAGCAGGGCGACCGGCACGACGATGGTGGGAATGATCGTATAGCGGACGTTCTGCAGAAAGAGGAACATTACCAGGAAGACGAGGCCGACTGCCTCGACGAGGGTGTGCAGCACCTTCTCAATCGACACCGCGACGAAGGGCGAGGTGTCATAGGGGACCGAATATTCGAGCCCTTGCGGGAAGAACTCCGCGAGCTCGTCCATGCGCGCCTTGATCGCTGCCGAGGTCGACATCGCGTTGCCGCTCGGAGAGAGCTGCACGGCGATGGCCGCCGAGGGGCTGCCGTTGAGGCGGGTGGAGAAGGTGTAGCTTTCGCCGCCGATCTCGAGGCGCGCGACGTCGCGCAGCCGCACGGCGGAGCCGTCGGCATTCGCCCTCAGCACGATGGCACCGAATTCCTCCGGGGTCGAAAGCTGACCCTTGATGACGACCGGAGCGGTGACCTGCTGCGTGATCGGATTCGGCTGGGCGCCGATCGAGCCCGAGGCGATCTGGGCGTTTTGAGCCTGGATCGCTGCCGTGACGTCGGCTGCCGTCAGGTTGAGGCCGAGCATCTTGTCGGGATCAAGCCAGACGCGCATCGAGCGCTCGGTCGCAAAGAGCTGGGCGCGTCCGACGCCGGGCACGCGCTGGATCTCGCTGAGCACGTTGCGGCTGAGATAGTCGCCAAGCCCGATCGCGTCCATCGAACCGTCGGTCGACGTGAGCGAGATGATCAGCAGGAAGCCGGCGCCGGCCTCGTCCACCTGCACGCCTTGCTGCCTGACGGGATCGGGCAGGCGCGGTTCGACGCGCTGCACCCGGTTCTGAATGTCGACCGAGGCCTGGCTTGGATCGGTGCCCGGCTGGAAGGTGGCGTCGATCGAGACCGAGCCGGAGGAGCTGGTCGACGATTCGAAGTAAAGCAGCCCCTCGACGCCGTTCAGCTCGTCCTCGATCAGCCGCGTGACGCTCTGATAGGTGTCCTGCGAGGAGGCGCCGGGATAGTTGGTATTGATCGATATCTGCGGCGGTGCGACATCCGGATACTGCGAAACCGGCAGGAGCGGGATAGCGATGATGCCGGCGATCATGATGAAGATCGCCACCACCCAGGCAAAGATCGGCCTGTCTATGAAAAAACTGGGCATGATTTCGGTCTCACTTCACTTCGGTGCCGGGCTTTTCGCCGGCATCTGCCGAAGCGCTGGCCTGTTCGGGCGCGGGCTTTGCGTTCGGGTTCCAGTCGGAAGGCTGCACGGGCGCGCCCGGGCCGACTTTCTGGAAACCCTCGACTATGACCTTTTCGCCGGGTTTCAGGCCGGAGGTCACCTGCCAGCGCTCGCCGACGGTGCGTCCGAGCGTGACGTTGCGGAATTCAACCTTGTTGTCGGCATTCACGACATAGACCTGCGACTGCCCGGCATTGTTGCGCTGCACGGCCTGTTGCGGGACGGTGATCGCGTCCTTTTCCAAACCCTGCTGGATCTGGACGCGGACATACATGCCCGGCAGCAGATCGTTGTTCGGGTTGGGGAATTCGCCGCGCAGCGTCACCTGGCCCGTCGTCGCGTCGACGGCGGCTTCGGAGAAGAGCAGCCTGCCCTTGAGGGCGTAGGGCGTCCCGTCGTCGAGGATCAGCTGAACTTCGGCCTCGTTGTTGGCGCTCATCCACTGGCCGTCCTTGAGCGCCTTGCGCAGGCGGATCAGATCCGTCGCCGACTGGGTGAAATCGGCATAGATCGGGTCGAGCTGCTGGATCATTGCAAGGTTCTGGGTGTCGTTGGTGTTGACGAGCGCGCCTTCGGTGATCAGCGCCCGGCCGATCCGGCCGCTGATCGGAGCCGTGACGTTCGTATATTGCAGATTGAGCTTGGCCTCGGCGAGCCCTGCCTCGGCGATGCCGACATCGGCCTCGGCCTGGGCGAGGGCCGCGATCGCATCGTCGTACTGCTGCACGGCGGTGACCTGCGCCTCCTTCAGTCGCGACTGGCGGTCGGCCGTCCGCTTGGCCTGATCGACCACCGCCTGAGCGCGCTTCAGCGTCGCCGCGGCGCTGTCCACCTTGACCTGGAACGGTGCCGGGTCGATGCGGTAGAGCACGTCGCCTTCCTTGACCATGGTGCCCTGCTCGAACACGCGCTCGACGACGATGCCGGAGATGCGCGGGCGGACCTCGGCGATGCGGGTGGCGGTGATGCGGCCGGGCAGTTCGTTGGTGATCGGCAGCGGTTCCGCCTTCGTCGTGAAGACGGCGACCGGCGACGGCGGAGGGGCGGCAGCCGCTGCCTGCTGTTCTTCGTTCTTCTGGCAGCCCGCGAGAAAAATCACGGATGCCAGCGCGGCGGCCAATATCGGTCGGTTCATGCGCATCGCAATGTCCATATTGTCAAAGGACCGGCCGCAGTCGCGGCGTTTCGCAAGCGCTGCGCGGTCCAAAAGTGAGGTGAAGCGGAGCCGGTATCGGCGTGGAAAATACCGGAAAGCTAATATACAGACGCCAATGTATGTTAATTTCTGCCGCAGTGCAACAGAGTTTCGACGCGCCGGCCCGGGAGGTAAAAAAAGGACGAGTCGCAACGGTTTCGGCGTTGCGGGTCGCGGTGATCACGCAGGTGTGATTCGGGCCGAAGCTGTTTCAGGGGGCAAATCGGCCCCTCATCCCGCTGCCGTGACCTTCTCCCCGCCAGCGGGGAGAAGGAAAACAGGGGGACCGTCTGCGCCACGATGCCATGCCCCGCGTGCGGGGAGCGGGCAATCACACCGGCGCTTCTCTTACTGACCCGACTTGATCACCCGCCCGTCCGCATCGAAGCGGTGCATGCTGCCGATTACCGGCGTCGCGTGGACGATGTCGTCGGCGGCGTAGCGGTGTTCGCCGAAGAGGCGCACCGTCAGCAGGCCGACCGTCTCCGATTCGATATAGATGATCGTGTCGGCGCCAAGATGCTCGACATGGATCACCTTGCCCTTCCAGTCCCCGCTTTCACGGGAGAGGCCGATATGCTCCGGACGGATACCGATCGTCTTTGCCTCTCCGTCGCCGAGCTTTGCGGCTTCGATGAAATTCATCTGCGGCGAGCCGATGAAGCCGGCGACGAAAAGGTTGGCCGGGCGATTGTAGAGCTCCATCGGCGAGCCGACCTGCTCGATCCGGCCGGCATTCAGCACGACGATCTTGTCGGCAAGCGTCATCGCCTCGACCTGATCGTGGGTCACGTAGATCATCGTCGCCTTGAGGCTGCGGTGAAGGCGGGCGATCTCGAGCCGCGTGTTGACGCGCAGCGCCGCGTCGAGGTTCGACAGCGGCTCGTCGAAAAGGAAGAGCTTCGGCTCGCGCACGATCGCGCGGCCGATCGCCACGCGCTGACGCTGGCCGCCGGAAAGCTCGGCCGGACGGCGGGCGAGATAGGGTTCGAGCGACAGCATGCCGGCCGCCTTGGCGACCTTTTCTTCGATCTCCGCCTTCGGCACACCCGCCTGCTTCAGCCCGAGGCCCATATTGTCCTTGACGGTCAGGTGCGGATAGAGCGCGTAGGACTGAAACACCATGGCGATGCCGCGCTTGGCCGGCGCCACATGGCCGACCTCGACGCCGTCGATCTGAACGCTGCCCGAGGTCGCGTCCTCGAGGCCGGCGATAGTGCGCAGAAGCGTCGACTTTCCGCAGCCGGACGGACCGACGAAGATGACGAACTCGCCGTCCTTCACGTCCAGGTCGATGCCCTTCAGCACCTCATGACTGCCGAAGGCCTTGCGGATGGTTTTGAGTTGAAGTGATCCCACGTGTCGCCCTCTTGGGTTAAAGCTCGACCGGCTTGCCGGTGCGCACACTCTCGTCGGCGGCGAGGCAGATCTTCAGCGACTGCACCGCATCGTCCATGTGCCGGCCGAGATCGATGTCTTCTCGTATGGCCTTGAGCACGAAGGCCTGCTCGCGCTCGCAAAGCTCCTGGTGGCCGGGCTCGCCCTCCATCACCAGGTCCTCGTCGGATTTCAGGAACCGGCCGTCCGGTCCCGTCGCGGCGCTGTGCACGCGGATGACGGACGTTTTCGTGTGCACGTCGATGTCGTCCGATTTGGCGTTCTGATCCATGACGATCGACACGGAGCCGTTCGGAGACATCACGTCCTTCACGAAAAAGGCCGTCTCGGAGATCATCGGGCCCCAACCCGCCTCGTACCAGCCCACAGAGCCGTCCTCGAAGATCACCTGCAGATGCCCGTAATTGTACATATCCGCGGCGATCTCGTTCGAGAGCCTCAAGCCCATGCCGCGCACCTCGACGGGCCTGGCATCGGTGATCTGGCACATGACGTCGACATAGTGGACGCCGCAATCGACGATCGGCGGTGTCGTCTGTATCAGCGACTTGTGCGTCATCCAGGTCGGGCCGCTCGACTGCTGGTTCAGGTTCATGCGGAAGACAAAGGGCCCTCCGAGCTTGCGGGCTTCCGCGATCAGCCGCATCCAGGACGGGTGGTGGCGCAGGATATAGCCGACGACCAGCTTGCGGCCGTTGGCCCGGGCGCAGGCGACGACGCGCTCGGCGTCGGCGACCGTCGTTGCCAGCGGCTTCTCCACGAAGACGTGGGCTCCCGCCTCCATCGCCATCACCGCGTAGTCCGCATGCGTGTCGGAATAGGTGTTGATCGAGCAGAGCTCGGGCTTCAGCGCGGCCAGCGCCTCCGGGAACGACGGCAGGATCTCGTATCCTGCCAGAGCCTCGGGCAGCGCCACCTTCGATCGGTTGACCAGCCCGGCGATCTCGAAGCCGGGGTTCTGATGATAGGCGAGCGCGTGGCTGCGGCCCATATTGCCGAGCCCGGCGCTGAGCACGCGGATCGGGGGTGCGGATGAATTCACTTGACTGCTCCTGCCGTGATGCCGCGGATCAGCTGCCGCGAGAAGATGACGTAAAGGACGAGGACCGGGAAGATCGCCAGCGACAGCGCCGAGAGGACCGCGTTCCAGTTGGTGACGAACTGGCCGATGAAGATCTGCGAGCCGAGGGTGACGGTCTTGGTCGCCTCGGCGGGCGCGAGGATCAGGGGGAACCAGAGATCGTTCCAGATGGGGATCATGGTGAAGACGGCGACCGTCGCCATGGCCGGGCGGATGAGCGGCAGCACCAGCCGCAGGAAGATCGCATATTCCGACAGGCCGTCGATGCGTCCGGCATTCTTCAGGTCGTCGGATACGGTGCGCATGAACTCGGACAGAATGAATACCGCCAACGGCAGGCCTTGCGCCGTATAGACGAGGATCAGCGCGGTCAGCGTATTGACGAGACCAGTCGCCACCATGCCCTGCAGGATCGCCACCGTTCCGAGCCGGATCGGGATCATGATGCCCAGCGCCAGATAGAGTCCCATCAGCGTATTGCCGCGGAAGCGGTATTCGGAAAGCGCGAAGGCGGCCATGGCGCCGAACAGCAGGACGAGCGTGATCGAGACCACGGTGACGATGATGCTGTTCTGGAAATAGCCGATGAAGTCACCCTGCTTCAGCACCGTTTCGTAGCCGATCAGGCTGAAGGTCTCGGGTGTCGGGATCGCCAGAGGCTCCCGGAAGATCGCGTTGCGGCTCTTGAACGAGTTTACGATCGTCAGGAACACCGGAAAGAGTGCAACGAGCGTATAGGCGATCAGGGCCGCGTGAACGGCGCCCATGCGCACGAAGGAGGCGCGCGCTTTCGACATCTTCTATCCTCCTTAGAACTGATAGCGGCGCATGCGGCGCTGTATGCCGAAGAGATAGAGCGCGACGCCGGCGAGAATGATCAGAAACATGATCGCGGCGATCGTCGCGCCCATCGAACGGTCGCCGAGCTGAAGCTGGAAACCGAAGAAGGTGCGATAGAGCAGGGTGCCCAGGATGTCGGTCGACTTGTCCGGGCCGGCCAGCGCGCCCTGCACCGTATAGATCAGATCGAAGGCGTTGAAATTGCCGACGAAGGTGAGGATCGACACGATGCCGATGGCAGGCAGGATCAGCGGAAGTTTGATCTTCCAGAACTGGCTCCAGCCGGTGACGCCGTCGAGCTCCGCCGCCTCGGTCACCTCGTCTGGAATGTTGAGGAGCGCCGCATAGATCAGCATCATCGGGATGCCGATATATTGCCAGACGGAGATAAGCGAAACCGCGATAAGCGCGGTGTCGGGCTTGCCGAGCCAGGGACCGAACAGCGATCGCAGGCCGACCGTGTCGAGAAGATAGGGGGCGACGCCCCAGATCGGCGACAGGATCAGCTTCCAGATGAAACCGACGATGACGAAGGAGAGCAGCGTCGGCAGAAAGATCGCCGTGCGGTAGAAGGCGCCGAAGCGCAGCTTCGGGACGGACAGCATGGCGGCGAGCGCGATGCCGATCGGGTTCTGCACGGCCATGTGGATCAGGAAAAAGACGAAATTGTTCTTGAGCGCGTTCCAGAAATCCGCCGCCCAGCGCGGGTCGCCGAACAGAACCTTGAAATTGCCCAGGCCCACGAAGGTCAACTGGCCGTCAACCGTGTTGTAGAAGGACTGGCGCAGCGTCTCGAAGAGCGGAAGGATCATCACCGCCGTGTAGACGACGAGCGCCGGCAGCAGAAAGACGAGGATGTGCCAGCGCCGCGGGCGCCTGATCTCGGTGACGTCGGTCGTGATTTCACGTGGGTTCATCGGCCTCTGGCCCGTTCTCAAACCGGCTGGCCATAAGGGCGCAGCCTCGATTTCTTTCGAAATGCGGCGCGGCTTCCTGCCTTGCACCGTGCTTCCGTCAGGCGTCCCGGGGTCGCGGAGAGCCGGCAAGCCGCTTCGATCCGCTCGTTACAGGCGCGGCGCCTTAGCGCCGGTGCCCGAGCAATCCATGACGCCGCCCCGCATGCGATACGTTTGCACATGTCGGGGAGGGTGCGCAGACGGCGTCCACACACCCCGTTTCGGTCTTACTTTACCGGCTTGAACCAGCTGTCGAGGCCGTCCTGGAGCTTCTTGGCCGCCGCCTCCGGCGTGTCCGTGCCGTTGATGACATTGGCCGACATGACCCAGGTTTCGTTCTCGAGGTTAGGGGTTCCGCGCGACAGGATCTGATAGGTCGAGCGGATGGTCGGCTTGCATTTCTCCCGCCAGGAGACGAATTCCTGAGCGAGCGGATCGGACATCTTCACCGCCGTCGAATTCAGGCTGAAGAAGCCGGGCAGGGCGTTCGCATAGATATCCGCGAACTCCGGCGAGGCGACCCAGGTGAGGAAGGTCTTGGCGGCATCCGCATTCTTGCTCTTGGCATTGAGTCCGATGCCGATGTCGTTGTGGTCGGAGATGTAGCAGGTATCGCCCGCCTTCTTCACCGGGGGCGGAAAGGCACCCATCTTGAATTCGGCCTGTGTGTTGAAGCCGGAGATTTCCCAGGAGCCGGCCGGGTAGATTGCCGCCCGGCCGAGCGTGAAGAGGTTCTGGCTGTCCGGATAGGTCTGCGCCTCGAAGCCGTCGCCGAGGTAATCCTTCCACTTCGCCAGCACGCGGAAAGGCTCGACCCACGGCTCGTCGGTCAGTTTCTGCTCGCCTTTCAGCAGAGCCAGACGGCCTTCCTCGCCCTTCCAGTAGTTCGGGCCGATGTTCTGGTAGCCCATCGTGGCGGCTTCCCAGAGGTCCTTGGTGCCCATCGCCATCGGGATGTAGTTGCCGTCCGCCTTGATCTTTTCGAGGACCGCGAAGAACTCCTCCTCGGTCGTCGGAACGGAAAGGCCGAGCTGGTCGAAGGCATCCTTGTTGTAGATGAAGCCGTGAATGACGGAAGCCATCGGCACGCAGAAGGTCGCCTTGCCGTCGTCGGTCGTCCACGCGGATTTGGCGACGTCGGAGAAATTCTCCATGCCGGGAAGACCGGTCAGGTCGGCAAGATGCTTCTTGTTGTAGAGTTCGAGCGAGGCGTCGAAGGGACGGCAGGTGATGAGGTCACCCGCGGAGCCGGCGTCGAGCTTGGCGTTGAGGGCGGCGTTGTATTCGGTGGGGGCCGAGGGCGCGAATACCACTTTGATGCCCGGGTTCTTCGCCTCGAAGGCGGGGATCAGCTTTTCCTGCCAGATCGCCAGGTCGTCATTGCGCCAGCTTTCGATCGTCAGCGTTGCATCCTGGGCTTGTGCAAGCCCGGTCGAGCCGAGAATGCTCGATGCGAGCAGCAAGCCTTTCATTGTTGTGCGGGTCATGCAGTTTCTCCCCTTTAGGCGCGTGTCGCGCGGTTTTGAATTCCCAGTTTATCTCTCACGCCCCGACGATGGCGATCGCCCGGCGCAAATTCTGATCGGCGCGCTCGAGCGCGTCCTCGGCATGGGCGATGTCCCTCGCTCCGGATGCGAGCAGGATCGCCAGCTTGACCGACCCGGCGGCAAGGCCGAGAAGCCTGTCCGCCTCGGCGGCGCCGATGCCGGTTATGTCCGAGACGATCCGGATCGCCCGGCCGCGCAGCTTGATGTTGTCGGCACGCAGATTGACCATGTGACCATCGAGCACGTGGCCGAGATGGATGCCGACCATGGTCGAAAGCATGTTGAACGCGATCTTCTGAGCCGTCCCGGCGCCCATGCGGGTCGAGCCGGACACGACTTCCGGAGGCGTCTCCAGGAGGATGGAGACGTCGGCGTTCAGAAGGAGCGGTGCGCCGGCATTGTTGGCCATGCCGATGACGCGTGCGCCGCGTTGCCCGGCCTCGTCGGCAGCGGCGATCGCATAGGGCGTGGAACCGCTGGCGGAAACCGAAATGAGGCAGTCGCCCGCCCCGATTCCGGCGTTGCGCACATCGGCGCGCGCGAGCTCCATGTCGTCCTCATAGCCGCCGGCAAGATCGGTGAGGCTTTCGGCGCCGCCGGCAATGAGAACGACGATCTGCTCCCGAGCTATGCCGTAGGTGCCGGGCAGTTCGAGCGCGTCCGCCATCGCCATCAACCCGGAGCTTCCTGCGCCGGCATAGGCAAGCCGGCCGCCGGAGGCAAGGCTGTCCGCCGCAAGGCGGGCCGCGGCGGAAATCGGCTTGATCGCCTGTTCCACCGACCTTGCCGCCTCCTGCTGACCGGCTGCGAGCAAACGAAGGGCCAGCTCCGGACGCATGACGTCCAGGCCCTTGGCATTGTCGCGGCGTTCTTCGGTCTTGGCTGGCGGCATGGCATCGTCCTCCTCTTCTGGAATTAATGCCAAAAAAATACCACTTGTCTAGGAGAAATTTAACTTTTACCGCAAGAAACCACTGAAAAAAGAAATAAATCTATATTTTTCAAAGAAGCAGGCTGGGGAATGATCTGTAGTCAGAAATCTCGCTTGGTTAATGGTATTTTTTTGGTATCTTGTGGTGACGGAGGTGCCCATGGCGTTTTACCTGATCGGAATTGATGGCGGCGGAACGAGCTGCCGCGCGGCTGTGGCAGCCCTCGAAGGCCGCATTCTCGGCCGCGGCAAGGCGGGCGCCGCGAACATCCTTACCGATCCGGAAACGGCGCTTCAGAACATAACCGATGCGGCGCGCAACGCTTTCGGGGATGCGGGCCTCGACCAGGCCGCAATTGCGGCATCGCGCGCCATCGTCGGTGTCGCCGGCCACAATGTGGGCGATGCCGTTCATTACGTGAAGAGGCGGCTTCCCTTCGCTCAGGCCGATATCGAGTCCGACGGGCTGATCGCGCTGCAGGGCGCTCTCGGCGACGGGGACGGGGCCGTCGCGATACTCGGGACGGGCACGATCTATATCGCGCGCCGGGGCGATGAGATCAGCTATGTCGGCGGCTGGGGCTTCACTATCGGAGATCACGGCAGCGGCGCACGCATCGGTCACGCGCTGCTGCAGGAGAGCCTGCTCGCCTATGACGGCATACATGAAGGCTCGCGCGTGACCGATGCCATACTTGCCGAGTTCAACCACGACCCGCGCGACATCGTCGACTTCGCACGGCTCGCCAAACCCGGCGAGTTCGGCCGCTATGCGCCGCGCGTCTTCGACTATGCCGAGCGCGGCGACCCTGTGGCAGTCAGCCTGTTGGAGGCTGCCGCCGCGACGGTGGACGAGGCGCTCGACGTGGTGGTTTCGAGGGGAAGCGAGAAGCTGTGCCTGCTCGGAGGATTGGCGCCGCTTTATCGCCGCTGGCTGGCCGACCGGCATCAGCCGCGCTTCGTCGAGGCGCAGGCCGATGCTTTGACCGGCGCCGTCGCGCTGGCGGCGGCCCGTTTCGGCTCCCATTCCGGGGTATCGGCATGAACCAGCAGCTCGCCGCCATTCTGCCGCTCGAAACCCTGCAGTCGGGGGGCGCCGGCCCGCTCTATCTGAAGCTCAGACAATCGCTCGAAGAGGCAATCCTGTCGGGCAAGCTCAATCACGGAGATGCGCTGCCGCCGGAGCGGGATCTTGCGGATTACGCCAATGTCAGCCGAGTCACGGTCCGCAAAGCCGTCGACGATCTCGTGCGTGACGGGCTCCTCGTGCGCCGCCACGGTTCCGGGACCTTCGTCGTCCGGCCGGTTTCGCGCGTCGAGCAGTCGCTCTCGCGCCTGACCTCGTTCACCGAGGACATGGCCCGGCGCGGCCTCAACACGCGTGCGGAATGGCTGGAACGCGGGCTCTTCCATCCCTCGCCGGACGAGATGATGACCCTCGGGCTTGCGGCCGACGCGCTGGTGGCGCGCCTTGGGCGGCTCCGTATTGCCGACGACATGCCGCTTGCGATCGAACGCGCCTGCGTTTCGGCGGAATTCGTTCCCGATCCGCTCGCCGTCGCCTCCTCGCTCTATTCAGAGCTCGAGAAGAAACAGGCCCGGCCGGTGCGCGCGGTGCAGCGGATCTCCGCCTGCAATATCAAGGAACCGGACGCGGCCATGCTCGGCGTCGCGGTCGGCGCCGCCGGTCTTTCGATCGAGCGCGTCTCCTATCTTGCTTCGGGGCGTGTGGTCGAATTCACGCGGTCGCTCTACCGCGGCGATGCCTATGATTTCGTCGCGGAGCTGACGATCCCGGAAAATTGAGCCCGGCGTGGCCGGACGAGGGAAGGGCGGGACCAAAAGTGTAAAGCGGTTTTCCGCCCGCATCCCGCCTGTTTGATGAAAGGACATGACGATGCAGACCAACATGCGGCGAGAAATCGACGAGATTCCCGAGGCCGCAGCCCGGTTGCTGGAGCGCTCGGCCACGGAGCTGGCGCAAGCAGGCGCGGCGCTGCGCGACAAGGATCCGGCCTTTCTGGTAACGATCGCCAGAGGCTCTTCCGACCATGCCGCGCTGTTCCTGAAATACGCGATCGAGCTCACGATCGGTCGTCCGGTCGCCTCGCTCGGACCATCGCTGGCGTCGATATACGGTGCCGATCTGAAACTCGGCGGTGCGGCGGCGATTGCGATCTCGCAGTCCGGCAAGAGCCCGGACATCGTGGCCATGGCCGAAGCCGCGACACGCGCCGGCGCCGTTTCGATCGCGCTGACGAACACGCTGCCGTCGCCGATCGCCGAGGCCTGCACCCACCCGCTCGACATTCTCGCCGGGCCCGAAATTGCCGTTGCGGCGACCAAGTCCTATGTTAACTCGATCGTCGCCGGTCTTGCCGTGCTCGGCGAGTGGACCGGCGACGCGACGCTCAAGCATGCGGTCGCCGATCTGCCGAACCAGCTTGCCAAGGCCGTGAAGCTCGATTGGCAGGACTTTGCCGACGACCTTGCAGAAGCGGAATCGCTCTATGTGCTGGGCCGCGGTCCGGCGCTGGCCATCGCCAGCGAAGCGGCGCTGAAGTTCAAGGAGACGTCCGGCATGCATGCCGAGGCCTATTCCGCTGCAGAGGTGCTGCACGGACCGGTGGCGCTGGTCGGGCCCCGGTTCCCGGTGCTTGTGCTGGCCGCCCGCGATGCTGCCGAGGCCTCGGTTGCCGATATCGCGGACGGCATGAGCGCAAAGGGCGCGGTGGTGCACGTGACCTCGGCACGGGCGAGCAAGGCAAAGCGCCTGCCCTTCGTCGAGACCGGGCACCCGCTCACCGACGCCTTGGCACTGATCCTGCCGTTCTATGGCTTCGTCGAGGCCTGGTCCCGCTCGCGCGGTCTCAATCCCGACGCACCGGAGAACCTCAAGAAGGTGACGGAGACACGATGACTGCGAAGAAGACGATCAGCGGAGCGCGGATTTTTGACGGCATCGACTGGCACGACGGGGCAGCCCTCGTGATCGAGGCGGGACACGTCAAGGCGATTGCGCCGGCGGGAAGCGTCCCCGCCGGCGGCGAAACCGTCGACGCGCGTGGCCTGCTTCTCGTGCCCGGTTTCATCGATCTGCAGGTGAATGGCGGCGGCGGCGCGCTTCTGAACGAAGCGCCGACCCTCGAAAGCATCCGGAAGATCTGCGCAGCGCATGCGAAATTCGGCACGACGGCGCTGCTGCCGACGCTGATCACCGACACGCGCGCGGTCAGGACCGCGGCCATTGCAGCAGGCGTCGAGGCGAAAGCCGCGGCGGTTCCGGGCTTCCTCGGCCTGCATCTCGAAGGCCCGCATCTGTCCGTCGCCCGCAAGGGGGCTCACGATCCGGCGCTGATCCGCCCGATGGGCAATGACGATCTTGCCGAGATACTCGCTTGCGCAGAGGCGCTCGGCCGTCTGATGCTCACCGTGGCCCCGGAAAACGCCACCAGGGAGCAGGTGCGGGCGCTGGCCGATGCCGGCGTCGTGGTGAGCCTCGGCCATACCGACGTGGATTACGATACCGCCTGCGCCTATGCCAAAGCGGGTGCCCGGACCGTCACGCATCTCTTCAACGCCATGAGCGGGCTCGGCCATCGCGAGCCCGGCGTGGTCGGCGCGGCGCTTTCGACCGGCACGCTCCACGCCGGGATGATCGCCGATGGTTTTCACGTTCACCCGGCGTCGATGGGCATCGCGCTGCGCGGCAAGAAAGGCCCTGGTCAGATTTTCCTGGTCACCGACGCCATGTCGCCGATCGGCACCGACCAGACGAGTTTCTTCCTGAACGGACGGGAAATCCTGCGCCAGGGCGGGCGCCTGACGCTTGCCGACGGCACGCTTGCCGGCGCCGATATCGACATGCTGTCGTCGGTCCGCTTCGTCCACCAAAGGCTTGGTCTGCCGATCGAAGAGGCGGTTCGCATGGCCTCCGCCTATCCCGCCGACGCCATGGGGATCGCCTCGCACAAGGGCCGGCTCCTGCCTGGTACGGATGCGGACTTCGTGCTGCTCACGCCGGAACTCGCAATGAAATCGACCTGGATCGGCGGGGAGGCGGTTTTTGCGGCTTGAGCCAGCTTGGCGGAGCGATACACGGCAAGATGCCCCTCACCCTAACCCTCTCCCCGCAGGCGGGGAGAGGGTACTTGCCCTATGAAACACGGGCAGTTGCGGCTGGGCAGGCAGTCTCCGTTTGTCCCTTCGCCCCGCCTGCGGGAGAAGGTGGCCGGCGGGCCGGATGAGGGGCGGACGCCGGAAGGAAGCCTCACAACTTACGCTCGAATCTTCGCCCCTATGGCATCGAGCCGCGCCCGCATCGCCCTGATCGTTGCTGCGTCCGTGCGGCGACGCTCCGGCGCGGCGAATCCCATCTCGACGAGGCGCTTGTCTTTAGCCGGCTCAGCAACAGAACAGGACGAATGAACCTCGGCGACAGCAAGCCTCGGCACGATCGCTCCGACTGTGTCGATGGTGATGCCCGATCCGGGCATGATCGAGAGCCGTCCCGCCGCCAGTTCGATCAGTCTTTCCAGTGTATCGGCCGCTTCCGGTGCCGTTCTCGCGCCGCCCGAGGTCAGGATGCGTTCGAAGCCGAGATCGGCGGCGATCTCCACCGCCTCGGCGAAATCCGGCACCAGATCGAAGGCGCGGTGCAAGGTGAGCCCCAAACCTGACGCATGGCCGGCGAGTTTCGTCAGCATGCGCGCGTCCAGGCGGCCGTCGGCGAGCGATGCGCCGAGAACCACGCCGGCGAGTCCTGCATGCCGCGCCGCATCGATGTCGTGTCGCATGACCTCGAGGTCGGCCTTGTCATAGATGAAATCGCCCGCCCGCGGCCGGATCATCGCATAGACCGGCACCGGCGCGGCGGCGGCCATCAGGCCGGGGCTGGGTGTCAGCCCTCCCGCCCCAAGCGCCGAACAAAGTTCGATGCGGTCGGCGCCCCCGGCAACGGCTGCCTCCAGACCATCGGGATCGTCGACGCAGACCTCCAGCAATATGCGGCTCATGCCGATCTCCCTGCGAAGCCGAGCAGGGCGGCGCCGATCAGGCCGGGCTCCACCCGGCACTCGCCACGCACGACGAGCGGCCGGTCGTAACGCCTGAGGATGCGCGCCCGCACCGCCAGGTCGATCTCGGTGAGCAGCGCTTCGGCATTGGAAAGGCCGCCGCCCACCGGCACGATCGTCGCCCCGGTGATGTTGATCACGAGCGCCAGCGGCGAACTCACCAGATCGACGAAGACGTCGATCGTGCGCGCCGCCTCGGCATTTCCGTTCTGCCAGCCTTCGATTATGTCATGACTGGAGAGCGCCTTGCCGTGGACCGTCTCGTGGAGTCTTTCCAGCCCGCGTGCACCGCCGACCGTATCGACGCAGCGGCTCTGGCCGCAGCCGCAGGGAAAGGCCGGTATGTCCATGGGCGGGTGTCCGGCCGCGGCCGCGACGGCGGGGCCGTGACCCCACTCGCCGGCAAAGCCGCCATCGGCATTGATCAGCCGGCCGTCGATCACCAGCCCGCCGCCGACCCCGGTGCCGAGGATGGCACCGAAGACGATGCGATGGCCGCGCCCGGCGCCGACACCGGCCTCGGCAAGGGCGAAACAATCGGCATCGTTGGCGATCACCACCGGCAGGTGCAGCGCCGCTTCGAGTTCGGCGACGAGCTCACGCCCGTCGATGCAGGGAATGTTGGCGCATTTGATCCGGCGCGTCTCCGGATCGATCACCCCGGTGATCGAGATCGCCACCCTTTCGGGCAGGCCGCCCGCTTCGTCGAGCACGGATTCCATCGCCTCGACGAAGCGGCGGAAATCCGTGAGCGGCGTCGCGCGTCGGGGCAGCGGGAATATCCGCTCCGGCGAATGGGTGATCGCGCCCTTGATCGCCGAGCCGCCGATGTCGAAACAGACGATCATGCATCGCCCCGGATGGACGCCTCGGCGGCGAGTGCTGCGGAAAGCAGGCGGTCGTCCTGGTGATGAGGCGCCGAAAGCTGGAAGCCGACCGGCATGCCAGCCGCACCCGTGCCGCAGGGAAGAGAGACGCCGCAGAAATCCAGGAAGTTGCCGATCGATGTATTGCGCAGCGTCCTGGCATTGACCTTGAAGAAGAGATCGTCGTCGGCAAGAAGCGGATCGAGCGGCGGCGCCACATGCGGCAGGGTCGGATGCGCAATGAGCTCGCCGGCCCTGATGCTCTCGCCCGCTTCATGGATCAGCCGCTCGCGGGCGTCGAGGATGGCGATGTAATCGCTGACGGTGATCTTCTCGCCGAGGCGGCTACGGGCGACGACGCGCGGGTCCATGCGCTCCGCCTCAGGCCCTGCCAAGCGTTCCCGGTGCAGCGCGTAGGCCTCTGCCGTCACAAGAGCGCCGTGGCGGGCGGTAAGCTCGAAAATTTCCGCAAAGCTCGGGAAGGCCTGCCGGCGGACCTTCGCGCCCGCCGCTTCGAGGCGCTTGATCGCTTCCTCGAATGCGGTCACGACTTCCGGTTCGGCATCGTCGAAGACGATCGTCTCGGGAACGACGATTGAAAGATCGGCGATTTCGGCGCGGCGGATCACCGGCGCGGTCAGTCCATGCATGGCGGCGTCGGCCCAGACTGCATCCTGCACCGTCTGGCAAAGAGGGCCGAGCGAATCGAGGCTTTGCGCGAGCGGGAAGACGCCCTTCATCGCGTAACGGCCGCGTGTCGCCTTGTAGCCGACGATGCCGGTCATTGCCGCCGGGATACGGATCGAGCCGCCGGTGTCGGTGCCGATCGCCAGCGGTACGAGGCCGGCGGCGACCGCAGCGGCGGAGCCGGAGGAGGAGCCGCCGGGAATGCGATGGACATCCGCGGACCTCGGATTGCGCGGCGTGCCGTAATGCGGATTGATGCCGAGCCCGGAGAAGGCGAATTCGCTCATATTGGTCCGCCCGACGCTGACCATGCCGGCGCTGCCGATGTTCGCGACCACCGTTGCGTCGGCCGCGGCCGGCGGCCCTCCAGCGAGAATGACGGAACCTGCGGTCGTGACACCGCCGGCAAGATCGAAGAGGTCCTTCCAGGCGACGGGCAGGCCGTCGAGCAGCCCGAGGGAGCGGCCGGTCTTGATGCGCTCGGAAGCCGCCTTCGCTTCGCGCGCCGCACGCTCCTGCGTGAGCGCGACGAAGATCGATCGGTCGGGGTGGTTTTCGATCCGCGTCAGGGTTTCCGCGACAAGTGCGACGGGATCGAGCTTGCCGGACTGCGCGAGCACGGCGAGGCTCGCAAGTGTTCGTTGGTTGATCATGGTACCTTTTCCCGCTGGCGTTCCAGCGCTCGGATACGACTTTCCTTCCCCTGGATCACGATGTTTTTAGGTCGGGAGACCTGAAAACATGAGCGTGATCGTTTCCAGGAGGTTGAGACGCGGGATCCGGGCGGAAAACCGCACACACTTTTCCTCGTCCCGCTCCAGCATATCGTATTCGTTCGACGCACACGACAATGCCCTCCTCGTTATTCCGATAGAGCAGGCGGGGTGCTTCTGCGATGGTAAAGCAACCGGCGACTTGGGGGCTGTCGCCACAAAAGGAAACAGCAGCAGGCCCGAAAACCGCCTCCGGCCGGCTTGCCCCTGCCGGCCGCTCTGCCTACATGCCTTTCGGTTGCACTTACCGGCCAGGGAGACGGTCATGATTCTCGATGCGGCGCGCCTTGCCTTCGCCAATCTTTTCGCGACGGAGACCCGCACGGTCTTCTGGAAGGTCATCGGGCTGACGCTGCTGGCGCTCGTCGCGCTCTGGTTCGCGCTGCGCGAGCTTTTCGTCTGGCTTGCCCTGCCCTGGATCGATGCGCTGATGCCGGGCACACCCGACTGGGCGGGGTGGCTCACTTTCGTCGTCGGGATCTTTGCGAGCCTGGGACTCGCGCTCGCTCTGGCGCTGCTGCTGGCGCCGGTGACGGCGCTGATTGCCGGCTTCTTCCTCGACGATGTCGCCGAGGTGGTCGAGAAGCGGGACTATCCCGGCGAGGCGCCCGGCACGCCGCTGCCTCTCGCCGAGGCTATCACCGGTTCGGCGAAATTCCTTGGCGTCGTCATTCTCGGCAACATCGTCGCGCTTTTCCTCCTGTTGGTGCCGGGCGTCAATCTTGTCGCGTTCTTCCTCGTCAACGGCTACCTGCTCGGTCGGGAATTCTTCGAGTTCGCCGCCATGCGCCATCGTCCGCCCGCGGAGGCGCGGCTCTTCCGTGCCAAACATCGCTCGACCGTATTCCTCGCCGGCCTCGTGCTGGCGGCCTTCCTAGCCGTGCCTCTGCTCAACCTGCTGACGCCGCTCTTTGCTGCCGGCATGATGGTGCACCTGCACAAGATGCTCTCGGCGCGGGACACCGGATTTGCGGGCACGACCGCGGCTGCGAGAAGCTGATCGCACCGCGCTCCCTTGACACCCGGCCGCGCGCCGACATTCTGCGCCCGACTTTAAATCCGACCGACGGAGAAGCATGATGCGCGAAGCAGAAGAGCGGATCACCCGGCTCGAAGAGACGGTGGCTCATCAATTGAAGACCATCGAGGAGCTTTCGGACCAACTGGCGGAGCAATGGAAGGTGGTCGAGCAGACGCGCGCCAAGCTCGATCGTCTGACGGAACGGTTCCTGAGCCTCGAAGAACAGGCGCAAGATGCGACTCCGGTGACGCGCCCGCCGCATTATTGATGCCTCTTGATCCGACAAAAAAAGCCTCCGGTCGGATGAACCGGAGGCTTTTGAATAAGGTCAGATGTGCGACGATCAGTACGGGCAGGTCTCGTCGGTCATGTAGTCGTGAACCTGGACCTTGCCGGCGATGATGTCGGCCTTCACCTTCTCGACCGCTTCCTTCATTTCCGGCGTGATCAGCGCCTGATTGTGCTCGTCGAGTGCGTAGCCGACTCCGTCTTCCTTGAGACCGAGATTGGAGATGCCGAATTCGAACTTGTCGTCCTTCGCGGCCATGAAGGAGTCGTAGACGGCGACATCGACGCGCTTCAGCATGGATGTCAGCACCTTGCCCGGCTGCAGCATGTTCTGGTTGGAATCGACACCGATTCCGAGCTTGCCCGCATCCGCTGCCGCCTGCAGCACGCCCACGCCGGTGCCGCCGGCGGCATGATAGACGACGTCGGAGCCCTGATCGATCTGCGACTTGGCGATCTCGCCGCCCTTGACCGGGTCGTTCCATGCGTCGGGCGTGGTGCCGGTGTAAGCTTCGAGCACCTTTACGTCCTCACCGGTCGACTTGGCGCCGCCGACATAGCCGCAGGCGAATTTGTGAATCAGCGGGATGTCCATGCCGCCGACGAAGCTAACCGTCTTGGTCTTGGAGGCGAGGCCGGCAAGAACGCCGACGAGATATGAGCCTTCCTGCTCCTTGAAGACGATCGATTTGACGTTGGGTTTTTCGACAACCATGTCGATGATCGCAAACTTGGTATCCGGATATTCGCCGGCGAGCTTCTCGAGCGACGCGGCCCAGTTGAAGCCGGCCATGACGATCGGGCTGTTGCCGTCGCTGGCGAAGCGGCGCAGCGCCTGTTCGCGCTGGGCGTCGTTGGCGATCTCGAACTCGCGATATTCGATGCCGGTTTCGGCCTTGAACTTTTCGGCTCCGTTGAAGGCCGCTTCGTTGAAGGATTTGTCGAACTTTCCGCCGAGGTCGTAGATGATCGCCGGCTTGATGTCGGCGGCCAATGCCGTCGCGGACATCATCGAGAATGCAAGGAGACCGAGAATGGTTTTTTTCATTGTAAAGCCCTGTTGTCGCTATTGATCTTTTCGGGTCTTCCGCCGGTCCCGAACGGGGCCCCCACCGCGGAACCCGCCCCTCTCTTTAAGGCTTGGGTGGGCGCATCCTTGCACGGCTTCGGCAAAAAAACATCCAAATTTTTTCGGATGGTAAAAAAGCGATCCGGCCGCCGAACTGGGCGGCGGAGGCGGCTCACGGCGCAAAAAAGGGGTGCGGACATATATCCGCACCCCGTTCGATCCTACGCATGTCGACAGCGTCGGCTTCGACGCGCCGCGGAACGGTCAGGCGCCGATCGGGCAGCTGACGCCGGTGCCGCGCAATCCGCAATAGCCGTCCGGATTCTTGGCGAGATATTGCTGGTGATAGTCTTCGGCGAAGTAGAAAGGTCCCGCCTTCGCGATTTCGGTGGTGATCTCGCGATCATGCTTGCCGACCCGCAGCGCCTTCTGGAAGGCGTTGCGCGCAGCATTCGCCTCGGCGAGCTGCTCCTCGTCATAGACGTAGATCGCCGAGCGGTAGGTGGTGCCGACGTCGTTGCCCTGGCGCATGCCCTGGGTGGGGTCGTGCTCCTCGAAGAATGTCTTCAGCAGGCGCTGAAGCGAGACCTTGGCCGGATCGTAGACCACCAGCACCACCTCCGTGTGGCCGGTCAGCCCCGTCGTCGTCTCCTGATAGGTCGGATTGGGCGTGAGCCCGCCGGAGTAGCCGGCAGCCGTCACGTAGACGCCGGGGATCTCCCACAGGAGACGCTCGGCGCCCCAGAAGCAGCCCATACCGAAGAGGATCTTCTTCATGCCCTCCGGATAAGGGCCCTTGAGCGGCCGTCCGGACACGAAATGCGTCGTCGCGGTCGGGATCTCCTCCTCTCGGCCGGGCAGCGCCGTTGCAGCATCGGGCAGGATGGTCTTCTTGTTGAACATGTCGATCAGAAACATCTGAGGCTCCTTTCGTCAGCGCTCGTGGGAGCAAGCCGTGCGGCTGCGGCGCTCAGGCGGCAAAGCGCCCGGCAGCGGGTTTCTTCCTGTATCCGGCCATCCACAGGAGGAGGGCAAGGGCGAGGAATACGGCAAAGGCGGGCTGCGCCAGAATCCAGTGCAGCGCCCTGAGCCACATTGCAGGCCCGGCGCCGGTCCGCTGCAGCGACTGAATCCAGTTCAGCTGGTCGGACCCGATCGCCGCTATGCCGTCGGCAAGCGAAGTGATGACCGGCTCCGACGCCGCTACCGACTGAATGGAATCGATCGTCCCTGCAAAGACCGCAGCCATCAGCGCCAGAAAGCTCGCAAACCGAAGCAGCAACCGCATCCGCTCCCCCCTTTCGGCTCGTCCTGCGCAAGAGATAGGCGCAAGGGCGGGCAAGCGCAATGGCGGGTCATCCGCAGCAGCTTTCACGGCCTGTCAATAATATGTCAGAAACCAGTTGATCCCGCGCGCATCATCGGTATATATCGCGCCCGTCTCCCGGTTTCACCGGTGACGCGGAGAAGCTTCGCTTTTCCCCATCCAGCCGGATCGACCGCCGGCTGCAGAAGGATGGACAGGTGGCCGAGTGGTTGAAGGCGCACGCCTGGAACGCGTGTATACGTGAAAGCGTATCGAGGGTTCGAATCCCTCTCTGTCCGCCATTTCGTGGCGATAACCGATTGAAATTATTGGGAAATATGTCTTTTCGCGCTGTGCTTTCCTAAGTTCTTTCCTAACGCTTTTATCGGCGCTCTTTGCGCCATGCTCACGCGAAACGAGGCTTCGCGCCACCACGGTCGAGAAACAGCCATGCTGTGCCGGGGCATGCCCCGGCCGATTCGACATTTTTAGGATGCTGCGGAGGATCGCTCGTTCAGGAGTTGGGAAATAGCCGTTATTAATTGCGCCATTGCGAAAGGCTTTTCGAGCATGATGCTGTTCGGGACGCCGTGTATCGCCCAGTCGGGCGCGCTGTCGCCGCTGACGTATACGACAGCTATCTCGGGGTCGATCTCCCGCGCCGCGCGGGCGACCTCCCAGCCGTCCGGCGGCTTGCCGAAACGAATGTCGGTGATCAAGCCGAGGATAGGCGGATCGGCCGTATTCAGTAGTTCCGTCGCGGACCCTCCGGTGCTGGCCGTGACGACCACGAATCCCGCCTCCGTTAGTGCGTGCTCAAAATCAAGCAGCAACAGCGCCTCGTCCTCGGCTACCAATACGTGAACGGA
This sequence comes from Sinorhizobium sp. M4_45, assembly GCF_002885915.1. Lineage (NCBI taxonomy): Bacteria > Pseudomonadati > Pseudomonadota > Alphaproteobacteria > Hyphomicrobiales > Rhizobiaceae > Sinorhizobium > Sinorhizobium sp. M4_45. Next base: position 137,667 of record NZ_NWVE01000004.1, read on the forward strand.
TTCCACTTGATTCCCCCGCTATCCGATGCCGGTGAACGCGAGGAAGGGAGATCGGTTCCATTTTTGAGATCGGGCGCGAACTGGCCGCAGCGCAGGAGCTTTTCCGATACCGGAAAGATGAAGGTGGCTTTACCGGATGGCTGGCGAGTCGCTTGCCGCATGTCGCCAAGACATCCGCGTATCGAGCCATCGAGGTTTTCAAAGGCATCGATCCGCAACTGTTTCCCCATTGGGGAAAGATATCAGACCGCGCTCTTGCCGAAGTCGCCAAAGCCGAACCGGAGGTTCAAGCGCTGATCGCCGAGCGCATCGCGCCCCAGCCGACGCGCTGGAAATCGAGTCCATCGCCAAACGGCGGCTCGCCGACGAATACGACTCGGCGCAGGAGCGTGGCGAGGTGGCGGGGCCGAAAGACGGAAAACTTGGGCGTTCTACAGGGGAACGCCCACCTACCGCCGCCGACATGGGTCTTTCTCGCAAGGATGTTCATCGGGCCGCTTGAACCGCCTACGCGCCGCGCATAGCATCGGGCATGGTTTAGGGAACGGAACGACGATGAAGGCCTCCGAGTTTGATCGGCGCTTTGATGCCGGCGAGGATGTCACCGACGCGGTGGATTGGGAAAAGGCCACCCGGCCGAACGCCAACGATCCGAAGGCCGGCGAGCAAAAACGCGAGAGAATAGCCGAACTAGGGCGACATATCACTGTGCTGTGTGACCGGCACGAAATCGCCTGCTATGAATTTATCAAAGGCCGCGAGGAAGAATTCGCCATCCCTGAAACGCGGGAAGTCTTCATCCGGCCAATTCGATCACCGATTTCCTATCTTATCGCCTTGCATGAGATCGGCCATGTTCTTGGCCGGTATCAGCTGAGCCGAGCTAGCGCTGTCCGCGAGCGCTGGGCATGGCGCTGGGCGAAAGCAAACGCTCTGATATGGACGGCCGCGATGGAAAGGTATTACGCCAACGCGATTGAGAGGTGGTTGCGCGGGTCATGATTCAAGGACTGGGGAAGAATCCCCTCGACCGCATACCCCGTAACGGTCAGCTTATCAGCCCATCGAGATATACAAGGGCGTTGACGCCAACTTGTTTGCGCATTGTGCAAACTTCTCCGACCGCACCCTAGCCGAGGTTGCCAAAGCTGAATCTGACGTTCAGGCGCTGATCACCGAGCGAATCGAGGCCGGCGAAATCTTCACCGTCGCCAAAGTCAATTGAAATGCATGGTGGACAATCCCTCACTAGCATTGACCTAACCTGTAGGAATCAGTTCGGAATCACTGGGACCTAACCTGGGGCGCGAACAAACATTATGAAGAGACCTTCGGTAAGCCCATTTGCGATAGCCATGTTGGTCATCATCTGCGTGCTTGTTTTTGTTCCGGTGATTTTTTTTAACCGCGAGCCCAACACGTTGGTTCAATGGGTATATGACTATCAAACGCTGATCGGGGGCTTGTTTGCCATTGCGGCCGCATACGTGACGGTGGTGCACATGCGAGCCAGTGACTACGACAATGACCGGAGACACGAGGACCTGATGGCTCTCTCATTGCGCTCGGAGCGCTTGCAGCTTGACCGGGCGTTCTCGCGAATTGCATACAGGCGGTCACAAGTTGACCGATTGCAGCTCCCCAAGGCTGACTTGCAGGCTTCCGACAGTTTCGAGCAGCGGTGCCAAAAGATTCTTGAGATCATTCCCGAGTGCATCGCGGCCCGAGACCGAGCTCAAGAGACGCGTGAATTCCTCGAGCGGGAGGAAGTAAGGACGTGCGAGGCGCTATTTGACGGGACTATGATGGCTGCTCGCGAGGAACTCAAGCTTGCGGCGCAGTCCCTTCTGATTCAATTCGGCCAAGTGACCTCAGCACGCAACATTTTCCGAGTCGCGAATGCTGGCGAAATTACTGACCGGCACGAGAGTATTCGGAACGCCATCTACAAATCAGTGATGGACGAGGCAGCGTGGGATAACACTTTCTTCACTTTCAAAGACGCGGCAAAGGCTTTCTTTGATCAGGCGGAACGGCTTTGGCAAAGCTTCCATACAGTGGGGAGCGAGTGGTCTTCATCTCAGCCGCGCGGTGGTGGTGCATATCGCGACCAGCCGAAGCGGCACTGAAGCGTGAACATGATTGCCTTGAGTGCCGTGCCATCGCTGCCGCTCGCGACGCGCATCAGCTGACCGACGAGCCGCGCCTCGACAACGGTGGCCCCGCACTGCAATTCATGGCGATAATGCTTTCGCAGCGTCGGCACCGTGACCGCGAGCACGGCGGCGATTTCACTTTGCGGCACGCCCGCGCCCGCCATCGCCTCGACGAAGCGCTGCGTCATCGCGGAGGGCTCGTGCGCGGGCCGTCCCATTCGTCGCGTTAAATTTCCCATGACAGTAGAAAAATAATGCTGACCTCGGGAAACGCCACCCGCTGTTTTCTTGCGCAAGAAAAATTCTCCGCGTGGCTCCCGCGCGGGCCCGCCGGGGGCGCTGCCTCTCAACTTTTGCCCGCCCCCCGTCAGAGGAACCTTCCCGCCCTTATGTGTGACGTGAATCATTTGCGGGCATCCCGTCACAACTAGTCGGTGCGCCACGTTCCGGTGTATCCACAGACCACACGTTTCAATCCTTCCGAGAAGTTTTAGTCCCGCTCGCATTCCGAAGCATTTCGTAGTAGCGGTCATTGTACTTGTCGGGAAGGGTGCACGAGCGAAGGATACCTATGGGGTGGGGCAAAGCGCTGCGGGATCGAATCTATCGGTCGCCGGGCGTCAAGACAGCAATCTCGATCTTCACTTCTGTGCTGGGCGGGATTTTTTCGAACACGTTGGTCACGGAAATATCGACGCCTAAGGGGATCGCTTGGGCATCGTTCTATAGCACCTTTTCTTTTTGGGCATTATTGCTCGTGTGCATTGTCACTTTCCTATTCCACCGCTTCCTGCACGCCTTTGAAACGGAGATCAGCGCCTTTAAGGATGACGACTTCTGTATGGCATACGCCCGCAGCCAGCTTATCCCAGCCCAGGTCGAAGCGTCCAGACAAGCGATTAACAGAGGCGAGGTCGAACAGTTCAAAGCGGCGATGAAGCAGATCAAGGATGTACTGAAATGAGGTACCTTGTAACGCCCTCATTCAGTGAAAAGGTGACGCGCTCAAGCCCGCGGGTGCTTGCGGCAGTCGGGGTTGCGCTGAAGGCCGTGGAAACAGCTACACGTGATCAACTGGTCGCCTCCACCGAGCCATTACTTGAAAGTGACGTCGGAATTTACGTCCTCAAGGGTTCTGAGTTCCAGATTCTGCTAAGCTTCGGAACCGACGCAGAGGGGGAGTACGCGTTGCTGGTCGACTTGATCGTGCAAGGCGGAGGACCTTTGCGGCCCCTCCCATCGCGCGATCCTAATCAGAACATGATGATCGATCCACGCCGCAACGTAATGATTGACCCAAACCGCAATATGATGATCGATCCTAATCGCAACATGATGATCGATCCTCGCCGCAACATGATGATCGATCCTCGGCGCAACATGATGATCGATCCTCGCCGCAACATGATGATCGACCCAAACCGCAACATGATGATCGATCCTCGGCGAAATTATCTCATCGATCCCAAACGGAATTGGTTGATTGACCCTCGCCGAAACACGGTCTGGGATGGTCCTTACCTCTTTGACTTGCGCGGTGCTGTGTCAGGATTCCTGGTGCGCGCCAGTGACAAAGTAGCCATCCTCTTTGACGAACACGCGAATTTCATCGGTCCAGTGGTTCCGGCAGGCGACAACTACAATGTGTTCGATAAGGCAGGGATCTGGACCGGATTTCTTGTTCCAAACGGCGTCGAAGGGTTCAATCGGTTCGACGTCTCGGGACGGTGGAGTGGCTTTGTGGTTGGCGATATCCTACCGAAGATCGCGACTACATAGCGGTATCTCCGCGAGTCCTCTCTGCTAGGCCACGTTTCCAAAATCGCCGTAGGTCAAGGCTAGTGGCTGCTTGACGGCAAGGCCGATCCTTTCCTCGGCCAAGATTGCGACGAGGTTTCGGACGAAGAAATCGGCATGCTCGGTGCTGACTTCAACCCTGGCGGCCCAGCGGTCATAGAGCGTCGCCGCCTGCTGGAAGTTGCCGACGAGGAACTTGTCCACGGACATCGCCTGCGTGGTCACGACCGGTAAGCCGAACAAGGCTGGCGCGATCACCGCCTGCGGATCACCGAGGATATATTTGCCGTCGGCGTCTTTCAGAAGGCGAATCCGCATCCAGTCGGAGGGATGCATCACGATCCCGTCCGCCGGGAAATCCGCCAAGGCGTTCTGCAAGATCGCGAGTCCGACGGTATCAAGCATCGTCGCGTTGGCGATGGCGAAGGGTGCGGCAAAGGCCGTCGAGTTGGGAACCAAACCACTCAGGTTGCTGCCACTACCGTCACCGTAGAGGATTTGGCCTTCCTCGACGTAAGCGAGGCCATAGCGTAGCTCGCCATCGATGATATCGCGGAGCTGCGGCACGTCATCAAGCACTTGCCGAGAGGCCGGAATCCAGTGCGCGATGACCTGTGTCGGCAAAGTCCGCAGTTGGAACGCCAGTCCAGACTCGGGCTTGACCGCGCCCTCCGCAACCGGCGCCGCATTATTCGTGCGCCCGATCTGGGCCGCATATTCAACCGCATTGCTGGATACGGAGACGACCGGCAGCAAATCCCGAACCTGCATCCGCCGGCGGGGTATCATCGCGGTCGTATCGCGCGTCGGGACGCCGAGGCTCCCTCCCGAGGTGGGATCGTTCGTGAGGGTGGTCTTCACCTCAAGGCGGAATCGGCCGGGTCGCGTCGTTTCCTCGGAAAATGCCTTCAGCCCGGTGTGTCTGGTGAATTGCTCGCCCCAAGTCTCGGCGCGACCGCTGCCGCTACCCCCATAAAAATCGGCCCTTGCTGCCCGCTGTTCCATATCGAAAATCCGTGCGGCAAAGCCGGCCATCTTCTCGTCCGCCTCGGTGAGCTTTCGCAAGACCGCTCCGGCATGTTCCCCGAACTTCGCCGAAAGCCGTTCAAATACGTCATCGGCGCTGCCTGCATCCTTCTTGCGGAGATGGGCTCCAGCGGCCAGCAGTGCGCGCGCCTGGCGCGTCATCGGACTGTTATGAATAGTCATGGCAATTCACTCCTGATGCGCGCCGTAGCCGCGTCCATAGTGGCCATTAGCGCGTTTGCTTTGTCGTGGTTAGCTTCCGAGAGGGCGTTCCAACCGCCCGCCGCTACTTTGGCAGCAAGACGGCGCGGCAGCGGTTCGCCCCTATGTAGGGCATCGACCAGATCGGCTTTCGTTTCGAAGCTTTTCACGTTTGAGATGCGCGCGCGCCGCTGCGCTGGCACCGCAACGAGCGATATCTCGCATAACTCCAACTCTCGAATTTCGAATGTGCCGTTTCCGAGATATCGGCGCCCGTCACCGGCCAAAACGAAGCCAATCGAGAGACCGTCGATATCGCCGGCAACGAGATGTTCGCGCGCTTGTTGCCCGGCGTCGGTTTGGAGAGAAAGACGGCCAGTGGCCCATAGTCCCTTCTCGGTTTCAACGAGGCGGGTCCAGCGCCCCACCGGCTGCTCTTGGCGATGCGCCCAGAGCATCGGCACAATGACGCCTTCCGCCGCGATCTCCCTCAGCGTTCTGGCAAAGGCGCCCTTGCGGATGATGTCACCTTGCCGATCCGGCTCGCCGTCAAAGGTAGCAGCAAAGCCTTGCACAGTGCCGTTCGCCTCGCTCTTCAATTCGAGGTCAATGGGTGCAGCGAATCTTGTTTCGGGGGTAAATTTCAGCATCGGCTCAACCCAATCGCAAAGCGCCGCCGTCGCGATAGTCGCAACAGCCATTTCTCTTTTCGCGCTTCCGACGCTCGCCACGAGGGGGCAGCCGTTCTGAAGATAGTACCGGCTCGGCGGTTCGTCCCTCCCAGTCCTGCTGGCGAAGTTCACTCAATCGAGCCGCACATAAGATAGGTATTTTTTCCTTGTCGGTCAATTCGACCGCCCTCCGCACTTATCCTCGCCCGTGATCGACCAGAAGAGGCCGCGGTCAATGTTGTCCGCGAAACGCCGAAGGTGATCGGCGGTGACGGCCGATCCTCTCATAGTTGCCGCCTGACCGGCGGCATACGTAAGCAGGCGGTCGATCACCAGCGGGATCGGCGCACCCGCCTCCACGACCATTTTCACCACGGCGCGCGCGATGATGGTGTCGCACGCCAATTGCGTCGTTTTTTCTGAGGAGGGGATTTTCGGCTTCTTTAGCATGGTGAGCCTCCTATTGAGCCGTGCCGGCCTGACCGTTACTGCGGCCAAGCCGACGGGATGGTGGTTAACCAGCAGCAGCTATCTGCTCGACAGTCGAGTTCTCGGGATAGTTCCGCCCGTTGTAGGTGACCCGGCAATCAAGCATGGCATTCCAATCCGGGCCGTGCTCGATGATCTCGTCTAGCTCGGCGATCTCATCGATGAAGAACACCGTTTCTCTCGGGCCCATGTCATAGAGATGGGTAATACTGACTTTCCAACGTTTTTCGCTTACCTCGGTCATGTACGTCTCCTTTCGGTCACCAGCGCCGGAATGACGCCGGCTCTGCTCATTGCTCAGGCTCCCGTGCCTTGAGCGTTCGGCGCAAGGCGTCGGTGATTTCGATCCGCTCTTGCGAATAATCTGGGATTCGCTGCGGAGGCTTTGGCGACGGCCTCGTTCGCGCTAGACCGGGATAGGTCGCCCGCAGCTTCTGGAAGCCTTCAACGATGCGCGCTCTGCTCGCTTCGTCATGGTTGACGGGAGGGCCTTCCTTCGAGGCGTACCTTCGTGCTTCCTCGGCCGCCCGCCGTTCGCGCTCTCGGAACGGTTCCACCACGCGGTCGATTTCGCCGCGCAATTCGGCCGGTGACGGCATAAACGCATGTCCGAGTGCATTTTGATTGACCCGGCGTTCCGCCTCGAACAATGCCCATTGGCTGACGCCTTCGAGTGCCTGCATGTAGGCGGGCTTCACGAGCCGAAAGTCGCTTGGCGCTCGGCAAGGGTAGGCTGCGAACAGGCGGGTAAGCACGCTAAGCTTGTCAGTGTCGGACGCGAGACGGGACATATTCGGTGGTACCTTCGGCAGGTTCGCCGCTGTCATTGAACAATCCTCCTGACCGTTCGCTCCTGAGGGCCTCAAAGGTGGCCTCTAGAGCCTGATCGGCAATGTGGGTTCTATGCTGCTGATGGTGACGGTGGTCGCCGGTACGGCGTGCGAAATCCGGCACGCGGCGAATCCAATTGCGCCATGCGGCGTTCCAGTCGCGCAGCGGTTTTCCTTTGGCGCGGTAATAGTCGAGGAATATCGCCGCCTGCCGCTCGGCCTCGGCCAAATCAAGCCCAGCGGCCAAAGCGACCCCAAGATCGGGCAAGAAATCGTCGGGAAGGGCCGTGGCACGAGCGCGCGGAGCGCTCTCTTGTTTCAACGTGTTCTTTTCAACGTGTTCCTTACTAGAGGCACCGGAAACTTTCTTCCGGAACTCCCGCGCGGAACTTCCGCTGGTCGCATCGTTTACGGGAAGCCTGCTTCCGCTGCTCGTCTCGTTTGCCGGAACCGGACTTCCGGTGGTCGCATCCTGAAAACGGTACAAATTAGATTTGCCACGGCCCTTTGCCGGCCACCGCTCTTCAATTTCGAGCCAGCCGCAGACGCGGAGACAGACGAGCGCCTTCCGGACCGTGCGATCCGTCACACCTAGATCGGCGGCAATTGTTTCCTGCTTCGGAAAGCAGTCGCCGGTCGCTGAGTCCATGTAGTGGAGCAGACAATAGGCTATGCGAAAGGCGGTCGCCGAGAGGCGGGTATCGACCGACATCTGGTCGAGCAAGTTCATCTTCCAAGAAGCAAAGCCTTTCATGACACACCTCCGGCAGCCTTGCGCCGATCCCGCTCGCCTATTCGAGCTTGAATCCACGCCTCGACCTCGCTCCGAACGAAGGCGACGCGTTTATCGCCGAGCGGAACTGCGGCAGGGAACAGTCCCAACGCGCGCCAGCGGTTGACGGCTGTGCGGCTTAAGCTAGTTAGTCGGCAAACGTCGTTGAGTGAGATCAGGACAGGGGCATCGGAAGGCGGCCCAGTTGGGCGATTAGTCTTGAGGTCGGCCACCTCGCTTCGAAGTTTGGCAAGTTCGCTTTCAAAGCCTAACGTTGCGGCTTTGCGGCGCCGGTCCTCTTCCTTTTCAAGAACTTTTTCCATTCTGCCGCTCCGGTGTTTGGAACGGCAGTTTCAATAAAAGCCGCTCCGGTTAGAACGGCTAGTTAAATATACGCATGAGACCCGGCGGTCGTACCAAATCTGCATTGGGCATGTTTGGTACAGTCTACCGCCTGTTAGAATATTTTTCCCATATCTGCTCAAGCATCCGTTCCGACACATGCTGGCCGATGGCGGCAAGCGTCTTCGACAAGATCGAGCAACCGGACTCGGTCGCATTCGCTTTGCCATGCAGGCCACGATTTCTCGTCGGACTGAAGCCGTATTCCTGTAATCTGTGGATTGCCACACAGTATTGGATATCCCGAGCGAGATTTCGATTTGCACGCGGCTTCGGCAACCTATTTCGCAAAAGTTTGATCACGAATTCGCGAAAGGTATCTGGCAAGGAACATCCTTTCTCCAGAAGCCAGATAGCGATTGCGCTCACTTGGGCATCGGCCTCTTTATCGCCGGCAGCGGCAGCCTCAATCAAGGCCTCCGCCTTCTCAAGATCGAGAAGGCGTCCCCTAACGAAGGCGGTCTCACCGGTATCTGAACGCCGGAGCCACTGCCCCATTCCATCCGGTTCGACGATCCCTGATTGCCGAGCTTTTTCTAAGGGCTGCCTCTCCTGCGACCACTCCCACGCCTCCAGATCGTCCGGCAAATAGCTCTCCAATTGCTGACGGACGAGGTCGATTGCTGCAGCGGTATCAATTGATTGCGTCATTACCTGTGCCGCCCTCCGCCGCTTTTTATCGTCAGCACGTTGTCGCCGCCCTTGACGTTCGAACAATAGGCCGTCCATGCCTCCATCAACTTACGCCTTTTTGCCAACGCCGAGCCCCGCCGATAGGCCGCCTCAACGCCTTGCACGACATGCGCCAGCGCCGCTTCGGCTACATCTCGCGGGAAGCTTGTCGCGTCGCCGCACCAATCACGGAAGCTCGATCTAAAGCCGTGAACCGTATAGGCGCCGGCTTTTAGCCGGCGCATGACCATCGTCATTGCCATGTTGGAGATTGGTTTCTTTGGCACCTGACCGGGAAACACAAATTCGGAAAGCCGCTTCTCGTGAAGTGCCTTCAGAATCGCGATAGCATGGGCGGAAAGTGGCACGATGTGTTCCTTGCCAGCCTTCATCCTCTCGGCCGGGATTGCCCAAGTGGCCGCGTTGAAATCGATTTCCGCCCAACGTGCATTCAGCACTTCGCCGGAACGGGTTGCTGTCAGGATGCACAATTCTAACGCCCGAGCGCCGAGCCCTTCCGCTGTCTTCAGCTTCGCCATGAAGGCGGGCACATCGGCGTAAGGCATTGCTGCGTGGTGGCCGCGTGTCAGTTTTTCCCGCTTGCCGAGAATGTGATCCAGATGGCCCTTCCAGCGGGCGGGGTTCTCGCCCTCGCGTAACTTGAGCGCCTTGGCGTAGTCGAGCACCTTTTCGATTCGACCGCGCAGGCGCGAAGCAGTCTCGTGCTTGTCCTGCCATAGTGGCCTAAGTACGCGCACAACGTCGTCGGTCGAGACATCGGTCACCGGTATCTTGCGGAGCGGCTTCGCATAGACCTCCAAGGTCATCTTCCATTGCGCCCGGTGCTTTTCGTTCCGGAAGGTCTTTTCCTTGGCCGCAATGAGATCGTCGGCGCATTCGCCGAAGGTCTTTGGCTTCACGGCGGCCATTCGCTCCGGCAGTTCCTTGAACGGGTCGCCGCCACGACCAAGGATGCCGCGGATCGTCTCGGCCTTGCCTCTCGCGTCTACGAGGGAGACGTGGCGAGCACCGCTGCCGTAAGAACCGAGCCCGATTTCCCGTCGCCGTTTGTGCCGTATCCAGATGAATACCCAGGATGCGGTGCCGCTCGCCTGGATGTACAGCCACAGCCCGTCGCCGTCGCCGAGCTTTTCGGCTTTCCCGCCTTTGAGTGCGGCCTTGATTCTTGTCTCAGCGAGTTTATGGCGCGCCACTTTCTTTCCTAACCGTTTTCCTAATCGGTCGCTTTGTCAGCAAAGACGACAGCGGACAACATGGTTAAAGATATTGGCGCAACGTTAGGAAAAGGCAAGGGTATGTTGCCAATAAAGATAGCAAAATCAGCAGTTTAGCGGACTCTCTGTCCGCCATCAGCCGCCGATTGTCCTCTACAGCGCGATATTGTCGCCGATGGCCGCATCATCATCAAGCTGCATACGCACATCGCCAACTACTGCCGTTCCTATGCTACAGCCCGACGTCTGCGACGTTCGTGATCGACCGTGTTGTCGGTGACGGACCAGTCGTCGAACGCAGCCGGCAGGGTTCCCGCCACTGACGAAGCAAGATGATGCCGACAGCCGTACCTCACCGATCTTCGTCGCGTAGTGCCGCGCCGGCGGAAGCGCGCATCGAGAGAGCGCGGCTCCGGAGCGCGATGACGAGTGCTGCCATGACCAGGACACCCGCGACTGTGAAAGTGATCCGCATGCCGGCGGCAACGGCCATGGGTGGTGCGGCCGCGATCTCGGGTGCAGCCGATGCGAAGGCGAAGACGACTCCCATGACCGACGCGCCGGTAACGAGCCCGAGATTGCGCGAGAGATTGAGCATACCGGAGACGACGCCGCGCCGGTCCGGGCGGACTTCCACCATCACGGCCGTATTGTTGGCCGCCTGGAACAGCTGGTAACCCGGCGTCAGGATGAGCATGGCGGCCAGGTAGCCGGCGACGCCGAACATCTCCGGAAGCACCGTCAGGGCGAATGAGCCGGCGGCCATTGCGAGGAGACCTGCGACGATCATGAACGGGGCTCCCAGGCGGTCGACGGCACGGCCGGCCGGCAGACCGCTCAGGGCGGAGACGACCGGACCCGCCGACATGACGATCCCGACCAGCGCTTCGCCGAGGCCGAGCGAGCGCGAGAGGTAGAACGGCCCGACCACCAGCGTTGCCATCATCACCGTCGAGACGAGTGCGCTCATGGCAAGCCCCGCACCGAGCACCGGGTCCCGCAGAGCCTCGATCCGGATCAAGGGGGTCGCCGCTCTCCGCTCGGCCAGTACGAAGAGGCCGGCGCCGCCGACGGCGGCGGCCAGGAGAGCCATGTTGAGCGGACCGAATGGATCGCGCCCAACGGTCATGGCGAGTGCATAGGCGGCCAGCGTCAGGCCGAGCAGCACCGTGCCCGGAACGTCGAAGCCTGCTTGCCTGGCCGCGGGCCTTTGGAGATCGGCGGGCAGCGAGCGGTGCGCGAGAAGAAGGGTCAAAGCGCCGAGCGGCACGTTAACGAGGAAGATCGCCTGCCAGCCGAGACCGGCGATGAGGACGCCGCCGAGCGACGGCCCCAGCGCGGTTCCGATCGCAGACATGGTGCCCAGCAGGCCCATGGCGCCACCGGTCTTTTCCTTCGACACGGTCTCTCCGACCAGGGCCGTGGCGAGCGCCATCATGACCGCCGCACCGAGCCCCTGAACCGCCCGGGCGGCAATGAGGAGCTGCAGGCTTGGTGCAGCGCCGCACAAGCCCGAAGCCACGGTAAAGAGCAGGATCCCGGCAAGCAGCAGCCGCCGGCGCCCGACGATGTCGCCGAGCCGGCCGACACCGACGATGAGGGTGGTAATGGCAAGGAGATAGGCAAGGACGACCCATTGGACCTGCTGGAACGAGGCGGAGAACGCCGTGGCGAGGCTCGGCAGGCCGACATTCGCGATGCTGGTGCCGAGCGAGGACAGCAGCATGGAGAGCGAAAGGCTGGCGAGCGCCCATCGGGCCGAGGCGGCTCTGTGCGGATTTGCACCTGCGGCATCATCTGGCGCGGCAACGGCTGGTTTCGGCATGAACATTCCTTCCCTGGACCCTGAAGCGTTCCGAGGAGAAGCTAACCGCTCGACCGTCATGGCGGAACACGCACGATTTGCACTTCATTCGTGCGTTTCACGCCATGTCCGATTGAAATCTGTGCTACTGTCGCCCCATGCCGAAACCCGATCTCAATCTCCTCGTCGTCCTCGACGTGCTGCTCGCAGAAGGCAGCGTCGCGCGCGCTGCCAAGCGGCTGCGCCTGAGCCCCTCGGCAATGAGCCGGGCGCTTCAGCGATTGCGCGAGACGACCGGCGACCCGCTTCTGGTTCGGGCCGGGCGCGGCCTCGTTGCGACGCCGCGTGCGCTCGAGCTGCGCGAGAAGGTCGGCCGGCTGGTGGAGGAGGCGCAATCCGTCCTGCGGCCGCAGGAGAAACTCGACCTGAAACGGCTCGTTCGGACGTTCACGCTGCGCACCAGCGACGGCTTCGTCGAAAACTTCGGGCCGAACCTCCTTGCCCGGCTCGGCGCGGAAGCCCCCGGACTGCGCCTGGCCTTCGTGCAGAAATCGGACAAGGACAGCGGCCCGCTTCGGGACGGGAGCGTCGATCTCGAAACTGGTGTGGTGGGCGAGGCGACAGGGCCGGAGTTGCGGACGCAGTCTCTGTTCCGGGACCGGTTCATCGGCGTCGTGCGCAAGGGCCACGCTTTGAGCGGGGGCGAGGTAACGCCGGCCCGCTACGCAGCCGGCAGGCACATCCTTGTTTCACGGCGGGGGCCGGAGAAGGCGGCTGTCGGCATCGATGATATAATGAGGTCGATCGGATTGGAGCGCGAGGTCGTTACCATTGTGGGCGGTTTTTCGAGCGCCCTGGCGCTGGCTCGCTCCACGGATCTGATCGCCAGCGTTCCTGAGCGCCACACCAGCGCCTTGCGTCAGGGAATGCACAGCTTTGCGCTGCCCTTCTCCCTGCCGCAGATCACGGTTTCGCTGCTCTGGCATCCGCGGCTCGATGCCGATCCGGCGCATCGCTGGCTGCGCGGCTGCATTCGCGAGGTTTGCACCGCGCAAGGCTCAGACATGCCGGCCCTGGCCGGTTGAGAAACGGCGCGCTTCACTTTGTATCTTCGCGCGCCCTTAGTTCGTTCTCCACGCTCGAAACACCGATGACCGAGGCGGCCGCTTCGCCGGCAGAGGCAATGTCCGCTTCGCTTCCAACCGTACCGGAGAGCACGACGATGTTGCCTAAAGCGATCACCTCCATGTCGCTCGTATCGATCGGAGTTGCGTAGCGAAGGAAATGCAGAACTTTCTCCGCCAGATCGTCATCGGTCAGATGAGGATCGTCGTCCTTGTGAGAGTATTTCGGGTATTCGCTCGGCATTTCTGGTCGTTCCCGATCCTTGATCGCAACGCTTGGCAGCCCCGGAATGTTCCGGTCGCGCATGGCCGCGTCCGCGCTGATTCTTCTGTAATTGCTGCATGTTGGCTTGGGTTGGCCTAATCAAGAAGGCCGGCAGCATGCGCGTCCCTTGCCTCCACGGCTCGAACAGGGCTATGGCTTGGAAACCCATCAAGGCTCTTCCATGTCCGACGTCTTCCTGAACGTTCTACCGATTTTCGTCCTGATCCTGACCGGCTGGCTCATCGTCCGGCTCGGCTATCTGAAGCCGGCCGTCGGCGAAGCGCTCGGCGATTTCGTCTTCCGCGTCGCGGTGCCGGTGCTGCTCTTCCGTACCATCGCCGAGGCGGATTTCAAGGAAGGGTCGCCCTGGCCGCTCTGGGTTGCCTATTTCTCCGGCGTCGCGGTGACCTGGACCATCGGCCATCTGGCGGCGACGCTCGGCTTCGGCCGGGACGCACGCATGGGGGTGCTTGCCGGCGTTTCGTCCGCCTTCGCCAATACGGTGTTCATCGGCCTGCCGCTCGTTTCCCGCCTTGTCGGCCAAGACGGTATCGTTGCGCTGTCGATCCTGCTCTCCGTCCATCTGCCGGTCATGATGATTGCCGGAACGGTGATGATGGAGCGCGCGGAACGTCAGACGACCGGCGCACCAGGGCAGGGCATCTGGAAGCTCATGGGCGGAGTTGCCCGCAACCTCGTCCGCAATCCCCTCGTGATCGGCCTTGTCTTCGGCGCTCTGTTCCATCTCCTCGGACAACCGCTCGGCGGACCGGTGAAGATCGTCGTCGACCAGCTTGCGGGCGTGGCAGCGCCTGCGGCGCTCGTCTCGATCGGCATGGCCCTCGACAAGTACGGTCTTGCCGGCAATACCGGGCTCGCGGCCGTGACGAGCACCCTCAAACTCCTGGTGCTGCCCGGCGCCGTCTTCGCCGCCTGCCATCTGTTAGGGCTGAGCGACAGCTGGACCGCGGCGCTGGTGCTGACCTCGTCGGTCCCGACCGGCGTCAACGCCTGGCTGATCGCCAACCACTTCAATGTCGGGCATGCGCTCGCCTCCTCGACCATCACCCTGACCACTGCGCTCGGCGTGGTCAGCGTGTCGGTGTGGGCCTATCTGCTGATGTGACGGGGCGGGATTCCTGACCGAAGGCTGCGCTCAAAACAGCCGGTCGAGCCAGCCATGCGGGTCCGGCGCGCGGCCGTTCTGGATGTCCAGCAAGGCTGCCTTCAGGCGGCCGGCAACCGGACCGGCTCCGCAGTCGCCAATGGTGAAGCTGTGTTCACGGCCCTTGACCTTGCCGATCGGCGTTACGACCGCAGCCGTTCCGCAGGCGAAGGCCTCGGTGAGGCGGCCGCTTTCCGCATCCGCCTGCCATTGATCGATGGCATAGGGCTCTTCACGCACCGTAAGCCCCATATCGCGGGCGAGCGTGATCAGCGAATCGCGCGTGATGCCCGGCAGGATCGTGCCCGTCAGCGGCGGCGTCTGCAGCGAGCCGTCGCGGAAGACGAAGAAGACGTTCATGCCGCCGAGCTCTTCGACGAAGCGGCGCTCGACCGCGTCGAGGAACACCACTTGCTCGCAGCCCTCCTGCATCGCCTCCGCCTGCGCCGCAAGACTCGCGGCATAATTGCCGCCGCATTTGGCCTCGCCGGTGCCGCCGGGCGCTGCCCGGGTGTAATTCTCCGAAACCCATATGGTGACGGCCGGGGCGCCGCCCTTGAAGTAGGAACCGACCGAGGAAGCAACGACGCAGTAGAGGTATTCAGCCGAGGGCTTCACGCCGAGGAGCACTTCCGTCGCGATCATGAACGGCCGGAGATAGAGCGCGGCTCCTTCACCGGCGGGAATCCAGTCGCGGTCGATACGAACCAGTTCGCGCACGGATTGGACGAACAGCTCCTCCGGCAGCGGCGCCATTGCGAGCCGAAGCGCGGAATTGCGAAAACGGCGCGCATTGGCGTCGGGGCGAAACAGCGTGGCGCCTCCGTCGGGAAGGCGATACGCCTTCATCCCCTCGAAGATCTCCTGGGCATAATGCAGCACGAGTGTCGACGGATCGAGATCGAACGCCTTTCGCGCGCCGATCTTCGCATCGTGCCAGCCGCGGCCCTCGGAATAGCGGATCGTCGCCATGTGATCGGTAAACACGCGCCCGAAGCCCGGATTGGCAAGCAGCGCATCGCGCTCGCCGGTCGCCATTCTGGTCGGGTTCTGCTCGAACAGGAAAGTCTGCTCACCGCTACCGGTCATCTGTCGTCTGCTCCTTCGTTCCGAGCGGTTGCTGTCGCTCGCGTTGCATATGTCGAATGGTGAAGGCCATTCTATATCATGATGCGGCCAGGCTCATCACATCTGCGGGATGTGAAAAAACCCGATCGACCGACCGGGTTTTTCAGGAAGTCTGGCCGTGTGCTGACCGCAGTCAGTTTGCCGGAGCCGGCGCCGGAGCGCCGGTCTGACCTGCCGGAGCTGCTCCGCCTTCAGCGGGAGCAGGGGCCGGGCTGGCTTCAGTGGCTGCGGGAGCCGCACCGCCCTCGGCAGGAGCCGGAGCTTCAGCGGCGGGAGCCTGTCCCTCCTGACCTGCAGCGGGTGCTGCCTCGGTGGAGCCTGCCGCGGCGGCGTCCGGCAGCGGGGCCGGGCTGTCGGCCTTTTCACGCAGCCATGCGATCAGGTTGGCGCGCTCGTCGGTCTTCTTGAGGCCCGCGAAGCCCATGGCCGTGCCCGGCACGTGCTTCTTCGGCGCTTCGAGGAAGTAGCTCAGATGATCGTAGTCCCACACGACCTTGCCGCCTTCGGAAAAGGTCTGCATGCCCGCGGAATAGCTGAAGCCCTCATGCGAGGCGATCGGGCGGTTGACGACGCCCCAGAGGTTCGGGCCGACCTTGTTCGGTCCGCCCTTCTCGATGGTGTGACAGCTTGCGCATTTCTTGAACACGGCCTCGCCGGCGGAGGCATCGGCGCTGGCGAGCAGTGGCCCGATCGGTTCGGACTTCGCTTCCTCGCCGCCGGCAGCACCCGCTTCGCCTGCCGTTTCCTCGGCGACGATGGCGAAACCTTCCTTCTCGGGAGCTTCGGAATGGAAAATGCCTTCCGACGCAATGGATACGGACATCAGAACGAAGACCGTACCCAACAAGGCACCCACACCCATGTTCACATATGGATTCATCTGCAAACGCTCCCTTAGCCACCGGCAAACAAAAAACCGGCCCATCTTGAAATCGCGCGGAACCTATGTCTTTTGGCTCTGCGTTGCAACAGAGATTATCAACCCCGGAGTGAGACGTTTTGACACTTTTTCCGGGTTTTCGAAGGCCGAACGATGAATCGTGAACAATCGGGCAAAACCCTCGTACTCATTCCGGCGCGCATGGCGTCGACTCGCCTTCCCGGCAAGCCGCTTGCCGACATTTGCGGCCTGCCGATGATCGTGCAGGTGGCAAGGCGGGCGGCGGAGGCCGAGGTCGGGCGGATCGTGGTGGCAGTCGATCATCCCGATGTCTTCGCGGCCGTGACCGGCGCCGGCTTCGAAGCGATCATGACGCGCGTCGATCACCAGTCCGGCTCCGACCGGATCCACGAGGCCCTTCTGAAGGCCGATCCGCATGGCGAAGCGGAAATCGTCATCAACGTTCAGGGCGATCTTCCGACCATCGAGCCCGGTCCCATTCGTGCGGCGCTGAAGCCGCTGGAAAATGCCTCGACCGACATCGCCACGCTGACCGTGGCGATCACCGACGAACACGAAAAGACCAATCCCAACGTCGTCAAGGTCGTCGGCTCGCCGCTTTCCGAAAGCCGCTTTCGCGCGCTCTATTTCACCCGCGCCACCGCACCCTACGGCGAAGGCCCCCTCTATCACCACATCGGGCTTTACGCCTATCGTCGCAAGGCGCTGGAAAGCTTCGTTTCGCTGAAGCCGTCGACGCTCGAGAAACGCGAATCGCTGGAGCAGTTGCGGGCGCTCGAAGCGGGCATGCGCATCGATGTCGAGATCGTGGACTCCGTGCCGCTCGGGGTCGACACGCCGGCCGATCTCGACAAGGCCCGCCGCATCCTTTCCGCCCGCGTCTGACATTCCGACATCAAGGGGACCAAAGTGACCGCCAAGACCAACCGGATTTCATTCCAGGGCGACTACGGCGCCAATTCCGACATGGCCTGCCGCGACATGTTCCCGTCGATGGAGCCGCTGCCGTGCCAGACCTTCGAGGACGCTTTCCTGGCGGTTGAAAACGGCGAGGCCGATCTCGCCATGATCCCGATCGAAAACACGATCGCCGGACGCGTCGCCGACATCCATCACCTCCTGCCGGAATCGCGCCTGCATATCGTCGGCGAATATTTCATGCCGATTCGCTTCCAGCTGATGGTGCTGCCCGGCGTCGGGCGCGACGAGATCCGCACCGTGCACAGCCATATCCACGCGCTCGGCCAGTGTCGCAAGATCGTGCGTGCCAACGGGTGGAAGCCGGTGGTCGCGGGCGATACGGCCGGCGCCGCCAAGCTCGTCAAGGAAGTGGGCGACCGCTCGATGGCGGCGCTTGCTCCGCGCCTTGCCGCCGACCTCTACGGCCTCGACATCATCGCCGAGAACGTCGAGGACACCGACAGCAACGTCACGCGCTTCGTCGTGCTGTCCAGAGAGGAGAGCAGGGTTGACCGCACCTCGAAGGACGAACTGATCATCACGACCTTCGTCTTCAACGTGCGCAATATCCCGGCGGCGCTCTACAAGGCGATGGGCGGTTTCGCGACGAACGGCATCAACATGACCAAGCTCGAGAGCTACCAGCTCGGCGGCAAGTTCGTGGCGACCCAGTTCTATGCGGACATCGAGGGGCATCCCGACGATACAGGCGTGCGCCACGCGATGGACGAGCTGCGCTTCTTCTCGGAAAATGTGCGCATCCTCGGCACCTATCCGGCGCATCCGATGCGCGGCGTGCTCTGACCATGCGGTGCGGCTTCGGCCGACCCGCTTCACCCCGGACGCACGAGAAAACGGCAAAACTCGTTAACCGGCCACGCGTCCAGTGCATGCCTAATTTGCAATCATGGAACTACTTAAATCTTAGGCAAATGCCTATTTAGCTCTCGTACAAAGAAGGAGCTAAAAAGATGAAAATCCGTCAGAAGATTACGGAATACGTGAAGATGCGCCGTGCGGTCCGCGAGCTGAACGCTCTCGACGATCACGCCCTGAGCGATATCGGTATTTCCCGTTCCCAGATTCAGGCAGCCGTTTTCGGCCGTTAATACCGGGATGACCCCGCGCCGCATTTGACCGCGCGACATCCGAAGTCTTCCACACCCCGCCTCCGTGCGGGGTGTGAGCGTTTTATACGCACGTTTGCTTACGGGCGTTCAAACATGGCACCTCAGCTGCGCTCGGGCCAGGCGAGCCAGTCGCGCATGAGCTGGTGCGCAATGGCGCCCTTCGGCGGCGGAATGTGTTCGTCTCCGGTGTCGGCGACGCCCGTGGCGCGCTCCAGCATCGCCTCGGTTTCCGCCCGCGTGAACCAGCGGACGTCTTCCAGTTCCTGTTCGTCGCGCTTGATGGCGGTCGACTTCGCTTCCGCATAGCAGCCGATCATCAGCGAATGGGGGAGCGGCCAGGGCTGCGAAGCATGATAGCGCACGCGGCCGATCCGGATGCCGGACTCCTCGAGCGTTTCCCGCCGCACCGCGTTTTCGATCGTCTCGCCCGGCTCGACGAAACCGGCGAGGCAGGAATACATGCCCGGCGTAAAATGCGGGCTGCGGCCGAGCAGGCATTGATCGCGCTCGACATCGATCGTCAGCATGATAACGACCGGATCGGTACGCGGGAAGACCATGTGCCCGCAGGCCGTACAGATGCGCCTATAGCCGCCGGCCGCACCGTCCATCGGGCCGCCGCAGCGGCCGCAGAACCGGTTGCCGGCGTTCCAGACGATCAGGCTCGACGCCTGCGCAAACTGCCCCAGCAGGTTTTCCGGCAGCATCTGCTGGCGATAGAGCATGCGGGCATCGGCGATCTTGAAGGGCTCCGGCACCGTCTCCTCCGTCAGCCCCGAAGGCACGGCAAGACGCGGCTCGCCGTTCGGCAGAAAGCCGAGCAGGACCGCATCGTCCATGGTCGGCTCGAGCCCCGCCAGTTCATAGGGCGCGAAGAGCGGATCGATGACCTTCTCGTCGTGCTTGACGATCAGCTTCGCCCCGGAAAAAGCCAGGAAATGCGCGCCGGGATGCTTGAGCGCCGCCTCGATGCAGTCGTCGGGGCGATGCTCGGACCGGCGGTCCAGGTGGTTCTCCGCGAAGGCGACGAGCGTGCTCGGCTCGGGGTGCGGGCTGTGAAGATCGAAGATCGTTTTCGTCATGCTCAGAGATTTTCCATGATGCGTGCTGCGAATGCCCTGTGCTCCTCCTCCGGCCACGGCTCGGCCTTGCCGAAGCCCCAGACCGGGCCCGGCCAGTTCGGATCGCCTTCACGACGGGCGATGATATGCACGTGAAGCTGCCGGACGATGTTGCCGAGCGCGCCGATATTGATCTTTTCGGCACCGGTCGCCTTCTTCAGGCCTGCCGCTACCATATTGGTCTCGAAGGTGAGCATCGCCTGGTCGAGCGGCGTCAGTTCGAAGACTTCCGTTATGTCGGCGCGCTGGGGTACGAGGATCAGCCAGGGCCAGCGCCGATCGTTCATCAGCCGCATCTGGCACAGCCCGAGCGTGCCGATCGGTATGCCGTCGCGCTCAAGTCGCTCGTCAAGCGTGAAGGTCGTCAAGAAACTCTCCTCGGCATCAAACGGATTCGCTTTGTTTTGCATATCGATACCAGTTTTTTGAAGGCTTGGCTTGCATTTGCTGCGGATATTGCCGATATGAAAGCCGGGAGGTTGGTGGTGGACGAGCCACTCGCCAACCGGGTCAGGTCCGGAAGGAAGCAGCCCTAACGAGCCCAGGCACGGGTCATCGTGCCAGCCTCCCACCTTCTCCGTCCTGTCGGGACACCACCTTCTTCGTCCCTGTCGGGGCACCACTTTCTTTGTCCCTGTCGGGACAAGAGTTCGAACAGCGGCAGGGTCGATGAGCGACGAAGCGCCCACTTCATCCCCGATTTTACCCGTCGAGAAACCGGCCGCCTACCGTGTTCTGGCGCGCAAATACCGCCCCAAGGACTTCTCCGACCTGATGGTCGGCCAGGAGCCGATGGTGCGCACGCTCACCAACGCCTTCGAAACCGGCCGCATCGCCCAGGCCTATATGCTGACCGGCGTTCGCGGCGTCGGCAAGACGACGACGGCGCGAATCCTGGCACGGGCGCTGAACTACAAGACCGCCGAGATCGACAAGCCCACCATCGACCTTCGCGTCCCCGGCGAACATTGCCAGGCGATCATGGACGGCCGCCATGTCGACGTGATCGAGATGGACGCCGCCTCGCATACCGGGATCGACGACATCCGTGAGATCATCGAGCAGGTACGCTATCGGCCGGTTTCCGCGCGCTACAAGGTCTATATCATCGACGAAGTGCACATGCTCTCGACGCAGGCCTTCAATGGCTTGCTGAAGACGCTCGAGGAGCCGCCGGAGCATGTGAAGTTCATTTTCGCGACGACCGAAATCCGCAAGGTTCCGATTACCGTCCTGTCGCGCTGCCAGCGCTTCGATCTCCGGCGCATCAGCGCTTCCGATCTGGTCGGCCTCTTCTCCACCATTCTCGGCAAGGAGGGAGTGCCCTTCGATCCGGAGGCGCTGGCGATGGTGGCGCGGGCAGCGGAAGGCTCGGCGCGCGACGGCCTGTCGCTGCTCGATCAGGCGATCGCCCATGGCGGCGGTTCGGTCGAGATCGAAACCGTGCGTTCGATGCTCGGCCTTGCCGACCGGGCGCGGATCGTCGACCTGTTCGAGCATGTCATCAAGGGCGACGTCGCCGCTGCGCTTGGCGAGTTCGCTGCGCAATACGAAGCCGGCGCCAATCCGACCGTGGTTCTCACCGACCTTGCCGACTTCACCCACCTCGTGACAAGGCTGAAATATGTGCCGGACGCGGTCAACGACCAGTCGCTGAGCGAGATCGAGCGCACGCGCGGGGCCGAATTCGCCGGCAGCGTTGCCGTGACGACGCTGTCGCGCATCTGGCAGATGCTGCTCAAGGGCATTCCCGAGGCGGAGAGCTCGGCGCGCCCCGCAGGTGCTGCCGAGATGGTGCTGATCAGGCTCGCCCATGCCGCCCATCTGCCTTCGCCCGAAGAGGCCGCGCGGCGGCTTCTCGATCTTTCGGGTGGCGAAGGCGGTGGGCGCCCGGCCCCGAACGGCGGTGGTGGCGGCGGCGGTGCGCAGGCGCCTGCAGGCACGCCCGTCGAGGCTCGCGCCGTGGAGACGGCAGTTTCGCGTCCAAGCGGCAATGGCGCGACCATGCTGCGCGCCGTGCCGAGCTCCGCGCCCCAGCCGATCGGTATCGGCCGCATCGAAGAGCGCACGGTGGCGAGCGCCGCTCCTAAACCCGAACCGAAGGTTGCTGTCAGTTCCATCGGCGACATCGCCGATCTCTGCGCCAAGAACCGCGACATCAAGCTGAAGACGATGGTGCGCGGTTTCCTGAGGCTCGTGCATATCGAACCCGGCCGGCTCGACGTCAATCTGCCCGACGACGCACCGAAGACGCTGCTGAACGAACTCGCAGTCAAGCTCAAGGAATGGACGGGTATCCACTGGGTCGTCAGCTACAGCCGGGAGCAGGGCGAACCGACGCTGGTCGAGGCCGAGCAGCGCGCGCAGGAGCAGCGCGTCAACGATGCGCGCCAGGACCCGGACGTCGCTGCCATTCTTGCGCGCTTTCCAGGCGCCAGGATCACCGACGTGCGCATCCGCGCGGCAGTAGATGAGGTCGAGAGCCTCGCTCCGGCCGCGGCCGAATCCGAGGACGGCGACATCGTCCCGGGCGACGACATCGAGTAGCCGCGTCGCACAGGCGCGGCGCTTCAGAGTATTTCCAGGAAAAGCGTGTAACGGTTTTCGTCCGGAAGTGCGTAGGCCAAAGAATACCAGAGAACAGGAGACGACGATGCGCGACATCATGGGCATGATGGGCAAGGTCAAGGAAATGCAGGCCAAGATGGAGAAGATGCAGGCGGAGATCGCCGCGCTCGAAATCGACGGCACCTCCGGCGGCGGGCTCGTCACCGTCCGTCTCGACGGCAAGGGCCACATGAAAAGCCTTAAGGTCGATCCCTCGCTCTTCAAGGAAGACGATGTCGAGATCCTCGAAGATCTGATCGTCGCGGCCCATAAGGATGCCAAGGACAAAGCCGAGGCGGTGCAGGCGGAAAAAACCCGCGAACTGACCGCCGGTCTGCCGATCCCCCCGGGCATGAAGCTGCCGTTCTGATCCTCGGCCCCGCAGAGGCTGGCGCCAGCCGAGATGCGTGCTATCTTGCGGACCGTTTTCCGGAGGAGGGAGTGACATGACCGTCGCAACGCTGCTCGTCTTTGCCGGGGCGCTGCTGATTGCCGCCGGGTCGCCGGGGCCGAGCATTGCCGCGCTCGTCGCCCGGGTGCTGTCCAAGGGCGCCCGCGACGTCTTGCCGTTCCTCGCGGCCATGTGGATCGGTGAGGCGATCTGGCTCTCCTTTGCGGTTGCCGGTCTCGCGGCGATCGCCGAGACGTTCCATTGGATGTTCGTCGCGATCAAATGGGCGGGCGTCGCCTATCTCCTCTTTCTCGCCTGGAAGATGTGGTCGGCCGAGCCGCAAACGCCCGGCGAAAGCCTGCCGGAGGCGCGATCTGCATCGAAGATGTTCTTCGCCGGGCTGACGATCACGCTCGGCAATCCCAAGATCATGATGTTCTATGTGGCGCTGCTGCCCTCGATCATTGATCTCGGCTCCGTCACCCTCGTCGGCTGGGCCGAACTGGTCGCGACCATGTTCGTAGTCCTCGTCGCGATCGATGTCGCCTGGGTGCTTATGGCCGCAAAGGCGCGGCAGTTCCTCAAGAGCCGCCGGGCGGTAAGGATCGTGAGCCGTGCCAGCGCAGGCACGATGGCAGGCGCGGCGGTGGCCATCGCCACGCGCTGAAGCGCTACGATTCCGATTGGCGGCGATAGACGGTTGGTCTAAAAGCCGGGCATGGCAAAGCGAGTCACCGGCCCCGAAATCGAAAAGCTCATCCAGCTCCTGGCGAAGGTCCCGGGCCTCGGGCCTCGTTCCGCCCGCCGCGCGGCGCTGCATCTCGTCAAGAAGAAGGAACAGTTGCTCGGCCCCCTTGCCGAGGCCATGGGCGAGGCCCATCGCAAGGTCAAGATCTGCTCCTGCTGCGGCAATGTCGACACTATCGACCCCTGCACCGTCTGCACCGACGAACAGCGCGACCAGGCGGTGATCATCGTGGTCGAAGACGTCGCCGATCTCTGGGCGCTGGAGCGCGCCGGCGCCATGAACGCCGCCTATCACGTGCTCGGCGGCACGCTGTCGCCGCTCGACGGCATCGGGCCGGAGGATCTGAACATCAGGGGCCTCATCGACCGCGTCGCCAAGGGCGACGTGCGCGAGCTGATCATCGCTGTCAACGCGACCGTCGAGGGCCAGACGACGGCGCATTACATCACCGATCGACTCGAGGGCATGCCGGTGAGGATCACGCGCCTCGCCCATGGCGTGCCCGTCGGCGGCGAGCTCGACTATCTCGACGAGGGAACGCTGGCCGCCGCGCTCCGGGCGAGAACGGTGATTTGAGCACTCGCCTCCGCAGCTTCAGTTTCAAGGAAAAGAAATGCTGAGATTCCTTTCCATTCTGCTCCTGACCTGCCTGTCTTTCGCTACCTTCTCCTTCGCCGCTTCCAAGGCCGACGTCGAAGCGCAGTTCCGGCAGTGGCTTCGAAACGATCTCTGGCCGGAGGCGCAGAAGGCCGGCGTATCGAATGCGGCCTTCGAAGCAGCCTTCGAGGGCGTCCGGCTCGACTGGGACCTGCCCGACCTCGCGCCGCCCGGCTTTCCCAAACCGAAGCAGCGCAAGCAGAGCCAGGCCGAATTTTCCTCTCCCGGATCCTATTTCTCGGAAAAGCGCCTGCAGGGTCTTGCCGCGACGGGCCGCAGCCTCGCCTCCGCCCACGCCTCGACCTTGAAGCGGATCGAGAGGACCTATGGTGTTCCCGGTCCGATCGTCCTTGCCATATGGGGCAAGGAATCCGGCTTCGGCCGGGCGAAGATCCCGCATCCGATCATGGATGTGCTGGCGACCAAGGCTTTCATGTCGACGCGGCCCGAGCTCTTCCGGCGCGAACTGATCGCGGCGTTGCATATTCTCGACAGCGGTGACGTCAAGGAGGCGCAGATGCGCGGCTCCTGGGCAGGTGCCATGGGCCAGCCGCAGTTCCTGCCTTCGAGCTTTCTGAAATATGCCGTCGATTTCGACGGGGACGGACGCCGCGACATCTGGAATTCCGTGCCGGACAGCCTCGCCTCGATTGCCAATTATCTGGCGCAGAAGGGTTGGCAGAGCGGGCGCGACTGGGGCTTCGAGGTCGCGATCCCCTCGGGCGTCTCCTGCGCCCAGGAAGGCCCTGACCTTGCCCGCCCGATCGCCGAATGGGCCGGCATGGGGATCGGCCGCATTTCCGGCAAGGCCTTCCCGGCGGCAGAACGTGCCGCGGCAGGCATGATGCTCGTCCCGGCGGGGACCCATGGACCGCAATTCATCGTCACGCCGAATTTCTACGTGATCAAGGAATACAATAATTCCGATCTCTACGCGCTGTACATCGGCAATCTGGCCGATCGCATCGCTTCCGGCGGCGGTGCCTTCCGCGGCAGATGGGGCGATGTCGGCGGCATGTTGCGATCCGATGTGCTCGCGATGCAGAAGGCGCTGGTCGCGAAAGGCTACGACGTCGGCAAGGCCGACGGGCTGCCGGGCTACAAGACGCGCCGCTCGCTCGGCGACTGGCAGGCGAAGAGCGGCCTCGAGCCGACATGCTTTCCCGATGTTTCGCTGAAAGCAAAGCTTCGGTGAGTGACGTGGGGGATGGGCGGCTCCGCCCTCCTCAATGCATCTCGACGGATCGCTTGTAGCGCTCGTAGTGATCGGGAACGATCGTCTGGCGCTCGATCATGCGATGGACACGCGGCGGGTTCGGGCCGCGATGGAACGCGGTCAGCTTGTCGCCGACGGCGGCGTCGGCCTGGGTGCGCCGCTGATTGTGACGGACATATTCGACCCATGTCGGCACATGATAGGTCTCGGTCCAGGTGGTCGGGTTTTCGAGGTCGCGCATCAGCGCCCAGTGGCCGGCTCCGTCGCGGATGCGGATACGCCTCCGCTCCGCCATCGTTTTCAGGAACTCGGGGATGTCCTCATCGGCGATTTCGTAGTCGATCATGACGACGATGGGGCCGCTGCGCGGCTTCAGGTCGAGCTCGAGCAGCGGCTCGTTGAAGCGGTTGAGCGGGTCGAGATTGAGCGACTTGAACTCCGGCAGGGCGAAGCGCAGTCCGATTGCCGCTCCCGCGAGCATCAGCAGACAGGAGCCGATGAGTGCGTTGGCCGCGCCGTATTGTTCGGCAGTGACGCCCCAGAGCCAGCTGCCGCCGGCAATCCCGCCGAAGGTCATGGTCTGGTAGAGCGAAAGCGCCCGGCCGACGACCCAGCGCGGCGTGGAGAGCTGCACCGTCGTGTTGAAGAGCGACAGCGCCAGCACCCAGCAGGCACCGGACACGGCGAGCACGAGGCAGGTCAGCCAGGCCTGCGAGCTGATGGCCGTGACCAGGGCGCTGAAGGCGAAGCCGGCGAAGGCATAGCGCACGATCGCCTCGCTGGTGAGGAATTCCCTCAGCCTTGCACTCAGGAGCGCGCCGCCGATCGCGCCGACGCCGAAGGCGCCCAGCATGACGCCGTAGGTGAGCGGGCCGCCGCCGACGAGGTCGCGTGCCACCAGCGGCAGCAGTGCAAGTATGGCGCTCGCCGAAAGGCCGAAGGCGAAGCCGCGCACGAGCACCTTGCCGATATTGGGCGACATCGCCACGTAGCGCAGCCCCGCAGAAACCGCGCGTCCGAGCGTCTCGCGCGGCAGCCGGTTTTCGGGAGCGACCGGTTTCCATCGGGCGAGCGCGAAGAGAATCGCGAAATAGCTGAGCGTGTTGGCGGCAAAGGCAGCCGCCGCACCCGCGGCCGCCACGATGGCGCCGCCGATCGCCGGACCGACGCTGCGGGTAAGATTGAATCCCATGCTGTTCAGCGCGACTGCAGCCGGCAGGTCGTCGCGCGGAACCATGTCGCCGACCGAGGCTTGCCAGGACGGGTTGTTGAGAGCCGTGCCGCAGCCGAGAAGAAAGGTGAAGATGAGCAGTAGCCACGGCGTAACGATACCGTAATAGGCGCAGACGGTGAGCAGCGCCGAGACGGCGAGCATGAAGCTCTGCGCGACGAGCATGATCCGCCGCCGGTCGAAATTGTCGGCAAGTGCGCCGGAAACCAGCGAGAAGAGCATGATCGGAAGCGAGGTCGAGGCCTGCACCAGCGCCACCATGTTCACCGATTGCGAAATGGACGTCATGAGCCAGGCCGCACCCACGGCCTGGATCAGCCCGCCGAAATTGGAGGCAAGGCTCGCGATCCAGATGGTGCGGAAGATGTCGTGCCTGAAGGGCGCCAACGGCGATATGCGGTTCGTCACCTCTGATCTCTTTCGGTTGCTCGTCATGTGGATTGCTTCGTTATAAACCTCGCAACGCGATGCGCCAGACGCTGAAACTTGCGTTCGGGCCGAAAGGTCCGACCCGGCGCCTGCGCGACCCTTGCAATTTACGGCAATGAAGCGTATATGAGCCTCAAATTCTTGATCGGTTAGATGAAGAGTGGGGCCGTGAGGACCCGCTCTTTTTTATTAGCCGGTCCGACGAGGAGAGGATCGTTTGTCCGATACGACAACGGCTGAAAATACGAATGAACCCCGGCTGATTACCGAAACCGGCCTCGACCGGCGTGTTGCCGACATCATCGAGCCGGTGCTCGTGGATATGGGTTTCCGCCTGGTGCGCGTGCGTATGTCCGGTCAGAACGGCCTGACGCTGCAGGTCATGACCGAACGCAACGACGGCACCATGACCGTCGAGGATTGCGAGGAGGTCTCCAAAGCGATCTCGCCGGTTCTCGATGTGGAAGATCCGATCGACAAGGCGTATCATCTCGAAGTGTCGTCCCCGGGGATCGATCGCCCCATGGTGCGCAGGTCCGACTTCATCCGCTGGCAGGGCCATCTGGTGAAGTGCGAGACGTCGGTCATGGTCGACGGGCGCAAGCGCTTTCGCGGCAAGATCGTTTCGGTGGACGAGGATGGCTTCCGGCTCGAGCGCGACCAGCCCGCCTATGGCGAAGAGGCGGCAGTCTCGATCCCGTTCACGGCGCTTTCGGAGGCGCGACTGATCCTGACGGACGAGCTCATCCGCGACGCGCTGACGGCCGACAAGAAAGCCAAGGCCGCGCGCGCCGCCAACGAAAACTTCGAAGACGAAGACACAGACAACGAATAAGGCTGGGTGCGCTTTCGATGCGCCTGCAACAGACGGAGACAAGACATGGCAGTCAGTGCTAACCGGCTCGAACTTCTGCAGATCGCAGATGCTGTGGCACGCGAAAAGGTCATCGACCGTGAGATCGTTCTGGCCGCGATGGCGGACGCGATCCAGAAGGCGGCTCGTTCGCGCTACGGTTCGGAATCCAACATCCGCGCCGACATCAATCCGAAGACCGGTGAAATCCGTCTCCAGCGTCTCCTGGAAGTGGTCGAAAAGGCCGAGGACTATTCGACCCAGATCCCGATCGAGCTCGCCCGCGACCGCAATCCCGATGCAAAGCTCGGCGATTTCATCGCCGATCCGCTGCCGCCCATGGACTTCGGCCGCATCGCCGCCCAGTCCGCCAAGCAGGTGATCGTGCAGAAGGTGCGCGAAGCCGAGCGCGATCGTCAGTACGAAGAGTTCAAGGATCGTGTCGGCGAGATCGTCAACGGCACCGTCAAGCGCGTCGAATACGGCAACGTCATCGTCGATCTCGGCCGTGGCGAGGGCATCATCCGCCGCGACGAGATGATCCCGCGTGAGAACATGCGCTATGGCGACCGCGTCCGCGCCTTCGTCTACGACGTCCGCCGCGAGCAGCGCGGACCGCAGATCTTCCTGTCGCGCACGCATCCGCAGTTCATGGTGAAGCTCTTCACCATGGAGGTGCCGGAAATCTATGACGGTATCATCCACATCAAGTCGGTCGCCCGCGACCCGGGCTCCCGCGCCAAGATCGCCGTCGTCTCCAACGATTCGTCGATCGATCCGGTCGGCGCCTGCGTCGGTATGCGCGGCTCGCGCGTGCAGGCCGTGGTCGGCGAGCTTCAGGGCGAGAAGATCGATATCATTCCCTGGTCGCCGGATCCGGCTTCCTTCATCGTCAATGCGCTGCAGCCGGCGGAAGTGGCCAAGGTGGTTCTCGACGAGGACGCGGAACGCATCGAGGTCGTGGTTCCGGACGAGCAGCTTTCGCTCGCGATCGGCCGCCGCGGCCAGAACGTGCGCCTTGCCTCGCAGCTGACCGGCTGGGACATCGATATCCTCACCGAGCAGGAGGAAAGCGAGCGTCGCCAGAAGGAATTCAACGAGCGCACGCAGCTCTTCATGGATGCGCTGGACGTCGACGAGATGGTCGGTCAGGTGCTCGCCTCCGAGGGCTTCGCCCAGGTCGAAGAGCTCGCCTATGTCGAACTCGACGAAATCTCCTCCATCGAGGGCTTCGACGAGGATACGGCAAACGAGCTCCAGACCCGCGCCCGCGAATATCTCGAAAAGATCGAGGCGGAAATGGATGCCAAGCGCAAGGAGCTCGGCGTTTCCGACGAGCTGCGGACGATCGATGGCCTCAACAGCCAGATGCTGGTCGCTCTCGGCGAGGAAGGCATCAAGACGATCGAGGACTTTGCCGGCTGCGCCGCCGACGACCTCGTGGGCTGGACCGAGCGCAAGGATGGCGAGACCAAGCGTTTCGAGGGCATCTTCTCGAAGTTCGAAGTCACCCGGGAAGAGGCCGAAACGATGATCGTGCAGGCTCGTCTGGCCGCCGGCTGGATCACCGAAGAGGATCTGGTCAAGCAGCAGGAGGAGGAGGAGCAGGAGCAGGATGAGACGATCGAGGTCGCCGAAGGCGCGGATCAGGACGCCTGATCGCGATGATCGTCGAGATCGATGCCGACAGCCTGCCTGCGGACAAGGGTCCGAAGGACCGGAACGGCAACAACCGGACCTGTATCGTCACGCGTGAGAGCGGCTCTCCTGAAGAGTTGATCCGCTTTGTCGCCGGCCCCGACGGCGTCGTCGTTGCGGATCTGAAGCGGCAGCTCCCGGGGCGCGGATGTTGGGTCAAGTCCGAGCGGCAGCTCGTGGAAAAAGCGGTGGCGAAGAAGCTCTTCGCCCGCGCTCTTCGCGCCGAAGTGAAGGCGAATGCCGGGCTCGCCGACGAGGTCGAGAGACTTCTCGCCGAGCAGCTCGCGGGCATGATGCACATGGCGCGCAAGGCGGGCCAGTTCATCTCCGGCGCGACGAAGACGGAGCAGGCGGTGCGCGGCCTTGCCGCGCTGGCCGTCTTTCATGCGATCGATGCGGCCGCGGATGGCGTCCGCAAGATCGATCAGGCCCGCAAGGCGATGAGCTTCGTCAGCGAGGACGAAACGGAAATACCCGCTTTCCGCCCCTTCACGGGGGCGGAAATGGAGGGACTTTTGGGAAGTAATGCCTTTATCCATGCCGCAGCGCTTGCAGGGCAGGCAGGTGAAGGTGTAGTGAAGCGCGCAATCATGCTCGAAAAGTACCGAGGATCCGTCCCGGTCCGGGCCGAAGGCGGCGCTGGCAAGCCACAGCAATGAAGCGCGTCACCGGCAGAGACCGGCATAGCGAGCATTGTTTGAGACAATTTGGAAGACAGGGTCAGGGGTTTCGTATCCGGCCCTGATCGCTAGGAACGGAACGGAATGACGGACAACAAAGACGACAAGACACTCAGCGTAGCGGGCAAGAAGACGCTGACCCTGAAGCCCTCCGGGGTGACGCAGGGCACGGTGCGTCAGGATATGGGCCGCGGTCGCACCAAGGCGGTCGTGGTCGAGACCAAGAGAACGCGCGGTCCGCTGAAGCACAAGGACGAGCGCCCGATCACGCCGGTTGCCGCCACGCCTGCCGCCCGCCCGGCTGAGCAGCGTCCGATGCCGCCGCAGCCCTCGGGACGTCCGGCTCCTCAGCCGCAGCCGCACCAGCCGCGCCAGGAACAGAACCGCCCTCGCGGCGGTGTCGTCCTGAACGACCTCTCTGCCGGTGAGATGGAAGCCCGCCGCCGCGCCCTGGCGGAAGCCCAGATTCGCGACGCCGAGGAAGCCAAGCGCCGCGCCGAGGACGAAGTGCGCCGCCGGCGCGAGGAGGAAGAGCGCCTCGCCCGCGAGAAGGAAGAGGCCGCGCGCCGTGCCGCCGAAGAGGCTGCGCGCCCGCCGGTAGAGGCTGAAAAGGCCGAGGAGAAGGTCGAGGCTGCAAGTCCCGCCGTCGGCGAACGCCGTGTCGAGACGCGCCCGCAGCCGGGACGCCCGGCTCCGGCTGCCACGCCGGCGGGGCCGGACGGTGCAGCACTTCGCGGCCGCCGCGGGACCGAGAGCGAGGAAGACGAACGCCGCCGCAGCGGTGCCGGTGCTCCCCGCGGCAAGGTCGTGCGTCCGGAGCCGGCCAAGCCCGCTCCCCGTGCAAAGGGTGACGAGGGCCGCCGCCAGGGCAAGCTGACGCTTACGACGGCTGCCGTGGACGAGGATGGCAGCCAGCGCGGCCGTTCGCTTTCGGCGATGCGCCGCCGCCAGGAGAAGTTCAAGCGCAGCCAGATGCAGGAAACGCGCGAGAAGATCTCCCGCGAAGTCGTCCTGCCGGAAACCATCACGATTCAGGAATTGTCGCAGCGCATGTCCGAGCGCGCGGTCGACGTCATCAAGTTCCTGATGAAGGAAGGCCAGATGATGAAGCCCGGCGACCTGATCGACGCCGATCTCGCGGAGCTCATCGCCGGCGAATTCGGCCACACGGTCAAGCGCGTTTCCGAATCGGACGTCGAGGAAGGCATCTTCAATATTTCCGACGTGGACGACGACATGCAGTCGCGGCCGCCGATCGTGACGATCATGGGTCACGTCGACCACGGCAAGACGTCGCTGCTCGACGCCATCCGCCACGCCAACGTGGTTGCCGGCGAGGCAGGCGGCATCACGCAGCACATCGGTGCCTACCAAGTCGAGCAGAACGGCCAGAAGATCACCTTCATCGACACGCCCGGCCACGCGGCCTTCACGGCCATGCGCGCCCGCGGCGCCCAGGCGACGGACATCGCCGTCCTCGTCGTCGCGGCCGACGACAGCGTGATGCCGCAGACGATCGAGTCGATCAACCATGCCAAGGCGGCCGGCGTTCCGATCATCGTGGCGATCAACAAGATCGACAAGCCGTCCGCGAATCCGCAGAAGGTCCGCACCGAGCTGCTGCAGCACGAAGTCTTCGTCGAATCCATGGGCGGTGAGGTTCTCGACGTCGAGGTTTCGGCCAAGAACCAGACCAACCTCGACAAGCTTCTCGAGGCGATCCTGCTGCAGTCCGAACTCCTCGACCTCAAGGCCAATCCGAACCGGACGGCCGAAGGCACGGTGGTGGAAGCCGAGCTCGACCGCGGCCGCGGTGCGGTTGCGACCGTCCTCGTACAGAAGGGTACGCTCACTCCGGGCCAGATCATCGTCGCGGGCGATCAGTGGGGCCGCGTGCGCGCACTCGTCAACGACAAGGGCGAGCATGTGAAGGCCGCCGGGCCGTCGACGCCGGTCGAGGTTCTCGGTCTCTCCGGAACGCCGGCGGCGGGCGATCGCTTCGCCGTCGTCGAGAGCGAGAGCCGGGCGCGCGAAATTTCGGAATATCGCCAGCGGCTCGCCCGCGAGAAGGCGGTTGCCCGCCAGTCCGGTTCGCGCGGTTCGCTCGAGCAGATGATGACCCAGCTCCAGACCTCCGGCGTCAAGGAGTTCCCGCTGGTCATCAAGGGCGACGTGCAGGGCTCGATCGAAGCGATCTCCGGCGCTCTGGACAAGCTTGGCACCGACGAGGTGCGCGCCCGCATCGTTCATTCGGGTGCCGGCGGCATCACCGAGTCGGACGTCTCGCTTGCGGAAGCTTCGAACGCAGCCATCATCGGCTTCAACGTCCGTGCCAACAAGCAGGCGCGGGATGCGTCCGAGCGTGCCGGCATCGAGATCCGCTACTACAACATCATCTACGACCTGGTGGATGACGTGAAGGCGGCGATGTCCGGTCTCTTGTCGCCGGAGCGGCGCGAGACCTTCCTCGGCAATGCCGAGATCCTGGAGGTGTTCAACATCACCAAGGTCGGCAAGGTCGCGGGTTGCCGCGTCACCGAGGGCAAGGTCGAACGTGGCGTCGGCGTCCGTCTGGTACGCGACAACGTCGTCATCCACGAAGGCAAGCTCAAGACGCTCAAGCGCTTCAAGGACGAAGTCTCCGAGGTTCAGTCCGGCCAGGAATGCGGTATGGCCTTCGAGAACTACGAGGACATTCGTGCCGGCGACACGATCGAGTGCTTCCGCGTCGAACACGTCACGCGGACGCTCTGATCCGATCCGGCAGGGTATTGGCGAGCGCCGGATCGGCTCCGGCGCTCGCTTTTTTTTGAGTGAGAAGGCGCGCGACGCCGCCCGCCTCTCGCATGTTGGAACCGATCGCGTTTCGATAAGGGCTTGATACGCCCGATCGGCGCGGTCCAGGGTGAAACGATGGCCAAATCCACATCCTCCGCTCCGTCCCAGCGCATGCTGCGCGTCGGCGAACAGGTGCGCGCAGCGATCACGCAGGTGCTGCAACGCGGTGAAGTACTCGATCCGCTGATCGAAAACACGGTGATTTCCATTTCCGAGGTGCGCATGTCGCCCGATCTGAAGATCGCCACGGCCTATGTGACCCCACTCGGGGTCGCCGATCACGCGGCGGTTATCGAAGCGCTGAACAGGCATGCGAAATTCATTCGCGGGCGGCTCGGCCCGCAATTGCGGCAGATGAAATACATGCCGGACGTCCGGTTCCGGGACGATACCAGCTTCGACAACTATCAGAAGATCGACTCGCTGCTGCGCTCGCCGGAGGTCAGTCGCGACCTCGATCGCGACGGCGACGACGAAGAGTAAGCGACAGAACCGATGTCCAGACCCCGCAAACCGAAGGGCCGCCCGATTTCGGGATGGCTGATCCTCGACAAACCCCTCGATTTCGGTTCGACCGAGGCCGTATCCAAGATCAAGTGGCTGTTCAAGGCGCAGAAGGCGGGCCATGCCGGCACGCTCGATCCGCTCGCCTCCGGCATGCTGCCGATCGCGCTCGGCGACGCGACGAAAACCGTTCCCTACGTCATGGACGGCCGCAAGATCTACGAATTCACGGTGGCCTGGGGCGAGGAGCGCTCCACCGACGATCTCGAAGGCGAAGCCGTCCGCTCGTCCGCCGCGCGTCCGGAGGAAGAGGCGATCCGCGCCCTGCTGCCGAAATATACCGGCGTAATCGCGCAGGTGCCGCCGCAGTTCTCCGCGATCAAGATCGGCGGCGAGCGCGCCTATGATCTCGCCCGCGAGGGCGAAACCGTCGAGATCCCGGCGCGGGAGGTGGAGGTCTTCCGCCTGTCGCTCATCGGTTCGGCTCCGAACCTCGCTCACTTCGAGATCGAATGCGGCAAGGGCACCTATGTCCGTTCGCTTGCCCGCGACATGGGCCGCGATCTCGGCTGCTTCGGTCATATCGCGTCGCTGCGCCGCACCTTCGTCGCTCCTTTCGGCGAGGAAGACATGGTGCCGCTCGCCGACCTCGTGGCACTGGAAAAGATCGAGGACGAGGCGGAGCGTCTCGCCGCGCTCGACGCGTATCTGATCGACACGGGGGAGGCCCTGTCCGACCTGCCGCATATCGCGGTCAGCGACGACCAGGCGCACCGGCTCAAAATGGGCAATCCGATCATCCTGCGCGGACGTGACGCACCGCTGCCCGCGCCCGAGGCCTACGCCACCGTTCAGGGCAAGCTCGTGGCGATCGGTGAGATCGCCGAGGGCGAGTTCCGGCCGAAGCGCGTTTTCGCCTCCCAATAATTCTGCTGGTCGAAATTCGATCTTGCGCGTTTAAAGTCGAGCGGCGCGGCACGCGCGGCGTATACTCGTTGTGCGCCGAAGCCCATATTGTCATTGTGGGCCTGCCGGCCGCGCTCGAATCATGGACGGGCGGCCCGGAAGCACACGGCACCCGCTCCGGTAATGCGGCAGGGAATCGGCAAGAGGCGTACATATGGTGGAAGCGTCAGAGAAGAGCCGGGAAGATGCTTCATCCGGCAGCCTGCAGGCCGCCGCCGGCTTCGTCCGCGATTATCTTCGCAGGCCCTTCAGCTTCTACCTGATCTCGCTGCTGCTGATCGCCATCATACCGCCTTTCATCTTTTCCTTCGTGATCCTGCAGCGCAATCTCGACGCGCAGAGGGAGGAAGTCACGTCTCTGCTGCGCGCCTCCACCGGCTCGGTCACGCGCATCGTCGAGCGCGAGGTCGACGGCATGCTGACGACGCTCCGGGTGCTGGCGAAATCCGGCGCCGTGGACCTCGCCGACATGCGAGGCTTATACGACCGTGCATCGGTCGCATTGGCCAACACCGATTCCCACCTGATCATCGTCGACGCCGACCATGATCTTCTCCTGAGCACCCGCGTTCCCTTCGGGACGCCGCTCGGGCAGGCGAAGGATCCGGAGGTCGATCTCGCCCTGCAGAGTACCGCACCGCTGGTTTCAGGGGCTTTCCCGGCCGAAATCGGAGAGGGCTGGGTCTTCACCGTGTATCTGCCGGTCACGACGCCCGACGGAAAGAAGTATCTGCTGGGCCTTAGGCAGGATGCCCAGCGCATGACGAAAGCCGTCAACCGCGACACGCTCTCGCCCGGGTGGAATGCCGCGCTCGTCGACGGAAAAGGCAAGGTGATCGTCTCCTCGGACTCGTCGGTGAAATCCGGCGACCCGTTCTTTCTCGACGAATTGCCGTTGCTCAGCATCGGCGTCAGCAATACCACTGCGAGGGGTGTGGACTATCGCGTCGCGTCCGAGTTTTCGGTGGTGACCGGGTGGCGTATCGTCGCTTGGGCGCCGAGCGCCATCGTCGATCAGCCGATGCTATGGTCCTTCCTCTGGCTCTCCTTCGGCGGGATCATTTTCGCAAGCATCGCGGTCGCCGGTTCACTAACCATCGCGCGGCTGCTCACACAGGGCGTCCGGTTGCTGGCCATGGATGCACGGCGATTGGGAGCGGGCGAGCCCGTCGAAGCGCGCCGCTACATGATCACCGAGGTCGAGGCGGTATCGACCGCGCTCGCAAGCGCAGCGACGGCCAGGGCCAAGGCCGAAGGCGAGATTCGCCTGCTGATGCGGGAGGTCGCGCATCGCGCGAAGAACCAGCTCACCGTCATCCAGTCGATGCTGGCGCAGTCGGCAAATTCGGCGGAGGAGCCGTCGGATTTCGTCGAGGCGTTTCGCAAGCGCCTTGCGGGCCTCGCGCGCTCGACCGACCTCATGGTGGCCAACGCCGCCTCCGGAGTCGACTTCCGCGAGCTGGTGCGCAACCAGCTTCAGCCGTTCATGCCGGCCGAGTCCGACCGCGTCGTGCTCAGCGGACCTGCCCTGCGGCTGGACGCCCAGATGGCGCAGACCCTTGGCATGGCACTGCATGAACTGGCTACCAATGCCATAAAGCATGGAGCGCTCGCCAACCAGACCGGCATGATCCAGGTCGAGTGGTCGGTGGCCGAGGGTGCGATCGACATTCGCTGGCGCGAGAGGGGTGCCGATATCGTCGCGCCTTCCGGAAAGAAGGCCCGCCGAGGCTTCGGCACGGTCGTGCTCGAGCGCATGCTCGGCCTTGCGCTTCGTGCGGAGCTCGAAAGGACGATGCATGCGGATGGCATCGAATGGCGGATACGCATCCCGCGCGGCGAGGACCTTTCCTCGCAGGAGCCAGGCGGTTGAGGGGCGGATCGTCCTGAGCAAACCACCACGAATGGATGCCGGAGCATCCGTGCGCAACCGGAATTGACGGTGCGCGGGAGGCGGTGCCGCGCAGCGGTTTCATGACCCTTTCCTTTTGGAACGGATTCGGTTATAGGCACGCCAGCGAAAGGCGCCGCCTCTTCGTGCGAACGGCCGTAGCTGGACGACATCCCGGCTGCCGGCGACCCTCAAATCCTCGAACGAAAGGATCAAACGATGTCGGTTACTGCAGAGCGCAAAGCTCAGATCATCAAGGAATTCGCAACCGTAGAAGGCGACACCGGTTCTCCGGAAGTTCAGGTTGCCATCCTGACGGAACGGATCAACAACCTGACCGAACACTTCAAGGACCACAAGAAGGACAATCACTCCCGACGTGGCCTCCTCGCGCTGGTTTCCAGCCGGCGCTCGCTCCTCGACTATCTGAAGAAGAAGGACGAGGCGCGCTACACCAAGCTGATCGGTGCCCTGGGCATCCGTCGCTAAACGACTGGTCCGGCGGGTTGCCTCGGCAACCCGCCGGCTTTTTTCTACAGCCCGTGCGCTCTTCAAAAGGCCTAGGGTATTGTACAGGGCGCCACAGCGCCGCGCGTCCTATCGGACGCGCAACGTCCAGCGGACCGGATGGGCCGGGATCGCGGATCAACCAATGGCCCGTCATGGGGCAGGATTGCAGGATGCTTCGGCGCCTGCTTGCCGAAGCGGCTGCTATACGCAGCGCGGCAAAGCGGTATGCGGCCGGTTTTCTTTGAAGCCTCCCGTTGTCTTGCCCGTGATGCGCCACCATGCGGCTTTGAGATCGCCCGCGCTTTTTGAGCCGCGGAAGGTCTGTCGCACACGAAGGACAGAACATGTTCGAGACACACAAGGTAGAAATCGAATGGGCGGGGCGTCCGCTCAAGCTCGAAACCGGAAAAATCGCGCGGCAGGCCGATGGTGCCGTTCTCGCGACCTACGGCGAAACCGTCGTGCTCGCCACGGTGGTTTCGGCGAAGGCACCGAAGCCAGGCCAGGATTTCTTCCCGCTCACCGTCAACTATCAGGAAAAGACCTACGCTGCCGGCAAGATTCCCGGCGGGTATTTCAAGCGTGAGGGCCGCCCCAGCGAAAACGAGACGCTGGTGTCGCGTCTGATCGACCGGCCGATCCGCCCGCTCTTCCCGGAGGGCTACAAGAACGATACCCAGGTCATCGTCACGGTCATGCAGCATGACCTCGAGAACAACCCGGACGTCGTCGCGATGGTCGCGGCCTCCGCTGCATTGACGCTCTCCGGCGTTCCCTTCATGGGTCCGGTCGGCGGTGCCCGCGTCGGCTACATCAACGGCGAATACGTTCTCAACCCGCATCTCGACGAAATGGACGAATCCACGCTCGACCTCGTCGTCGCCGGCACGCAGGAAGCCGTGCTGATGGTGGAGTCGGAAGCGAAAGAGCTGCCGGAAGATGTGATGCTCGGCGCCGTCGTTTTCGGCCAGAAGGGCTTCCAGCCGGTGATCGACGCTGTCATCAGGCTCGCGGAAGTTGCCGCCAAGGAGCCGCGCGAATTCAATCCGGAAGATCACTCCGCTCTCGAAAACGCGATGCTTTCGATCGCCGAAGACGAGCTGCGCAACGCCTATAAGATCACCGAGAAGGCCGCGCGCTATGCCGCCGTGGACGCGGTAAAGGCAAAGGTCAAAGAACATTTCCTGCCGGAAGGCGTCGAGAACCCGGCCCATACCGCCGAAGAGATCGCCGCTGTCTTCAAGCACCTGCAGGCCAAGATCGTTCGCCGGAACATCCTCGACACGAAGAGCCGCATCGACGGCCGCGACCTCGTCACGGTTCGCCCGATCGTCGCCGAAGTCGGCATTCTGCCGCGCACGCACGGTTCGGCGCTCTTTACCCGCGGTGAAACGCAGGCGATCGTCGTTGCCACGCTCGGCACCGGCGAAGACGAGCAGTATGTCGATTCCTTGACCGGCATGTACAAGGAAAACTTCATGCTGCATTACAACTTCCCGCCCTATTCGGTCGGTGAAACGGGCCGCATGGGTTCTCCGGGCCGCCGCGAGATCGGCCACGGCAAGCTCGCCTGGCGCGCCATCCATCCGATGCTGCCGACCACGGAACAGTTCCCATACACGCTGCGCGTCGTTTCCGAGATTACCGAGTCCAACGGTTCCTCCTCCATGGCAACCGTCTGCGGCACGTCGCTTGCACTGATGGATGCGGGCGTTCCGCTCGCCAAGCCGGTTGCCGGCATTGCCATGGGCCTCATCAAGGAAGACGACCGTTTCGCCGTCCTCTCCGACATTCTCGGCGATGAAGACCACCTTGGCGATATGGACTTCAAGGTCGCCGGCACGGATACCGGCATCACCTCGCTGCAGATGGACATCAAGATCGAAGGCATCACCGAGGAGATCATGGGTGTTGCTCTCAACCAGGCCAAGGGAGGCCGCCTGCACATTCTCGCCGAAATGGCCAAGGCCATCTCCGAGAGCCGCGGCCAGCTCGGCGAGTTCGCGCCGCGCATCGAAGTCATGAACATTCCGGTCGACAAGATCCGTGAAGTCATCGGCTCGGGCGGCAAGGTCATCCGCGAGATCGTCGAAAAGACCGGCGCCAAGATCAATATCGACGACGACGGCACCGTCAAGATCGCCTCGGCTTCCGCCAAGGAGATCGAGGCCGCCCGCAAGTGGATCCACTCGATCGTCGCCGAGCCGGAAGTCGGTCAGGTCTATGAAGGCACCGTCGTCAAGACGGCCGATTTCGGCGCCTTCGTCAACTTCTTCGGCGCCCGCGACGGTCTCGTTCACATCTCGCAGCTCGCTTCCGAGCGTGTTGCCAAGACCACCGACGTCGTCAAGGAAGGCGATAAGGTCTGGGTCAAGCTGATGGGCTTCGACGAGCGCGGCAAGGTTCGCCTCTCCATG
Organism: Sinorhizobium sp. M4_45; assembly: GCF_002885915.1. Taxonomy (NCBI): domain Bacteria; kingdom Pseudomonadati; phylum Pseudomonadota; class Alphaproteobacteria; order Hyphomicrobiales; family Rhizobiaceae; genus Sinorhizobium; species Sinorhizobium sp. M4_45. The sequence continues at coordinate 177,152 of NZ_NWVE01000004.1, forward strand.
AAGGTCGTCGATCAGGCGACCGGCAAGGAGATCGTTGCCGAGAAGGGCGAAAAGAAGGACGGCGGCGAAGCCGCCGAGTAAGCCGCCCTCGGCTGAAACCATTCAGGGCGCGGAGCGGATCGCTTCGCGCCCTTTCTCGTGACGAAAACGGAATCGAACCCATGAGCCGCGACGCGCTGAAAACACTGTTCCATCCTTTCGCAACGGGGATCATCGATCCGCCGGGAGAGGGCGAGCGGGTGCTCTTCCTCGGCGCCGAGGCGGGCTACCGCTTGCCGGAGGGCTTTGCTGCGGACGTCTCGGCCGTACAGCCGCTGAAGCCCCTCTACCGCGCGCTGACGGCAGCTCGCGCCGATGTGGCGCCGGTCGCCGCGGGCGACGGCTACGACGCCGCGCTCGTTCTGTGCGGCAGGCACAAGGGCGAGAACGAAGACCGCATTGCGCAGGCGTTGAAACGCACCCGCGCCGGCGCGCTGATCGTGGTCGCCGGCGGCAAGGAGGACGGCATTCAGTCGCTGCGCAAGCGGATCGACAAGTTCGGCTGGGATGGCGACTCGATGCCCAAATATCACGGTGTGGCCTTCTGGTTCACGCGCCCGGAGGATGTTGCCGAGGCCATCTCGGCGCTCGCCAAGGTCCCGGTGCGCGTCGACGGCCTGTTCGTGGCATCGCCCGGCATGTTCTCGCATGACCGCGTCGATGCCGGCTCGGAGCTGCTCGCGTCGCGGCTGCCGCGCGATTTCACCGGTCACGCGGCGGATTTCGGCGCCGGCTGGGGTTATCTCTCGGTCAAGCTTGCCGCGGCTTCGCCGAGCCTCAAGGGCATAGATCTGTTCGAAGCGGATTTCGAAGCACTGGAGGCGGCACGGGCAAACATGGCGGCGAATGCGCCTTCGACGGCGGCTCGTTTCTTTTGGCACGACCTGACGGCGGAAGAGACGCGCGACAAATACGACCTTATCGTCATGAACCCGCCCTTCCACGAGGGCCATGCTGCCGAGCCTGCGCTCGGCGCGGCAATGATCAAGGCGGCCGCCAAGGCGCTGAAGCATGGTGGCCGGCTGATGCTCGTCGCCAATCGCGGACTTCCCTATGAGCCGGTCCTGGCGGAGAATTTCAAGGAAATCGGCGAGACCTGCCGCAATGCGCGCTTCAAGGTGCTCTGGGCGAAACGCTGACCCAGTGAACAGCCCCTCATCCGGCCTGACGGCCACCTTCTCCCCGCAAGCGGGGAGAAGGTTAGGTAAGGGGCAATCCCTGCTTAATCCGCGTCTGCGACCCGCAAGGCTTCGAGCGTCGGCATCGAAGTGATGTTGTAGCCGGAATCCACATAGTGAATTTCCCCGGTGACGCCGCGCGAGAGGTCCGAGAGCAGATAAAGTGCGGAACTGCCGACGTCTTCTATGGTGACGGTCCGGCGTAGGGGCGAGTTCTTCTGCTGCCAGGAGAGCATAGCGCGCGCGTCGGAAATGCCGGCGCCTGCAAGCGTCCGGATCGGACCGGCCGAGATCGCATTGACGCGGATGCCGCGCGCTCCGTAATCGGCGGCCAGGTAGCGTACCGAAGCTTCGAGCGCGGCTTTGGCGACGCCCATGACGTTGTAGTTCGGCATGACCCGCATCGAGCCGCCATAGGTGAGCGTCAGCATGGTGCCGCCCTCGCTCATCAGCTCCGCCGCACGCTTGGCAATCTCGGTAAAGGAGAAGCAGGAGATCACCATGGTGCGGCTGAAATTGTCCCGCGTCGTGTCCGCATAGAGACCCTTTAGCTCGTTCTTGTCCGAGAAGCCGATGGCGTGGACGACGAAATCGAGCTTGCCCCAGCGCTCCCTTATGGCGTCGACGACTGCGTCGACGGAGTCGAGGTCCTCGACGTCGCAGGGGAGCAGGAAGTCGGAATTGACCTCCGCAGCCAGCGGCTTGACGCGCTTGCCGAGAGCTTCGCCCTGATAGGTGAAGGCGAGCTCGGCGCCCTGAGCGGCGAGAGACTTGGCGATACCCCAGGCAATAGAATGGTTGTTGGCGACGCCCATGATGAGGCCGCGCTTTCCGTTCATCAGTCCGTTCATCGTGTTATCCGTTATAGCGCTGGAAGACGAGCGTCGCGTTCGTGCCGCCGAAGCCGAAGGAGTTCGAAAGAACCGTGTCGATCTTGGCATTGTCGATGCGCTTGCGGACGATCGGCACGCCTTCGAATTCGGGGTCGAGCTCGGTGATGTGAGCGCTTTCGCCGATGAAGCCGGCCTGCATCATCAGGAGACCGTAGATCGATTCCTGCACGCCGGCGGCGCCGAGCGAGTGGCCGGTCAGCGATTTCGTGGACTGCACATGCGGCATCTTTTCGCCGAAGACCTCGCGGATGGCGCCGATCTCCTTCTGATCGCCGACCGGCGTCGAAGTGCCGTGGGTATTGATGTAGTCGACCTCGCCCTTCACCGTGGCCAGCGCCTGGCGCATGCAGCGCACCGCGCCCTCGCCGGAAGGCGCGACCATGTCGTAGCCGTCCGAAGTGGCGCCGTAACCGACGATTTCCGCATAGATCTTGGCGCCGCGCGCCTTGGCGCGCTCCAGTTCTTCCAGAACGAGAACGCCGGCACCGCCGGCGATGACGAAGCCGTCGCGGTTCGCGTCATAGGCACGTGAGGCGACGGATGGCGTGTCGTTGTACTTCGACGACATGGCGCCCATGGCGTCGAAGAGATTGGACATGGTCCAGTCGAGATCCTCGTGGCCGCCCGCGAACATGACGTCCTGCTTCCCCCACTGGATCATTTCCGCGGCATTGCCGATGCAATGCGCCGAAGTCGAGCAGGCCGACGAGATCGAGTAGTTGACGCCGTGGATCTGGAACCAGGTCGCAAGCGTCGCCGAAGCCGTAGACGACATCGCCTTCGGCACCACGAAGGGGCCGATCCGCTTCGGGCTGTTGTTCTTGCGGGTGATCTCCGCCGCTTCGACGATCGCGCGGGTAGAAGGGCCGCCCGAACCCATGATGATGCCGGTGCGCTCATTGGTGATGTCGCCGGCCTCGAGCCCGGAATCGGCGATCGCCTGCTTCATCGCCACATGGTTCCAGGCGCCGCCCTGGGACAGGAAGCGCATGGCGCGGCGGTCGACGAGGTCGCTCGGGTCGAGCGTCGGCGCTCCCCAGACCTGGCACTTGAAGCCGTGCTCGGCAAAATCCGGAGAAAACGTGATGCCCGACCGCGCATCGCGGAGCGACGCGGTGACTTCGTCGGCATCGCTGCCGATGGAGGAAACGATGCCGAGGCCCGTTACAACAACCCGTCTCATGTCAGATGACCTTTTCTTCGATTGGAACCGTGCGGGGGTCGCCCGCAGTTCAGTCGGCCTTTTCCTGGAAGAGGCCGACCCTGAGATCGGTGGCCTTGTAGATCGTTTCGCCATCGGCCTTCATCCAGCCGTCGGCGATGCCAAGAACCAGACGGCCGCGCATGACGCGCTTGAAGTCGATGCCGTATTCTACCAGCTTGGTCTTCGGCGTCACCATGCCGGTGAACTTCACTTCTCCGGTGGAGATGGCGCGGCCCTTGCCCGCCTCGCCGAGCCAGCCGAGAAAGAAACCGGTCAATTGCCACATTGCGTCGAGACCGAGGCAGCCGGGCATGACCGGATCGCCCATGAAGTGGCAGGGAAAGAACCAGAGATCCGGCGTAATGTCGAATTCGGCGCGGACATAACCCTTGTCGTTTGGCCCGCCCGTTTCCGAAATGTCGGTGATGCGGTTGAACATCAGCATCGGCGGCAGCGGCAGCTGCGCATTGCCGGGGCCAAACATTTCGCCTCGGCCGCAGATCAGGATTTCCTCATAGCTGAAGCTGGATTGTCTGGTGGTCATGAATGGTTGCTTCCCGAGTCTATTATGTGTTCTCCGACCTGCTTTAGTGCAAGTTCGGTCTGATTTGAAGCGCAACCTGTCATCCGCGGCTGCGATGCGGGCTACGGCTCATGACGTTCCAAATAGGGCGGCATGCGGGTGTAGGAAAGCTCTCTCATCGTCGCCGAACCGCTCGGAATGGTGACATCATTCCGCCGTCGCTTACAGTATGAATGTGGCGGCGGCCAGAGTTAAATGCCCGCCTTCCCCCGCTTTGGGCCGATTTTCAGGCGTTTGCGGCCTTCGCACGTGCGGAATCTATTGAAAGCCGCGGCGCCAGAAGTTATATCGCAAATTGATAATCCACGGATCCCGCAGGTATATCGGAACGGCTGTCGATGACGAAAGCAACGCACATGTCCTCACAGGAGAGGCTGCGCAGTTCGGGTTTGCGCCCGACGCGCCAGCGCGTTGCGCTTGCCGATCTGATCTTCGCCAAGGGCGACCGTCACCTGACGGTGGAGGAACTCCATGAAGAGGCCGTCACGGCCGGCGTTCCCGTTTCGCTCGCGACCGTCTACAACACGCTCCACCAGTTCACCGAAGCCGGCATGATCCGCGTCCTCGCCGTCGAGAGCGCCAGGACCTATTTCGATACGAATGTCTCGGATCACCACCATTTCTTCATCGAGGGCGAAAACGAAGTCCTCGACATTCCGGTGAGCAATATTCAGATCGACAATCTCCCCGAACCGCCGGAAGGCATGGAGATCTCCCATGTCGACGTGGTAATCCGGCTGCGTCACAAGAGCGAGCGCTGAGCGTCGTCGCTCTCGCGCCACGAAGTTTCGTCACATCACGTCCTTCGGGTCGCGGCCGGGCCCGGCCTTGCCCGTCGGCAGCGTCCAGCCGTATCGAAGCGCGCCGCCCCGCACGGCGAAGGCCGTGACGACGCCGAGTGCGGACGCTGCGACGAGCGGCAATCCGACCAGGCTGGCCAGGACGAAGGCGCCGGCGCCGATGAGGGCGGCGCTGACGTAGATCTCCGGCCTCAGGAGGACAGAGGGCTCGCCGGCCAGAAGATCGCGCAGAACCCCGCCGAAGGTCGCCGTCAGGGCGCCCGTGACCAGGGCGACGATAGGCGAGCCGGTCGCCGCCAGCCCCTTTGCCGCGCCCATCACGCAATAGGCCGAGAGGCCGAGCGCGTCGAGCCATACGAGCATCCGGTAGCGTGATTCGAGCAAATGGGACGTGAGGAAGACGGCCACCGCCACTGCCGCGCAGACGATGATGAAATTAGGGTTCACCACCCAGAACACCGGCGTCGCGCCGAGAACGAGGTCGCGGATGGTACCGCCGCCAATGCCCGTCGCGGAAGCGAGAAACAGATAGCCGATGATGTCGAGCTGCTTGCGGGAGGCCGACAGCGCGCCGGTCGCCGCAAAGATTGCGACGCCCGCATAGTCGAGGAATTCGAGGATCGGCATGGCTGCTCCGCTTGGCTGCAAGTCTCCTCTAATCGTAACCTATTAAAGAAAACATGCGGTAGGCTACCGCGGCAGCAGCGTCTCAGTCCGGCCGAGGAGATAATAGGCAACGAGCCCTGTCCACTCCTTGGCGGCCGTCGTCGCCAATTGGGCATTGAGCGAGGGCTGGGTGAAATCGAAGCCGAGCCGCACCTTGCCGCTCGTGCGATAATCCGTCGGCCAGGGCGTGACTTCCATGCCGTTTGCGCGAAAGAGGCCGATCGAGCGCGGCATGTGGTAAGCGGAGGTCACGAGCGCACAACGCTCGAGCCCGTTCTCGGCCAGCAAATCCCTGGTATAGCGTGCGTTTTCGAAGGTCGTCCGCGATTCTCCCTCGCGGATCAGCCGGTTGGAACCGATGCCGAAGGTCCCGAAGAATTTCTGCGAGGCATGCGCGTCGCCCTCGTAGATGCCGCTGAGCGACCCGTCTCCGCCCGAGACAAGGATGCGAGCCTGGGGATAGGCCCGCGCGAGCCTCAAGGTTTCGACGAAGCGTTCGGCCGCCTGGTTCAGCTCCATGCCGCCGCGGCTCGCCATCACCACATTCTCGAAGGCGCCCCCGAGCACGATGATGCAAGCAAGCTCCGTCGGCTCCGTCGCGGGGCGGGGAAACCGGTCCTCGAGGATCTGCAGGAAATAGGAGCCGGCGGTGGTGAAGAGAGTGACGAAGAGGACGGCGAGCCCGAAGACGCTCAAAGTACCGCCGCTGCGGCGGAAACGGCCAAGCATAAGCAGCACGCCGGCGAACAGGGCGAGGAAGGCGAGGGACAGCGGCTGGGCTACGAGCCAGAAGATTTTCGAGACGAGAAACATGGGCAGATCGTTCTTCGGCCTCGGCCGGTAAAGATTTCATGAATGACGGCGCCGCGTCTAGCGGCGTGCACAATACAGGACGATAGCCTGGTGCGCCTCGCCGGTTGCTGCACGGCAAGGTTTTTCTTTGCGAGCAGCGTTCAAGCGGCTGAATTCCTTACGTCGGGGGATCGAAAAGATTTTGGTGGAGCTAAGCGGGATCGAACCGCTGACCTCTTGCATGCCATGCAAGCGCTCTCCCAGCTGAGCTATAGCCCCATCAGGGTCCGGCTTTGCCGGTCCGGGAAGATCGCGAGGCGCGTTGCGCCCGGCGAGTGGCGGCTTATTACTTCTGCTAGGTGCAGATGGCAAGCCGAAAAGTGAGGGCCGGGACGAATTATTTTTTGGCTCCGGCCGGATGCTTCGATGCCGATCGCGTTCGACGGATGGGGCGGCTTCGTGCGCCTTTCGAAACGCTTGCGGGCAGGCATGCGGGCGCTGATCCGCCCGCGACGCCAGTCTGTTCAGACGTCGTCGTCCTCGTCGGAAACGCCGATGATGTCGCTCATGTCGTCGTCATCGTCTTCGTCGTCGGTCTGGAGGAAGGTGTCGTCGTCGTCACCCTCGATCTCGACATCGTCGTCGCCGAGATCCGGCAGATCGTCGCCGCCCGAGGCTTCGTCGTCCGCTTCCTCGAGCGAGACGAGTTCGACTTCCGTGTTCTCGGTATCGACTTCCTTGACGTCTTCCTCTTCTTCCTTCTCGAGCACCTTGGCGACGGAGGTTTCCTCGAAGAAGGACAGCGGATAGGACTTGCCCGTGTAGGGGGAGACGATCGGATCACGGTTCAGATCGTAGAATTTGCGCCCCGTTTCCGGGTCGATGCGCTTTGTTCCAAGTTCCGGTTTTGCCACAGTCAAAGCCTCTTGAATGGCCGGCGAGCCGGCTCTTGCCGGAAAGCCGGCGGTTAGAAACGTATCAAGCTTATGATGATTAGCCGGTCCCCATAATCATCTTGGCGAGTTCTGTCAAAGATAAACTTCCGCGAGCTCCGGTCGTCATTTTCTTCGCAGCAGGAGGATGACCCTTTTCGCGCATTGTGTTAGGGAGCCGGCGAGACCGGCGGTCCGCCACCAACGCGCCGGAAAGCACCACCTTCCGCGCCAGCCGTCAGCCGGATTGTCAGAGGAAAACCACGATGTCTCACGGCTCGAACCCGCGGCCCGCCACCGCACGCAAGTCTTCCGACCTCAAGGGTACTTTGCGCATTCCGGGCGACAAGTCGATCTCGCACCGCTCCTTCATGTTCGGCGGCCTTGCCGCGGGCGAGACGCGCATCACCGGTCTTCTCGAAGGCGAAGACGTGATCAATACCGGCAAGGCCATGCAGGCGATGGGCGCCAGGATCCGCAAGGAGGGCGACACCTGGATCATCGACGGTGTCGGGAACGGCGCGCTGCTCGCGCCGGAGGCGCCGCTCGACTTCGGCAATGCCGGCACCGGCTGCCGGCTGACGATGGGCCTTGTCGGCGTCTATGATTTCGATTCCACTTTCATCGGCGATGCCTCGCTGACCAAGCGCCCGATGGGCCGCGTGCTCGATCCGCTCCGCGAAATGGGCGTTCAGGTGAAGTCGGCGGAGGGCGACCGGCTGCCGGTGACCCTGCGCGGGCCGAAGACGCCGAACCCGATCACCTATCGCGTGCCGATGGCGTCTGCCCAGGTGAAATCCGCCGTGCTGCTCGCCGGCCTCAACACGCCCGGCATCACGACCGTCGTCGAGCCGGTGATGACCCGCGACCATACGGAAAAGATGCTGCAGGGCTTCGGTGCCAAGCTGACGGTCGAGACCGATGCCGAGGGTGTGCGCACCATTCGCCTCGAGGGCCGCGGCAAGCTGACGGGCCAGGTGATCGACGTGCCAGGCGATCCGTCCTCCACGGCCTTTCCGCTGGTGGCGGCGCTCATCGTTCCGGGCTCGGACATCACCATCCTCAACGTGCTGATGAACCCGACCCGTACCGGCCTCATCCTGACCCTGCAGGAGATGGGCGCCAATATCGAGGTCATGAACAAGCGGCTTGCCGGCGGCGAGGATGTCGCCGATCTGCGCGTTTGCTATTCGGAGCTGAAGGGCGTCACCGTGCCGGAGGAGCGCGCCCCGTCGATGATCGACGAATATCCGGTGCTCGCGGTCGCCGCCGCCTTCGCCGAGGGCACAACCGTGATGAACGGGCTGGAAGAGCTCCGCGTCAAGGAGTCCGACCGTCTGTCCGCCGTTGCGGACGGCCTGAAGCTCAACGGGGTGGATTGCGACGAGGGCGAGGCCTCGCTGGTCGTGCGCGGCCGGCCCGGCGGCAAGGGCCTGGGCAATAACTCGGGCGGCCAGGTGAAGACCCATCTCGACCACCGCATCGCCATGAGCTTCCTTGTCATGGGACTTGTCTCGGAGCATCCGGTGACGGTCGACGATGCGACGATGATCGCGACGTCCTTCCCCGAATTCATGGGCCTGATGACCGGACTGGGCGCGAAAATCGAAGAGGCAGAGAACAAGGCAGCCTGATGACCTTCGTAATCGCCATCGATGGGCCTGCGGCCGCCGGCAAGGGAACGCTCTCGCGCCGGATCGCCGAGCAATACGGCTTCCACCATCTCGACACGGGGCTCACCTATCGCGCCACCGCCAAGGCGCTCATGGATGCCGGACTGCCGCTCGGCGACGAGGCGGTGGCCGAGACGATGGCGCGCGAGGTGGACCTTTCCGGGCTCGATCGCGCCGTGCTTTCGGAGCATTCGATCGGCGAGGCGGCGTCGAAGATCGCCGTCATGCCGGCCGTGCGCCGGGCACTGGTCGAGGCGCAGCGGGCCTTCGCGCGCAAGGAGCCGGGTACCGTGCTCGACGGGCGCGACATCGGCACGGTCGTCTGCCCTGATGCGGCGGTGAAGCTCTATGTGACCGCTTCCCCCGAAGTGCGGGCGAAACGGCGCCATGACGAGATCATCGCCGGCGGCGGAAAGGCTGACTACGCCGCGGTTTTCGAGGACGTGAAGAAGCGTGACGAGCGCGACATGGGTCGTGCCGACAGTCCTTTGAGACCTGCCGAGGACGCGCACTTGCTTGATACTTCCGAAATGAGTATAGAGGCGGCATTCCAGGCGGCGAAGACGCTGGTCGACGCCGCCCTGAAAGAGAAGATTTGAAGAAGGCCTGATCCGGCCCAGCCGGTCTCCTTCTTGAAAATAGCCTGAAATTCCGTCCACGCGCCGGATTGCTCCATGACAGGAGCGGACTGGGTTCAGGCCTGTCTAACACCAACCCCCGGCGCACATGCGTTTCCGGCAGGAGACGCAGCAGGAGATTATATGTCTGCAACCAACCCCACCCGTGATGATTTCGCAGCGCTTCTGGAAGAGTCCTTCGCCAAGACGGACCTCGCCGAAGGCTATGTCGCCAAGGGCATCGTCACGGCGATCGAAAAAGACGTCGCAATCGTCGACGTCGGCCTCAAGGTCGAAGGCCGCGTACCGCTGAAGGAATTCGGCGCCAAGGCCAAGGACGGCACGCTGAAGGTCGGCGACGAAGTCGAAGTCTATGTCGAGCGCATTGAAAACGCACTCGGCGAAGCAGTCCTTTCGCGCGAGAAGGCCCGCCGCGAAGAGAGCTGGCAGCGCCTGGAAGTCAAGTTTGAAGCCGGCGAACGCGTCGAAGGCATCATATTCAACCAGGTCAAGGGCGGCTTCACCGTCGATCTCGACGGCGCCGTAGCCTTCCTGCCGCGTTCGCAGGTCGACATCCGTCCGATCCGCGACGTGACGCCGCTGATGCACAACCCGCAGCCCTTCGAAATCCTGAAGATGGACAAGCGCCGCGGCAACATCGTCGTTTCGCGCCGCACGGTTCTCGAAGAGTCCCGCGCCGAGCAGCGTTCTGAAATCGTTCAGAACCTCGAGGAAGGCCAGGTTGTCGAGGGTGTCGTCAAGAACATCACCGATTACGGTGCGTTCGTCGACCTCGGCGGCATCGATGGCCTGCTGCACGTCACCGACATGGCGTGGCGCCGCGTCAACCATCCGTCGGAAATCCTGAACATCGGCCAGCAGGTCAAGGTTCAGATCATCCGCATCAACCAGGAAACCCACCGCATCTCGCTCGGCATGAAGCAGCTCGAGTCCGATCCGTGGGACGGCATCGGTGCGAAGTATCCGGTCGGCAAGAAGATCTCCGGTACCGTCACGAACATCACCGACTACGGTGCCTTCGTCGAGCTGGAGCCGGGCATCGAAGGCCTGATTCACATCTCCGAAATGTCCTGGACGAAGAAGAACGTTCACCCCGGCAAGATCCTGTCCACGAGCCAGGAAGTCGACGTGGTCGTTCTCGAAGTCGACCCGACCAAGCGCCGCATCTCGCTCGGCCTCAAGCAGACGCTCGAGAACCCGTGGCAGGCCTTCGCGCATAGCCATCCGGCTGGCACGGAAGTCGAAGGCGAAGTCAAGAACAAGACCGAATTCGGTCTGTTCATCGGCCTCGATGGCGATGTCGACGGCATGGTCCACCTCTCCGACCTCGACTGGAACCGTCCGGGCGAACAGGTCATCGAAGAGTTCAACAAGGGCGACGTCGTTCGTGCTGTCGTTCTCGACGTGGACGTCGACAAGGAGCGCATCTCGCTCGGCATCAAGCAGCTCGGCCGCGATGCGGTCGGTGAAGCTGCCGCTTCCGGCGAACTGCGCAAGAACGCCGTCGTTTCGGCAGAAGTCATCGGCGTCAACGATGGCGGCATCGAAGTGCGGCTCGTCAACCACGAGGACGTCACCGCCTTCATCCGTCGCGCCGACCTCTCGCGCGATCGCGACGAACAGCGTCCGGAGCGTTTCTCGGTCGGCCAGACCGTCGACGCGCGGGTCACCAACTTCTCCAAGAAGGACCGCAAGATCCAGCTGTCGATCAAGGCTCTGGAAATCGCGGAAGAGAAGGAAGCCGTCGCTCAGTTCGGCTCTTCCGACTCGGGTGCTTCGCTCGGCGACATTCTGGGCGCTGCGCTCAAGAACCGCCAGAACAACGAGTAATCGTTGACGGACTTGAAATGATAAGCCCGCGGAGAGTGATCTCCGCGGGCTTTTTCGTGGGCTGTAGCGACCTTTGCGCGTCTTATGAGACGCGCGGCGCAGTGGGAAAAACCGTTACACTTTGTGCTCTAAGGCCTGTTGAGATTCGGGTCACCCGCCGCCGCTTGTCTGATTTCCTCATTCCTGTGCTCGTCACAGGAATCCAGCCAGACCAAGTCCTTGGGCTGAAAGAACTCTTCCCGCGCCGCAGACGCGGCGCTGCTCTCAACCCTGTGACGAGCACAGGAATGAGGGAATCACACAAGCGGCGGCAGGTGCCCGAATCTCAACAGGCCTTAGGTCGACCCGACCTGAAGACATCTTGATCTAAGCCAGGCCGCCGAGCTTTCGGTAGAGGTCATAGGCGTCGGCTGCCGGTCGCTCTTCGGCCTGATCCTCCTCGCCGCCGGCGCCATGTCCCTGCTGCCGGTCGTCGCTTTCCGTTTCTCCCTCGTCGTCCCTTGCGTCTTTCTCCGGCTCGCTCTCGCTTTCCCGCTTGCGCCGGTTCACCTCGTCGGCATCGCTTTCTTCGGCCGGCGGGTAGGGAACCAGGGCGAAGGGAAACATTTCGCGCGGAAGTCCGCTTTCGGGGACACGGGCGAAGCCCTGCGGCGCCATCGCGTCCTCGCCGGTCCGACGTTCTGCCTGAGGAGGAGGCAGGTCGCGAAGCGGTGCGCCCGTTTCGGCGTCGGGTGCGATATCCACCGGCGGTTCGCCGGCGGCTGCTGCGATTCTGATCGCGCCTGTGGTCTCCCGCGGCCGCGCGGGCGCCTCGTTCTTCGGCGTCAGGGGCACGGTCGGTCCTGTGTCTCCCGTATCGCGAGGCTGCCAGCTCTTGATCGTCCCCGGCAACGCAAGACTGTCGCGTATGATCGTTCTCAAGGCCTCCGCCGGCGGTTGCGCCATGCGCGCGGCACTCTGCATCCGCACTCGTGGCTTGTCGTCCTCCCTCGCGGAGCGCGGCGGGCCGTCGGTGCCCTCCGAGGCTTCGCCGCCAGGGAGTTTTTCAGCGCCGGCCTCTGCGGTTGCAGCCTTGTCCTCGGGTACAGTCTTGTCCTCGGCTGCAGCCTTGTTCTCGGCCGTCGCAGGTTTTGCATCCTTCAGCACTGCGCGCGCACTCCCGTTCAGGTCCTCCGCCTGACTGGGGCGTGGCGCCGATGGTTGCGCCGAATCCGCTTCGCTATCCGGGAGCTTATTATCGGAGCCTTCCGGCGTCATGGCCGGCGTTTCCGCCATCTCCGCCATCTCGTTCTCAAGCGGGCTTGCCGAAGCATCTCTCGCTGCAACTTCCGCACCTCGCGGCGCTGCAGGAGCGTTCATGGGCGTCTTCGGCGAACGTTGCTGCCCGACCGGAGCCTCCTCGTGCGCCGCTTCGATAGCCGCGCCTGCGGATGTCGTCTCGATCCGGACGCTTTCCGTATCGGCGCCGTAGGTCTTCCTGAGCATCGCTTGCAGGAGCGCGAGGTCCCCCGGGACCGGTGCCTTGGCGCCCGGAAGCGCCGGCGGGACGTGTGCCGGCAGGGGCAGGCTGCGGAGCGGGGTCCGATCGGGCGGCATCGCGCCCCGGCGGTCGGCCGTTATCGCCGCCGCAACGGCGACGCGCTGCGCAAGGTTGCGCGCTGCCAGCTGCTTCTCCAGAAGCTGGCGTTCCGGCATTGGCAATGCTTCGATGAAGCCGGTCAACCGCCGAATGAAGGCGCGTCCGGTCTCCTGCGGCAGGGGTGGAAATTTGAGGATGAGCGCCAGGTCTTCGACCAACTTCACCAGCGCGTCCTTGGATAGGACCTCCTTGCCGGAGAGATGGCGGGTCAGCGTATCGACGATCTTCCGGATCGCCTCGCTACGCTCCGTCGCCGGCAGCGAGCGGCGCAGGCCCTGCGTCGTCTCCTCGGCAGTTCCGACGGCTGTCCTGATGGCGATGAAGGCGGGCAGTTCGGGCATGATCCGCAAGCCTAGAGCACTTCCAGGAAGAGTATCTAACGGTCTTCCGACCGGAAGTGCGTTGGACCAAAGGGTTAGAGCATTTCAGTGTTTCCATGAAACATTGAAATGCTTAGGCCAAACGAGTTTAGGGAGTGTTAACCATGACGATGACGTGGTGCCACGCCGCAGTCTTGCGCGGCCCCTTGCGGGAACCTCATTCACGGCCCATCCTGGCATGAGCTTGATGGAGCCGCCGATGACATTTCGCCCGCCGCAATCGCTGCGCCGTTTCGATCTCACCGGTAACGGGGTGAACGTTCTCGAATACGAACTGATGGCCGAGCGCGCCGACGCTCTGGGGCGCAATGGCCTGAAGGTCGAAAAGGCAATGGCCGCCCTGAATGCCTATGACGGCAACAGGCACCCGCCTTCCGAACGCGAGCGACTGCTCGACGAGGCAGCCGACGCGGTTTGGGCCTTCCTCATCCAGCGCGAGACCTGCGGCCTTCGCGACAGCCGCGATGCCGTGCGCCGCTACGGCATTCCGAAGGAAGTCATGGCGCGCGTCGGGATCGTCAGAAAGCGCTGACCGACGGGAGCGCCGCGCGCCGGATAGAACGCGCGGAACTCGATGAATCCAAGGGTACGCTCCCCTACCGATAGGGCGAATAGCACACCCGATAAACCCCGCCATAGGTCAGGTACCGGTTGGTGGCCGGGTTATAGGACCGATAGCGCGACAGGCACCAGCCGACATGGCTGTTGCCGCCGCTCCGGACATAGCCACCGCCATAGTAGCGTGGTCTATAGGAGCGATAACCGTAATATCCGGGCCCGGGATAGCTGTAATAGCCGGGGCCGTAGTAGCGCGGTCCGTAGTAATAGCGGTTCCCGTAATACGGGCGGTAGCGGTAGCTGGGTCCGAAATAGAAGCTGATCCCGGACCGTCGGTAATAGGGGCTCCAGCCCGGATAGAAGCCGGACCCTCCGTAATAACCGCGGCGAGAATAGCCGCCGCGCCACCCGTAACGGCCGCGATGCGTGGCATTCTCGATGCCGGCCGGCGCTTTCACCGCAATGTCGAGCGCCGGGCGCGGCATGGCCTGAACGGACGTTACAGGGGGAACCACGGAGACGGCGGCGAGTGCGCAGCTCACAACGAAATTCCGAAATTTCGTCATTTTCTCCTCACTTTCCGAAAGCCGTTGCTTTCCGGTTTTTGTCCCTGCTCCTTTCAGCGCGGCGCGACTTATCAGACGCGCAAAGATCGCTGTAACTGTTCAAGTTGCTGCATGTTTTGGCGTCGGTCGGGTCGACCGACGAAACATGCAGTAGGCGTTTGGCGCCGCATGTTTATTCGTGGGCGTGTGCTCCACGTGTCGGCGCGGGCGCGTTCCGGATTCTGCTCCTCCGCCGTTGCTCTAGAATGCGCCTCTCCGGCCCCCATGTCACTGGAATTCTTGCCCTATCATCGAGGAGCCGGACGCGCTTTACCGCGCTTTTTCGCGATGCGAGACGAAAACTTCAAAATGCCTGTTGACACTTCGGTCACGGCCTTTTACATGCCGGTCCGTCGCCCAGATGGCGGAATTGGTAGACGCGCCAGCTTCAGGTGCTGGTACTCGAAAGGGTGTGGAGGTTCGAGTCCTCTTCTGGGCACCATTCCTTTTTCCGGTAACCGCTTTTGCGGTTCGGAAGTCAAAAAAAGCCCGGTTTCCGGGCTTTTTTGCTTTCAGAGTTCCGAAGCGAATTCGCCGGGGCCGCCGCTTGCTGCGGCATCCGCCTTTCCTCAGGCGGCCGTTCCGGCTTCGGTAGTGTCAACCGTACGGACGACGCCCACGACTTCGTAAATGTCGAGGGCCGTCGAACGGCCCTTTGCCTTGGCGGTGCCGAGCGGGCGGAACTTCACCATGTCCTTGCATTGGGCGACCACCGCGCCGCTTGCAAGAACGCTCGTGCCGTAATCCTTGTTCATGCCCTCGAGCCGGGAGGCGACGTTCACCGTGTCGCCCATCGCCGTATATTGCAGCCGTTCCCTGGCGCCGACGCTGCCGACGACGGCCGTTCCGGTGTGGATGCCGAAGCGCGTGCGGAACTCCGGCAATCCCTTGGCGCGTTGCGCGGAATTGAAGGCCTGAAGCCTCTCCTCGACCGCGAGTGCGCAGCGACAGGCATGCTCGGCATGCCTGGTATCGGCGACCGGCGCGTTCCACATGGCGAAGACCGAGTCTCCATGGAACTGGATGATGGTTCCGTCGTGGGCGGCGACGACCTCGCTGAACAGATCGAAATACTCCGAGAGCATCGCGACCACTTCTTCCGGCGAACGGCCCTCGCTGATGGTGGTGAAGTCGTAGATGTCGGTGAACATCGCCGTCACTTCCTGCCGCCATGCGGCGCGGCCGCCGAAATGGCCGGATTCGATGCCCTTGCGCACCAGTTCCTTCGGGACGTAGAGCGCGAAGGTGAAGATCGCGTCGCGAGCTCTGTTCATTGCGCCGTTGAGCGTCGAGATTTCCGCCACATGCGATGAAACGTCGATAGGAGTGGCAAAATCCAGGTCCTGCAGGCGGTTGGCGCTGTCGGTGAGCTGGTTGAGCGACTTCGTGATCAGATGCGCAAGCACGAGGGCCAGGAGAACGGCGACCACCACCACGGCGCCGGAGACGGCAAGTCCCTGAACGAGGGTCTCGTTTGCGGCCGCCAGCAGCTCGTCGAGCGGGGCCGCGACGACCACCCGGTGCCCGGACAGAAGCAATGCCGATTCGAGCGGCGCCACCGTGACGAGATAGGTGCGGTTTCCGACTTCGACGAGAGTTGCCTTCCCGGCCGGTGGCGGGTTGCGCCGGATGCTTTCGATCAGTCCATCTTCCTGCGGCGTGGCCACCGGCCGGTCCCGGCCCTTCGATGCCATGATGCGTCGCATCATCACGGTGTCGGAATGGATGATCGGCCGTCCGACCGCATCGAGAATGAACGAGACGGATTCGTCCGTCAGCCGCTCGCGGGAGAGGAAGTCCGTGATCGTATCGAGCACCACATCGGCGCCGATGACGATCTGCGGGTTGCCGCGGTGCGCTTGCGATATGGTCATTCCGAGATTGCCTGTCGTGGCCATCTCATAGGGACCGATCGCCACCGGTGCCTTGCCGTTGACGGCTGCGCGATACCAGGGCCGCGTCCTCGGGTCGAAGCCGTTGGAAGCAGCGCGGCGTTCGGCGAACTGCAGGCCGCTCGCGTCGAGGAACAGGATCCGGTCGAACGGCTTGCCCCGGTCGTCCCTCTCCATCGAGCGCACGGCGATGGCCGCTCCCCGCGGTGCGTCGAGCGCCATGCGCCAGGCGGCCGAGTCCAGATCGACCACATGAAAGAACGCACCGCTCGGATAACCGACATAGACGCCGTCGATGTGCGGCGAGCGGGCGATGCCCTCGCGCAGCACCGCCACCTTGTCGTTCATGCGTTCGGGCGGCGGCACGAGAAAGGCATTGGCGACGGATGCGACGAGGCTGACGAGCGCGGAGGTGTCCCCGGAAAGAGCGCCGAGCCGATCGACCAGGCGGCCGACGAAGGCGTCCATATTGTCTTCGGCATCGGCGATCGAAGCGCTGCGTGCGCGGTGGTAGTCAAGTCCCACCAGCGTCGCGGACACGACGATGAGCATAGCAACCATCACGAGACCGAGCAGCGACCGCAGAGAGCTGGTCCAGGTCCGGGAAGGCTTGTCCGCGTTGGAATCTTGCATGCTTTCGATGTCCTCGAATCCGGATTCCGATCTTTGCAGCATTGCAACGCATTTTCATAGCACCACCGGCCGCATACGACCTGCGCTACAGCGCCGCGCGTCCGGTCGGACGCGCAAAGATCGCTGCAGCACTTCGATCTGCTGCATGTCTTGTCGTTTGCTCGGCTACGACAGTTTGCGGCCCATCACTCTTCAGTTGACGGTGACGGGCTTCGAGCGCATTCGGGCCACCGTCTCCCGCTCCGCCCGCTTGCAGCGCATCGGCGGCAGGCTGCGGTCCATCAGTTCCATATCCTCGAGCACCATCTCGCCCATCCTCTTGAAGGCGATGTCGAGCGCACCGGCCCGGTGCGCCGAGCGCAGGAAGCCGGCTAGCCGGCGGACGGGATGTCCAGGGGGCAGGGGCTCCTCCGGGAAGACGTCGCTTGCCGCGCGGATATGGCCGCTTTCCACGGCTGCGATCAATGCATCGAAATCCACGACGCCGGCGCGGCTCAGGAGAATGAAGGCGGCGCCCGGACGCATGGCCGCGAAGGCCCTGGCGTCGAGGAAGCCCTCATTGTCACTGGTTACCGCTGCGACAACAAACAGGAAGTCGCTCTCGGCGAGGACCGTTTCGAGCGACGCCGGTTCGACGCCGGCGTCGAGAAGAACGGAGGCCGGCAGCCAGGGATCATGGACGCGGATCTTCGCACGAAATCCCGAAAGGACGCGGTTAAGCGCCTTGCCGAGATCGCCGAAGCCGATGATGCCGATCTCCGAGCCCGAGAGGAGCCGGGCGGACTTGTTGCCCTCACCGCCCCAGCGTTCGCGGCCCTCGCGGAAATCGACATCCGCATCGACGATGCCGCGGGCGAGGTTGAGCGCCATGGCGAGCCCCATCTCTGCCACCGGTTCGGCGAAGACCTGGCCGGTGGTGAGCACGTGGATGCCGCGCTGGAAAACCACGTCGTAGGGCATGTTGTCGATGAGGTTGCTTTCGACGTTGAGAACGGCCCGCAGCCGCGGCATGCGTTCCAGCGTTTCTGCGGAAAGCGGCGGCTGTCCGACGATATAGCGGACCTCGGAGAGGACGGCGGAGCCGAGCCCGGCGATGTTCTCCGGATCGGCTTCGATCACGCGGTAGCGCCGGTGAAGACGCTCGAGCGCGTCGGGCGTGAAGATCAGATCGAGCGTACGCGGCGCGGGCGCGCTGATGACAAGTGGCCTGTCGCTTTGCGGCCTGTCGGTTTCGGGCATGGTTTCCTCCAGTCAGTGCCGTCCGGGACGCAGTTTCGCCTGTCCCGAGCGCGCAATGCAAAGCGTGCCTTTGTCTTGGTTCGAACTCAGTAGTTGAGGCCGCGCTTCTGCCGCTCGAGCGACGGCGGCAGCTCGCCGCTCTGGAAGATCGGGCCGCTGCCCTCGCGGCAGCGGTAGACCGTATCGTAACGGGGACGGCCGTGAGACGACTCGAAGGGGCCGTAGCGGTCGATGAAAACCTGCCGGCAAACGATGTTCTTATCGTCGCCCAGCGGGTTCGCCGGCCGTACGCCCGGCAGGTCGTGAAAGACCTGCGCCAGCACGAATGTCGCCCCGCCGGCGAGGCCGGTACCGGGCGAGAGGGTCGACATCAGGGCGACGAGGGGAGGCGCCAGGGCGAAACGGAACCAGGTCATATACGAACTTTCTCGGGGTGCCGGCAAACGGAACGTCTGCCGAAGGACAAGGTATCGCGGCCGGCCAACATGCGCTATAGGCCAGCTACGCTCCACAGCGCCGCGCGCCTGATCAGACTGGCCGGGTCGCTGCAGCACTTGTATCTCAGCAGGTTTCCTGAACCGTTCTCCGGGAATCATGCAAGTAACGATCTGGGGATTTTCGATGGCGAATACAATAAGGTTCCACGAGAGGGACATTTCCGAGACCGACGCCGCCCGTTATACGGGCGCGATCGCGATCGATACGGAGACGCTCGGCCTGGTCCCGCGTCGCGACCGCCTCTGCGTCGTGCAGCTCTCGTCGGGCGACGGGACTGCCGATGTGATTCGCATTGCCGCCGGCCAGAAACAGGCGCCGAATCTCGTCTCGATGCTCGCCGATCCGACGCGCCAGAAGATCTTCCATTTCGGCCGCTTCGACATCGCCGTGCTGTTCCATACCTTCGGCGTCACCGCGTCGCCGGTCTTCTGTACCAAGATCGCCTCGCGCCTCGCCCGCACCTATACGGACCGGCACGGCCTCAAGGACAATCTCAAGGAACTGCTCGACATCGACATATCCAAGCAGCAGCAGTCTTCCGATTGGGCGGCCGACATTCTTTCGCCGGCGCAGCTCGAATATGCCGCCTCCGACGTGCTCCACCTGCATGCGTTGCGCGACAAGCTGACGGCGCGGCTCCTGCGCGATGGCCGGATGGAACTCGCCGAGGCCTGCTTTTCGTTTCTCCCGACGCGTGCCAAGCTCGATCTGCTCGGCTGGGAGGAAACGGACATTTTCGCCCATAGCTGAGTTCTACGGCGCCGACCGGTGCGGGAGCAGGCGCCGGTTGCGATAGCAGAGCATTTCAATGTTTCGTGGAAACACTGAAATGCTCTAACCATTTGCTCTAACGCATTTCCGGACGGAAAACCGTTACACACTTTTCCTGGAAGTGCTCTAGCTCCTGTCCGTGTGGCCGAGATCGCGCTCGGGCTCGATCACGTCGCGAATGCGTTGCTTCAGCTCCTTGGGCCCGGGAAAGCCGCCGTCGCGCTTGCGTTCCCAGATCAACGCGCCATCAATGCGAATCTCGAAATTGCCGCCGGTCCCGGGGATGAGCGCCACTTCCCCAAGCGTGTCGGCGAAGGTCGACAGCAATTCCTGCGCCATCCATCCGGCGCGCAGCAGCCAGTTGCACTGGGTGCAATAGAGGATGGTGACGCGTGGCTTTTCGCTCATCTGGCATGTCCTGTTCACTTGGCTTCCGCGCCACAGGAAACATGGAGCAGCGTCGTCGCGCAAGCGCCGCAATCCATGCCTTCACGCATGTCTCACATAAATGTCAGCTTCAGCGGTCATGTTTTTGACGCTGAGCCCTTGTTTTCCAAAAGGCCTGAGGCAAGAGAAACCCCTGATTTGCAATAGATCCGAAAGGGATTTCATGACCGATACCGCTGCCAACAATCGACCGCGCGCGATCCTGCCGGCGCTCGAGAAGATTTATCTGCCGCTCGATACTTTCGCCGAGACGCTGCTGCGCGTCGTGGCAGGCCTGCTGCTCGTCACCCACGGCTACGGCAAGATCCTCAATCCCTTCGGCGCGGCCGGCATGGTGGAGGGGCTTGGGTTCTATCCGGGCGTTTTCTGGTCGCCCCTGCTTTCGGCGACCGAGTTCTTCGGCGGCATCTTCATTGCCATCGGCTTCCTGACGCGGCCCGCTGCCTTCGCGGCGACGATCGTGCTGCTCGTCACCGTCTACTTCCATGGCATCGTCCAGGGACAGGGCCTTGGCGGGGCGGAGAAGTCCATCCTCTGGGCGGCGATCACCCTCTTCTTTGCCATTCGCGGCGCCAACAGCCAGTCCGTCGATGCCAAGCTCGGCCGCCAATTCTGATCTCACCCTTTGAATTGGAGCGCTTCCGGGCGGCGACACATTTTGCCTGGAAGCGCTCTGAAAGCGGCCGGCTCGATCCGGCCGCTTCGAGCAATTGTGCCGGCGGCACGCTCAGCCCGCCTGCGGCATCACGCTGCGGATCGTCATACGGTGTACCTTGCCGGCCCTGTCGACCCAGTCGATCGACTGTCCGACGGAAAGGCCGATAAGCGCCGCTCCGATCGGCGTCAGTACGGAAATCTTACCGGCTTCGATGTCGGCCTCCCCCGGGTAGACGAGCCTCACTTCCTTCGCAAAACCGTTGTCGGCGTCAAAGGCGACAGTCGAGCCCATCTGCACGCTGTCTTTGGGCAGCTTGCCGGGCGCGGCGATTCGCGCGCGGTCGAGTTCGGAAAGCAGCGCCTCCGCGACTTCCGGGACACGGTCGAGCGCCGAGGAGGCGATCGCCGTCAGACGTGCATGGTCTTCGGCATTGATGACGATCGAGGGAAGCTTCTTGCGGGTTGTCTTGTCCGCCATGATGATACCTGTGCCTGGGCGCACCGCTCTGCTTGCGCCGAATGTGAAATGTCGAGGATGATTTACGCTCGCCGCTCGGGGTGGAGGCTTGGCCATCCGCTCGCCGATGCGCAGGCCCCCTTACCCGGAGAGCGCACGCATCCGGGCCGGGGTCAGGTTCCTGCGATGGGGCAGACCCGGAAAGAACAGCGGAAATGGATCGCGAGCACTGGCATGGTCTGAAGGTCGGAAACTTCGCCAACGAAGTCAAGCCCGCGTCGCCACTTGAGACACCGCAGCGCACGTGGTCGATCATTGCGGATCGCGCAAGCAGATCGGAAGCCTTGAAACGCAAAGTCCGTGGCGGCGACGCTTTCGTCACGCCGCCCGCAGGTCGATAACACGCGTTTCGCCTTGCTTCAGGTCGATGCGCATTTTCGATGTGCATCGACCCGATTGGAAATCACTCGTCGCTCATCTTCAGTGCGGCGATGAAGGCTTCCTGCGGGATTTCCACCTTGCCGAACTGGCGCATCCGCTTCTTGCCGGCCTTCTGCTTCTCCAGCAGCTTGCGCTTTCGGGTGGCGTCGCCGCCGTAGCACTTTGCGGTCACGTCCTTGCGCAGCGCCGAGATGGTTTCGCGGGCGATCACGTTGCCGCCGATGGCGGCCTGGATCGGGATCTTGAACATGTGCTTCGGGATCAGTTCCTTCAGCTTTTCGCACATTTCGCGGCCGCGCTTTTCCGCCGCCATCCGGTGCACCATCATCGACAGCGCGTCCACCGGCTCGCCGTTGACGAGGATCGACATCTTCACGAGATTGCCTTCCTTGTGCTCGGTGATCTGGTAGTCGAAGGAGGCGTATCCCTTGGAGATCGACTTCAGCCGGTCGTAGAAATCGAACACGACTTCGTTCAGCGGCAGGTCATAGGTGAGCATCGCGCGGGTGCCGACATAGGTCAGCTCGATCTGGATGCCGCGACGATCCTGGCAGAGTTTCAGGATGCCGCCGAGATATTCGTCGGGCGTCAGGATCGTCGCGCGGATCCACGGCTCGTGGATTTCGGCGATCTTGACCACGTCCGGCATGTCGGCAGGGTTGTGAAGCTCGCGCTCCGAGCCGTCGGTCATAAACAGCTTGTAGACGACCGAGGGTGCCGTCGCGATCAGATCGAGATCGAATTCGCGCTCCAGACGCTCCTGGATGATTTCGAGATGCAGGAGGCCGAGGAAGCCGCAGCGGAAACCGAAGCCGAGCGCGGCGGAGGATTCCATTTCGAAGGAGAAGGAGGCATCGTTGAGGCGCAGCTTGCCCATGGCCGAGCGCAGGTCCTCGAAGTCGGCGGCGTCGACCGGGAAGAGGCCGCAGAACACGACCGGCTGGGCCGGCTTGAAGCCGGGCAGCGCCTTGGCCGTCGGCCGCTTGTCCTCGGTGATCGTATCGCCGACGCGGGTGTCCGCCACTTCCTTGATAGAAGCCGTGATGAAACCGATTTCGCCGGGGCCGAGCGCCTCCATGGCAACCATCTTCGGCGTCAGCACGCCGACGCGCTCCACCTGGTACTTCGCATCCGTCCCCATCATGCGGATGGTCATGCCCTTTTTCAGCGTTCCGTCGATGACGCGCACCAGAACCATGACGCCGAGATAAGCGTCGTACCAGCTGTCGACGAGCAGCGCCTTCAAGGGCGCGGCGTCGCCGCCCTCGCTTTTCGGGGCGGGCAGCCTATGGACGATCGCCTCCAGCACATCCGGAATGCCGAGACCGGTCTTTGCCGAGATCAGCACGGCGTCGGAGGCGTCGATGCCGATCACTTCCTCGATCTGCTCCTTGATCCGCTCCGGCTCGGCCGCAGGCAGGTCGATCTTGTTCAGAACGGTGACGAGCTCGTGATTGTTGTCGATCGCCTGGTAGACATTGGCGAGCGTCTGGGCTTCGACGCCCTGGCTGGCGTCGACGACGAGCAGCGAACCTTCGCAGGCCGAAAGCGAGCGCGAGACCTCGTAGGCGAAGTCGACGTGGCCGGGCGTGTCGATGAGGTTCAGCACATAGGTCTCGCCATCGTTCGCCTTGTAGTGCAGGCGAACGGTCTGGGCCTTGATGGTGATGCCGCGCTCGCGCTCGATGTCCATGCTGTCCAGGACCTGCTCGGACATTTCTCGTTCGGCGAGGCCGCCGGTCGACTGGATCAGCCGGTCGGCAAGCGTCGATTTGCCGTGATCGATATGCGCCACGATCGAGAAGTTGCGGATATGCGACAGGGGCGTCTTGGAAGATGGTGTGCTCATGGGCCGCATATAGCAGCGCGATCAGGCGGCGCAAAGCGGGAAATGAAGGCTTCGTTCACTATAAATCCGGGCGTCTGACCGGCCGTTCCGCTCGCGCTTCCGTCTCGGCGAGTGCCGCGGCATTCGGCACCTGGGCGCTTTTGAATTCGAAGCTGTCGCAGTGCTCGGGCGGGACGCGTTCGCGCGAGCGGAGGCGAACGAGCACGAAAAGGGCGTAGAGGAGCGCCACCGTCATCGTCGCATAGATGAAGGTCCGTTGGCCGAAGGCCGGCGTCAGCAAGGTCACGAGCATCGGAACGAGGGTCGCCGCTGCCGACCAGGCGACCAGCATGGTGCTGGCGAGCGGCACGAAATCTGCCGGATCGGTTCGATCGTTGGCATGCGCATTGGCGATGGAATAGACCGTCTCGACCGCTCCCGCGAACATCGCGAAAACCAGCATGAGCAGGAGCAGGTTGTCGAAGGAGACGGCGAGCGCAGCGATGCCCGCCGCGATGACGAGCATACAGGTGGCGATGAGGACGATCCGGCGGTCGGTGCGGTCTGAAAGGGCGCCCATCGGATACTGGATGAAGAGCAGGCCGAACTGCATGACGAACATCAATGCCGCTACGTCTTTCTGACTGACGGAATTGGCGGCGGCATAGATCGGCGTAAAGCCCTGCACCAGCATGGAGAGGCCGCCGGATGCAAGCACGCCGATGAAGGCGACCGGAGAAATCCGCCAGACCATGGGAATGTCGATGCTGACCCGGGCAGGGGCGGGCGGCGTGGGCAGGCGCGTGAGGCCGATCGGCAGGATGGCGACCGCGGTGAAGAAGATCGTGACGATCGGGGCGAGATTGCCCTCGACCGGGATTTGCCCGAAGACCCAGGCGCCGGCGCCGAGCCCGATGACATAGGCCATGTAGAAGAGCGCCATCGCCCGGCCGCGCCAGTGGTTCTCGCTGGCATGGTTGAGCCAGCTCTGCGTGATGATGAAATTCATGTTGGCGGCAATGCCGTAGAGGCCGCGTGCGACGACCCAAAGCAGCGGGTGGACGCCGAGGCTGATCGTCAGCGCCGCGAGAATGACCAGCGCCATCGAGCAGGAAAAGGCGCGGGCGTGGCCGACGCGGCGAATGAGCGAGCCGCCCATGAGGCAGCCGATCAGCCCGCCGAAGGCAATCGCCGTCACGGCGGCTCCCGGGACCCAGTCCGGCGCCGCCGAGCGCGTCAGCACGAAGGGCACATAGGCGAGCATCATGCCGTTGCCGACCGCGACCGATGTCATGGAGGCGACTATGCTCGCGATCGACAGCAGCGACGAAGGAGATCGATGCATCTGCCTGTCCTTCTGCCGATCGTATGAAGATGATCTAAATTATTGAAGTTGGATGTTTTTTGAGAATCGGCGCAGAGTTCGGACGATAAAGCAGGACCCGGACCGGCGCTGTCGTCAAAGCGGCATGCGCGAATTTATTTCTCGGTTCGATCGCCTTGACTCCATTATATGAGAAGTGCAGTCTCAGATAATGGAAAATGCACTCGCCCCTCTCGAAGAGACCATCGGCATGCGCCTGCGCGAGCTGCGCATGGCGCGGGATCTTACGCTTGACGACCTGGCCGGCCGCTCCGGCGTCAGCCGCGCCATGATTTCGCGCATCGAGCGCGGCGAGGCGAGCCCGACGGCGCAGCTTCTGGCGAAGCTATGCAGCGCGTTGGGCACGACGCTTTCGGCGCTTTTTGCTTCCGAGAGGGGCGAGGCCTCGCCCTTGGCCCGGCGCGCGGAGCAGCGACTGTGGCGCGATCCCGAAAGCGGCTACCTGCGCCGTTCCGTTTCACCCGAAGGCGTCGGTTCGCCGGTCGACATCGTCGAGGTCGAGTTTCCGCCCGGCGCCCGCGTCGTCTTCGAGCGACAGCCGATGGACCGCGGCATCACCCAGCACCTCTGGCTTTTTTCCGGCCGCCTCGAACTGACGATGGAAAGCGGACGACAGCTCTTGGAGCCGGGCGACTGCCTCTTCATGGGGCTCGAAGAGGCCCACATCTTTTACAATCCCCACGAGGAACCGGCGCATTACGCCGTCATCCTCTGCCGCAACAAGGTTTGACATGCCCGACGCCGATATACGCGTGCTCACCGCAGAAGAAACCCTGGCCGCCCTGCCGGCTCTGGCCGAAATCCTCTCCGATTGCGTCGAAGGCGGCGCTTCGGTCGGCTTCATGCATCCCTTTTCGCCGCACGCCGCCGTTCAATTCTGGGCGGGCGTCGCCGCCGCCGTCGGGCGCGGCGAAACGGTTCTCCTCGCGGCCGAAGTCGATGGCCGGATGGCGGGCACCGTGCAGCTCGGCGTCGGCACCATGCCGAACCAGCCGCATCGCGCCGATGTCAGGAAACTGCTCGTCCACCGCGACGCCCGCGGCCTCGGCCTGTCGCGTCGCCTGATGGACGCAGCCGAGGCGGAAGCCCTCAGGCGCGGCAGAAGAGTCCTGGTCCTCGACACGGCGACCGGAGAGCCGGCCGAAGCGATCTACGAGCGCTTCGGCTGGACGCGCGCCGGTGTCGTTCCCGACTACGCGCTGATGCCGGACGGCCGCTATTGCGCGACGACGTTCTTCTACAAGCACCTTGCCACATAGGGCGGCTCGGATGGACCCGTCCGGCTGCCGTCGCAATCACGAAACGAAGAAGTGCGAGAGCCCCTGGCCGGCGGCGAAAGCGGCATAGCCGAGAACTGCGAAATAGACGGTGGTCGCGAACAGGAAGAAATAGCCGCCGGCCACCATCAGCCCGTCGCGCTGGATGATGCCGAGCGACAGGAGCAGGATGGCGATGCCGGGCAGCGTGTTCGACAGCGGAATCAGCCCGAGCGGAAACATGAGAAGCACGCCACCGGCCATGATCATCAACCCGTTGAAACGGTTCATCAGGGCGCCTTCGGTCAAAAAATTGACCCGCGGGCGCACATAGCGGTCGAGCTTCGAGACCAGTGCCGCACCTTTGCGGAGCGTCGGCACGAGCTTTTCCGTGTCGATCTCCCGATCGAGGATGCGCTTCGGCAGCCAGGGTACGCGGTTGAGGGTGATCGCGAGCGAAATGAGAATGATGGCCGCCCCGAAGACGGTGCTGACGCCCGGAATGGAAACCGGGATCAGGAACGGCAGGGTCAGCAGCGCGCAAAGAAGGAGGAAGCCCTGCTCGCCGATCTCGATCATCAGCTCGCGCAGCGTGATCGTATTGCCTCTGATCGAAGCGATCATGCCGGTGAGCGTGTCGCTGAGGCTGCGTTGCGAATCGCCGAACTCGACCGCCATGATTTTTCCTTTCACGATTTGCGGGCGCTCCATGCGGCGCCCGCGGTTCGCATTCTTTACGCCGAACCGGGCCCGGCAGACCATAGCGCCAAGCGCGTGAACCTTCGGTTAGCGAGCCCTCTGGTCAGCAATATGGCGAGGTCCGGCAGAAATGGTGCACCGCAATACCCTCGATCGGGGAAAGTAGAAGGCCTCTTCATCTTCCTGCCGCAATCGATAGTATGAACCGATCCTGAGCACCAATGGGGACAATTGATTCGATGATCAAGAAATGCGCCATCCTGGCTGTCGTGGCCGTCTATCTTTCCGGATGCACCACCACCGATCCCTATACGGGAGAACAGAAGATGTCGAACACGGCCGGAGGCGCTTTGATCGGCGCGGGTCTCGGCGCTGCGACCGGTCTTCTGGTGGGCGGCAGTGCCGCGGGCCGGCGTGATGCCGCTCTTGTCGGCGCAGGCATCGGCGCTCTCGGCGGCGGCCTGGTCGGAAACTACATGGATCAGCAGGAATCGGAACTGCGGGCGCAGTTGCAGGGCACCGGCGTTTCGGTCACCCGCGCCGGCGATCGCATCATCCTGAACATGCCGTCGAACATCACCTTCGCGACCGACCGCGACCAGGTGATTCCGGCCTTCTATCCGACCCTCGACTCGGTTGCGATCGTGCTGCGCAAGTTCAACAAGACGCTGATCGACGTCGACGGTCACACCGACTCGACCGGCAGCGCCTCCTACAACCAGGGACTTTCGGAGCGGCGCGCGGCCTCGGTCGCCAACTATCTCGCCAGCCGCGGCGTCGACCAGCGCCGCATGTCGGCAGTGGGCTACGGCCTGGAGCGGCCGATTGCGTCGAACGCCACCGAAGTCGGCCGCGCCCAGAACCGCCGCGTCGAAATCTCGATCGCGCCGATCAAGCAGGGCTGAACGGCTTCAAACATTATGGCGAAGGGCCGCGCGGATCGTCCGGGCGGCCCTTTCACGTTCCGATACGGCCTCACCCCTTCGGCGGATAGTCGTGCCTGTTCCCGCGGAAGTCGGTGACCGTGTAGCAGCCGCCGCCTTCCGCCTCGATCGCGCTGGCGCTGACGATGGCCTTGCCGTAGCCGCCGGGGATGTCGAGGATGTAGGCGGGTTGGCAAAGGCCCGAGACGCGTCCACGCAGCGAGGCGACGAGAGCCTGGCCCTCCTCGATGGACAGCCGGAAATGGCCGGTGCCGGGCGCAAGATCCGGATGGTGCAGGTAATAGGGCTTGATCCGCGTCTCGACGAAGGCGCGCATCAGCGCGGCGAGCACGTCCGGGTCGTCGTTGACGCCCTTCAGCAGCACCGACTGGCTTACCATGACGATGCCCGCATCGATCAGCCGCGCGGCGGCGGCGCGCGCCTCGGCGGTGAGTTCCCGCGGATGGTTGGCATGAAGCGCCACATAGGTCGCCTTGCCGCTGCTTCTCAAAGCGGCGATCAGCCCCGCATCCACCCGTTCGGGCTCGACCACCGGCACGCGCGTGTGGAAGCGCACGACCTTGACGTGCTCGATTTCTGCGAGCCGCACCATGATTTCGCCAAGCCGCCGGGGCGAGAGCACCAGCGGATCGCCGCCGGTCAGAATCACCTCCCAGATTTCCGGACGCCCGGCGATATAGGCGAGCGCCGCATCGAGTTCCGCGGGCGCGAGGGTGCCGAGACCCTCGGGGCCGACCATCTCGCGGCGGAAACAGAAGCGGCAGTAAACCGGGCAGACATGAACCGCCTTCAGGAGCACCCGGTCCGGATAACGGTGGACGATGCCGGCAACCGGGCTGTGCGTGCCGTCGCCGATCGGATCGGCACGCTCTTCCGGCATGAGCGTGAGTTCGGCCATGTCCGGCACGAACTGCCGCGCAATCGGGTCGTTCGGATCGTCCCGGTTCACAAGGCGCGCGATTGCCGGGCTGATGGCTACGGCGTAGCGGGACGCGACACGGGAAATCGCCTCTTCCTGCTCTCGACCGACGAGAC
This sequence comes from Sinorhizobium sp. M4_45, assembly GCF_002885915.1. Classification (NCBI taxonomy): domain Bacteria; kingdom Pseudomonadati; phylum Pseudomonadota; class Alphaproteobacteria; order Hyphomicrobiales; family Rhizobiaceae; genus Sinorhizobium; species Sinorhizobium sp. M4_45. Next base: position 205,743 of record NZ_NWVE01000004.1, read on the forward strand.
CGGCGTCGGCGAGCTCGCTCGCTGTTCTGATGGCGCGCTCCGCAGTCATGGCCTGGCCTCCGCGACCGGGGCCCAAAGAACCTGGTCGATGCGGGATGCACCCGTTGCCAGCATGACCAGACGGTCGAAGCCGAGCGCGATGCCGCTCGCCTCGGGCATGCCGGCGAGCGCCGCGAGGAAATCCTCGTCGATCGGGTAGGTCTCGCCGTAGACCCGCGCCTTTTCCGCCATTTCCAGCTCGAACCGGCGGCGCTGCTCGGCGGCATCGGTCAATTCGCCGAAGGCATTTGCGAGTTCGACGCCGCAGGCATAGAGCTCGAAACGCTCTGCCACGCGAGGGTCGCCGGCTGCAGGCCGGGCAAGTGCTGCCTCGGCGACCGGATATTCGTCGAGGATCGTGGCGCGCCCGAAGCCGAGATTGGGCTCGACCCTTTCGACGAGCACGCGGCTGAAGAGATCGGCCCAGCCATCGTCTCCGGCGACACGCAAGCCCACCTCCCGCATGGCCGCCGCGAGGCCGTCGCGGTCGGTGGAGCCGTCTTCCCGGATCGAGGCGAGAAGGTCGATCCCCGCGAAGCGCGCGAAGGCCTCGGCGACCGAGAGCCGCTCCGGCTCGGCGAAGGGATCGCACGCTCTTCCCTGATAGACGAGGGACCGCGCGGCGACTGTCTCGGCGGCGAGCGCGAGAATTCCGGCGCAGTCATTCATCAGCGTCTCGTAGCTCTCCTGGGCGCGGTACCATTCGAGCATGGTGAATTCCGGATGATGCAGCGGGCCGCGCTCGCGGTTGCGGTAGACATGGGCGAAACAGGCGATGCGCCGTTCGCCGGCGGCAATGAGCTTCTTGCAGGCGAATTCGGGAGAGGTGTGGAGATAGAGCGGCTGGACGGAGCCGTCGAGCCCAAGCGCCTGGGTCGCAAAGGCATGCAGATGCGCCTCGTTGCCCGGCGATACCTGCAGCGCTGCCGTGTCGACTTCGACGAAGCTGCGTTCGTCGAAGAACCGGCGGAGCGCCGACTGGATGCGATTGCGCCCGATCAGGAAGGGGCGCCGGTCGGCATGGACATCGGGTGTCCACCAGGGAGAAGCATGCGGCATGGTCGGTTCGGTCCAGGCTTTCTTCCGCGCGAATGCCCGCTCAGGCTGGCTATTTGCGCGAAATTAGGATAGTGGCGGCGCGAAAACTGAATTTTCGCGTCCCTTCCGGGCCGATCTCCGGCCCGCTCGTGTCGCTGATACCTCTGTTACAAGGAAGACTAATGGTCAAGGTCATCGCTTCTTCGGTCCGCAAGGGCAACGTTCTCGACGTCGACGGCAAGCTTTATGTCGTGCTCACCGCGCAGAACTTCCATCCGGGCAAGGGCACGCCGGTCACGCAGGTCGACATGCGCCGCATCTCCGACGGCGTGAAGGTCTCCGAGCGCTACCGCACGACCGAGCAGGTCGAGCGCGCCTTCGTCGAAGACCGCGAGCACACCTTCCTTTATGAAGATGGCGAAGGCTTCCACTTCATGAACCCGGAAAGCTACGACCAGCTCGTCATGAGCTCCGAAGACATCGGCGATTTGAAGGCCTATCTTCAGGAAGGCATGGCCGTGATGCTGTCGATCCACGAAGGCATTGCCATCGCCATCGACCTGCCGCGCCACGTCACTCTCGAAATCACCGAGACGGAGCCGGTCGTCAAGGGCCAGACGGCCTCCTCCTCCTACAAGCCGGCCGTGCTTTCGAACGGGGTTCGTACCCTGGTGCCGCCGCACATCCAGGCCGGCACCCGCGTCGTCATTGCGACCGAAGACGGGTCCTATGTCGAGCGCGCCAAGGACTGATCTGTCCTGACGGAGATCGAAACGGGGACGGTCGTCGATGACTGCCGTCCCCGTTCTCGTTTCACCGTTCAATTGAAGCGGCGAAACGCTCGAAGCCTGTGAAACCGAGCGCTTCCGCACGGAAAACCGTTACACATTTTTTCTTGAAGTGCTTAGGATGCCGCCCTCCGGATCGGGATGAGAGGCGCGGCACTGCATGTTTCCATTATCGCATATGATGAAGTCGTTCATTCGCAAGGGGACGCTCACGGTAATCGATGCCGACGGCAAGCGGCACGTCTTTGCCGGCGAGCCGGGGCCGAGCGTGACGATGCGGCTCACCGACAAGCGGCTCTATCGCAGCCTCGTCTTCAATGCCGAGCTCGCCGCCGGTGAAGCCTATATGGACGGGACCATGCGTTTCGAGGAAGGCTCGACGCTGCGGGACTTCCTGACGCTCTTTTCGATCAACCGCCTGTCGCTCGGCTCCTATCCGATCCAGAAGCTGCTACGGGCGGTGAAGATGCGTTTTCGCAAGCGCCAGCAGGCCAACCCCAAGGGCAAGGCGCAGCAGAACGTCGCGCATCATTACGATCTAGGCAATGATTTCTACAAGCTGTTCCTCGACGAGAACATGCTCTATTCCTGCGCCTATTTCCGCGAGCCGCACGAGACTTTGGAGGCTGCGCAGCGAAACAAGCTGAGACTGCTTGCGGCAAAGCTCTGTCTGAAGCCGGGCATGAGGGTACTCGACATCGGCTGCGGCTGGGGCGATCTCGCCCTCTATCTCGCCTCGCTCGAAGACGTCGAGGTGCTGGGTGTCACCCTTTCCAAGGAACAGCAGGCGCTCGCCTCCGAGCGGGCACGTGCGGCCGGAATGGCGGACCGCGTGCGCTTCGAACTCAAGGACTACCGCGACGTCGAGGGGCCGTTCGACCGGATCGTTTCGGTCGGCATGTTCGAGCATGTCGGCGTCCATCACTATGACGAGTTCTTCAAGAAACTGAATGCGTTGATGCCGGATGACGGGCTGGCCGTGCTCCATTCGATCGGTCATATGAGCCCGCCCGGCATGGCGAGCGCCTGGCTCCGCAAATACATCTTCCCCGGCGCCTATTCCCCGGCATTGTCGGAGGTCTTCGAGGTGGTCGAACGCAACAGCCTTTGGGTGACCGATCTCGAATTCCTGCGCGTGCACTATGCTACCACGCTCGCCCATTGGGGCGCGCGCTTCGACGAGAATCGCGACAAGGTGGTGGCGATGTACGACGAGCGCTTCGCCCGCATGTGGGAGTTCTACCTGATCAGCGCGGAAATGATGTTCCGCACCGGCAGCCAGCTCGTCTTCCATATGCAGCTGTCGCGATCACGCGACGCGGCGCCGATCGTTCGTGATTACATCACCGATCTGCAGCGCACCTATATCGAGAAGGAAAAGGCGCTCGATCTGGCGGTTTGACTCACCCCCCGGGTTGACCCTTCCAATCCCTCCCCGCAAGGGGAGGGGGGCGAGTGCGCGCCGCGAAGAAGGACGCGTTGCCGCCGATCCGCCGCCTTGACGCTTCACGCATCGGCGCCTATTTAGAATTATTCTAAAGAAGGTCTTGCGATGCTCTCCCGGCTTTTCTCCCGTTACAAACGTCCGTTCCTGTCCTTGAGCGAACAGGAAATCCTTGCCCTCGCCATATCCTCGGAAGAGGACGATGGACGCATCTATCTCGCCTATGCCGACGCTCTGCGCCAAAAATATCCCCATTCCGCAAGGGTTTTCGAGGAAATGGCGGAGGAGGAGAGCCACCACCGCCAGGCCCTGATCGACCTGCACGTCGCCCGTTTCGGCAACCGCATCCCGCTCGTTCGGCGCGAACACGTGCGCGATTTTCCGGAGCGCAAACCCGATTGGCTGATCGCCGAGATGCCGATCGAGAAGGCGCGCGCCGAAGCCGAGGCGATGGAGGAGGCGGCGCACCGGTTTTACGTCGAGGCTGCGGCGCGCACGCGGGACGCGGCGACGCGCAAGCTCTTGGGCGATCTGGCGATCGCCGAGAAGTCGCATGAATCGCTCGCCCGCCGGCTCGGTGAGGAGCATACGCCGGTGGACGTGCGCGACGAGGAAGATGAGACCTCACGCCGCCAGTTCATACTCACCTATGTGCAGCCGGGCCTCGCGGGACTGATGGATGGCTCCGTTTCGACGCTCGCGCCGATCTTCGCCGCAGCCTTCGCCACGCAGGATACGTGGCAGACCTTTCTCGTCGGTCTGTCGGCCTCCGTCGGCGCAGGCATATCGATGGGTTTCACCGAGGCGGCGCATGATGACGGCAAGCTTTCCGGCCGCGGCTCGCCGGTCAAGCGCGGGCTTGCCTCGGGCATCATGACGGCACTCGGCGGTCTCGGCCACGCTCTGCCCTATCTCATTCCGCATTTCTGGACCGCGACAATGACGGCGGCGGCAATCGTCTTCTTCGAACTATGGGCAATCGCCTTCATCCAGAACCGCTATATGGAAACGCCCTTCCTGAGGGCCGCCTTCCAGGTGGTGCTCGGTGGCGGCCTGGTTCTTGCCGCCGGCATCGTCATCGGGAATGCTTAGACTTTTCCTGGAAGTGCTCTGGAGTCGTGCTCGTCACAGCGAGCAGCAGCCGCGTCTGCGGCGCGGGGATGAGCTCTTTCAGCCCAAGGACCTGGTCTGGCTGGATTCCTGTGACGAGCACAGGAAGGAGGGATTTCGGGGACGGTACGCGTTACTTCAACGCCCGCTTTGGGATCCGAGCGATTTCACCGACACGCATCAAAAAAGGCCGCAGGATGCGGCCTTTTTGAATAGAACCGTTCGACGGGATCAGTTTCCGACGGAACCGACGAGCACTTCCCCGCCATTGTCGATGGTGACCCAACGGCCGCTGTGGGTCGTCGCCTGCCGCTTGAGGAAGCGGTAGGGCGTGTGCGTCCACAGCTTCACCCCATCGTCGAGATTGTCGAGAACGAAGTCGCCCTGCGCTGTGCGTACCGTCAGCACCGCATGGCCCTCGCCATCCGGCTTGCGCACCACCGTCATCAGCAGGTTGCCGGCGGAGAAGCCCTTCTGCATGAGGCGTCTGCGCTTTTCGAGCGCGAAGTCCTCGCAATCGCCCTGTCTCCCCGGATAGGACCACACCTCGTCCCGGCCGGTAAGCTCGATGTCGGTTACCGGCGCGATCTGCCGGTTGACGGAAGCGTTGACCTGGCGAATGGCAGCCCAGCCGCCGGCGGTGACACGCGGCGGCACCGTCGCCTTCGAACGGACGCTGCACTCGCCCCTGTGCTTCTGACAGAACTCGTAATGCCCGATCGGCTGCGAGGTCACCGCGCCGGTCTGCATCCAGGGAGTAGCTCCCGCCTGTGCGGGAATTGCCGTGTTCGTGGAAATGAAAAGCGCACACAGCGCCGCGAAACTTGCCTTAACCCCGGTCCAAGACTGCATACAGATCCCCTGCAACGCGCCCGCATCCGTACCTTCCGGATCGATCCGCGCAATCAAAAGTTGTCGACAGCTTTATTAGGAGTTTCCCCTGCGCTGCTCTAATCGTTAATAAAGAGTTAATATACTCCGCTTGTCGGAGTCAATCGCCTGATTCGGACTAGTCCGTTTTATGGTTAAGGCTCGCGGCAGACGGACGCGGAAGCCCGCCAGCGCAGGGGTTTGGCTGTGCCTTGCGAAGCAATGTCAGGGAATTTGATTAGGCCGGATGGACTAGCCGTGCACTCAGGCCTTGGTCAGCATGGCGTCGATCGCCTGTTTCAATTTGGCAATGTCCTCCTCGCGGGACAACCGGTGGTCGCCATCGCGGATCAGGGTCATGACGACGTCGTCAGCCGGCATGTGCTCCATCAGCTTGAGGGCATGCGTGTAGGGAACGTCCGGATCGCGCATGCCCTGGAGAATGTGCACCGGGCAGCCGGTTTCGATCGGGCCTTTCATGACGAGGTTGTTGCGGCCATCCTCGATCAGCGCGCGGGTGAAAACATTGGGCTCGGGGCTGTATTCCGACGGCTCTTCGAAATAACCCCGTTCGGCGAGCGAGGTCCTTTCGGCATCGGTAAGATTGGGCTCGATGAGCTCGGCGGTGAAGTCGGGGGCCGGGGCGATCAGCACGAGGCCGCAGAGGCGGCCGACCCCACCTTCCCCGAGGTGGGGTCGGCTTTTGAGCTTCTCGGCAAGGCGCAGCGCGACCCAGGCACCCATGGAGGAACCGATCAGGATCATGCGCGCCGTCGCGGCGTGATCGATCACGGCAAGACTCTCCTCGACCCAGCGCGAGATCGTGCCGTCCCTGTAGTCGCCGTCCGACGCGCCGTGGCCCGAATAGTCGAAGCGAATGCAGTCGGTGCCGGCCTCGCGCGCGTGCCGCTCGACCTCCACCGCCTTCGTTCCGGTCATGTCGGATCGGTAGCCGCCGAGCCAGACGAGCGCCGGATGGCCTGGATGCTGCCGGTCTTTCGATTGGACATCCGACGGATTTCCGGCGCGGAAGATACGCATGGCGATGCTTCTCGCCGCATCTCCCGTCCCCACTTCGATCCGCGTGATCTCGGTTTCAGCCGGCGTGGTCGACATCGAGTAACTCCCTGAAGGCCTGATTATGACGGATTTCCTTCTAAAACAGATTCTTTCGGGCATCGACAGAGGATGATTTTCATTGCGGGCCATGCTATTGACTCTGGAGCCGCAATTCACACATTGCCGTCAGTGACTGTTTCAAGCGCTTCTGTTTGAGATCGCGCTGACCGTTTGACCGAATATTTACTATCAATAGCTCGAGGAGAGTACGACCATTCGCAGACCCTTCAAAGCGGACGCTCCAGTCAAGGAAGGACCGCGCGCAAACAAGGAAATCCGGGTCCCCCGGGTTCAGCTTATCGATGCCGAAGGCCAGAACTTGGGCAGCATTCCGATCGACCAGGCGCTCCGCATGGCGGACGAGGCCGGTCTCGACCTCGTAGAGATCGCACCGAACTCCGATCCGCCGGTGTGCAAGATCCTCGACCTCGGCAAGCTGAAATACGCGAACCAGAAGAAAGCCGCCGAGGCGCGCAAGAAGCAGAAGATCGTCGAGATCAAGGAAATCAAGATGCGCCCCAACATCGACACCCATGATTATGAGGTGAAGATGAAGGCCATGAACCGCTTCTTCGAGGAAGGCGACAAGGTCAAGGTGACGCTGAAGTTCCGCGGCCGCGAAATGGCCCACCAGGAACTCGGCATGAAACTTCTGATGCAGGTCAAGGACGACACCCAGGAAATCGCCAAGGTGGAAGCCGAACCCAAGCTCGAAGGCCGCCAGATGATGATGGTTCTTGCGCCGAAGTGACCGGCGGAGCCTGACAGACCAGACACGCTGGTGAAGCCGCCCTGGGAGGAGTTCGTGGGGCGGCTTTCCTTTTTGGGAAGGCTTACGCGCGAGCGACCTCCGGACCGCTTGCCTTTTCCGGGATGTGCGGTTATAAGCCCCCGTCCGAACGGTCCGGCAGGGCATGCCGTGGCCGTTCTTAACGCTGGAAATGGGCCTCGTCTGCCTGTTTCGCATATCAAGAACAATGGAGTAGCAAAATGCCCAAGATGAAGACGAAATCGTCTGCCAAAAAGCGGTTCAAAATCACCGCAACCGGCAAAGTTCGAGCTGCTGCTGCTGGCAAGCGCCACGGCATGATCAAGCGGTCCAACAAGTTCATTCGCGACGCGCGCGGAACCATGGTTCTCGCTGAGCCCGATGGCAAGAAGGTCGTCAAGAACTACCTGCCTAACGGTCTTTAAGACGTCTGGCGATTTGGATTTTAAGGAGATCATGACATGGCACGTGTAAAACGCGGCGTAACCTCCCACGCCAAGCACAAGAAGACGCTCAAGGCAGCCAAGGGCTTCTACGGTCGCCGCAAGAACACCATCCGCGCCGCCAAGGCAGCGGTGGATCGTTCCAAGCAGTTTGCTTACCGCGACCGCAAGGTCAACAAGCGCAATTTCCGCGCGCTCTGGATCCAGCGCATCAACGCTGCCGTCCGCGAATTCGGCCTTACCTACGGCCGCTTCATCGACGGTCTGAACAAGGCCGGTATCGAAGTCGATCGCAAGGTCCTGTCCGACATGGCAATCCATGAGCCGGCAGCATTCGGCGCCCTGGTCGAAGCTTCCAAGAAGGCGCTCGCCTATCTCAAGGAAGCCGGCACGGCAAACGAGTTTGAAAGCGCTGTCCGTTAAGCCAGCGTTTTCCCAAGACCGTTTCTGAAATTGTTGGGAAACCCGCGCTGGCAGGGCTGGCGCGGGTTTTTCTTGTTCGGCTCGCGGGGCGATCCTAGCGCCGAAGTGTCGAACCGATACACGAACCGCATCGAGGCAGGACAGAATGAGTGAACTGGAAACATTTGAACGGACCTTGCTGGCGGAAATCGACGCCGCCGCCGACGAGGGGGCGATCGAGGCGGTGCGCGTCGGCGCGCTCGGCAAGAAGGGATCGATTTCGGAACTGCTGAAGACGCTCGGTTCGATGAGCCCGGAGGAGCGCCAGACCCGCGGCGCGCGCATCAATGCGCTGAAGAACACGGTGACGGAGGCGATCTCCGCCCGCAAGACGGCGCTCAAGGACGCGGCGATCGCCGAACGGCTGGCGCGCGAGACGGTGGACATCAGCCTGCCCGTCCGGTCCTCGCCGGCCGAGCGCGGCCGCATCCATCCGATCAGCCAGATCGTCGACGAGATCACCGCGATCTTCGGCGACATGGGTTTCTCGATTGCCGAGGGGCCGGATATCGAGACCGACTACTACAACTTCACGGCCCTGAACTTCCCCGAAGGTCATCCGGCCCGCGAGATGCACGACACCTTCTTCTTCGCGCCCGACGAGAAGGGTGAGCGCAAGGTGCTGCGCACGCACACCTCGCCGGTGCAGATACGCACGATGGAGGCCGGGCAGCCGCCGATCCGCATCATCATTCCGGGCAAGACGTATCGCCAGGATTCCGACGCGACCCACTCGCCGATGTTTCATCAGGTGGAAGGTCTCGTCATCGACAGGACGGCGAATGTCGCCAATATGCGTTGGGTGCTCGAGGAATTCTGCAAGGCCTTCTTCGAGGTCGATCAGGTGACGATGCGCTTCCGCCCGTCCTTCTTCCCGTTCACGGAACCCTCCTTCGAGGTCGACATCCAGTGCGACCGCTCCGGCCCGATCGTCAAGTTCGGCGAGGGCAAGGACTGGATGGAGATTCTCGGCTGCGGCATGGTGCATCCGAACGTGCTCAGGGCCGGCGGCCTCGATCCGGACGAATATCAAGGCTTCGCCTGGGGCATGGGCCTCGATCGCATCGCCATGCTGAAATACGGCATGCCCGACCTGCGCGACTTCTTCAATGCCGATGTCCGCTGGATGACCCATTACGGCTTCCGCCCGCTCGACATGCCGACGCTCTTCGGCGGCCTCTCGGCGTGACCCGCGCAGAAAATCAAGGACACAGGTGACATCATGAAGTTCACGCTTTCCTGGCTGAAGGACCATCTGGAAACCGACGCCTCGCTCGAGGAAATCTGCGCCCGCCTGACGATGATCGGGCTGGAAGTCGAGGATGTCGACGACAAGGCGGCGTTCAAGCCCTTCGTCATCGCCAGGGTGATCTCCGCCGAGCAGCACCCGAATGCCGACAAGCTCAGAGTGCTGATGGTCGACACCGGCTCCGGCGAGCCGGTGCAGGTCGTCTGCGGCGCGCCGAACGCGCGCAAGGGCCTCGTCGGTGCCTTTGCCGCGCCCGGCACCCATGTGCCCGGCATCGGCGTGACGCTCTCCGTCGGCAACATCCGTGGCGTCGAAAGCCGCGGCATGATGTGCTCGGAAAAGGAGCTGGAGATCTCCGACGACCACACCGGCATCATCGATCTGCCCGAGAACGCGCCGGTCGGCACCAGCTATGCGACCTATGCCGGCCTCGACGACCCGGTCATCGAAATCAACCTGACGCCGAACCGGCCGGATTGCACCAGCGTCCACGGCATCGCCCGCGATCTCGCGGCATCCGGTCTCGGCACCTTGAAGACGCGGCCGGCGCCGTCCTTCGCCGTGGAAGGCGAGACGCCCGTCAAGGTCCGCCTCGATCTCGGCGAGGACAGGCATCTCTGCCCCGGCTTCGCGCTTCGCCTCGTGCGCGGAGTGAAGAACGGCCCGAGCCCCGCCTGGATGCGCCAGCGGCTGACTGCCATCGGCCTCCGCCCGATCAACGCGCTGGTCGATATCACCAATTACCTGACCTTCGACCAGGGCCGGCCGCTGCATGTTTTCGACGCGGCGAAGGTCGAGGGCAACCTGACGGTCCGCCGTGCCAGGGAAGGCGAAAAGGTGCTGGCGCTCGATACGCGCGAATACACGCTGTCGCCCGCCAATGTGGTGATCGCCGACGAAGAAGGCGTCGAGTCGATCGGCGGCATCATGGGCGGCGAGCATTCCGGCTGTGACGAGGCGACGACCGACGTGCTGATCGAATCGGCGCTCTGGGATCCGATGAACATCGCCAAGACCGGCCGCACGCTCGGCATCATCACCGATGCGCGCTACCGCTTCGAGCGCGGCGTCGATCCGGAATACATGGCGCCTGGCCTCGAACGGGCGACCGAACTGGTGCTGGAGCTCTGCGGTGGTACCGCGGCCAAGATGGACGTCGTCGGTTATGAGGGCCACGAGCCCAAGTCCCTCGATTTCCCGGTCTCGGAGGTCAAGCGCCTGACCGGCCTCGAGGTCTCCTCCGAGGAGAGCGTTTCCATCCTCAGGAAGCTCGGCTTCGGCGTCGAGGGCTCCGGCGAACGTCTGACGGTAACCGTCCCTTCCTGGCGGCCGGACATCGACGGCAAGGCGGACCTCGTAGAGGAGGTCATGCGCATCCATGGCGTCGACAACATCGTCGCCGCGCCGCTTGCAAGCCACAATGCCGTCAACGGCAAGATCCTGACGGTGCTGCAGATCCGCACGCGCCAGGCGCGGCGTGCGCTCGCAAGCCGCGGCATGCTCGAAGCCGTCACCTGGTCCTTCATCCCGGAAGAGCATGCAAAACTCTTCGGCGGCGGCCGGCCGGAACTGAAGCTGGCCAATCCGATCGCCGCCGACATGTCGGACATGCGGCCGTCGCTCCTGCCGGGCCTCCTGGCCGCGGCGCAGCGCAATGCCGACAAGGGCTATGGCGATGTCGCGATCTTCGAGGTTTCCGGCATCTATGAGGGCGACACGCCCGAGGCGCAGCGCCGCGTCGCCGGCGGCATCCGCCGCGGCACCGCATCGCTCAACGGCACCGGCCGGTCGTGGTCGAACGCCGTAAAGGGCGGCGGCAAGCCGGTCGATGTCTTCGACGCGAAGGCCGATGCCATCGCCGTGCTCGAGGCCTGCGGCGTGCCGATGGCCAATGTCCAGTTCGAAGCCGGCGGTCCCGCCTGGTATCACCCCGGCCGCTCGGCGACGATCAAGCTCGGCCCGAAGATCGTGCTCGGCGCTTTCGGGGAGTTCCACCCGAAGACCTTGGACGCCCTCGACGTCTCCGGGCCGCTTTCGGGCTTCGAGATCTATATCGATGCCATGCCGGAGCCGAAGAAGAAGACGACCCGCACCAAGCCGGCACTGGAGCTTTCGCCCTTCCAGGCAGTCAAACGCGACTTCGCCTTCGTGGTCGACAAGGCGGTCGAGGCCGCTGCGATCGTCAGGGCCGCGTCCGGCGCCGACCGCAAACTGGTTACGGCCGTCAACGTCTTCGACGTCTTCGAAGGCGCATCTCTCGGCGAGGGCAGGAAGTCGGTAGCGATCGAGGTAACGATCCAGCCGGTAGAGCGCACCCTGACCGACGAGGATTTCGAGGCGCTGACCTCGCGCATCATCGCCAACGTGGCAAAGAGCACCGGGGGCGTGCTGCGGGCCTGATGACTAGGTGAGGGGGAGCCGGTTTGGTTTCCTCTTCCTGTGCTTGTCACAGGAATCCAGCCAGACCAAGTCCTTGGGCTGAAAGAACGCTTCCCGCGGCGCAGACGCGGCGGCGCTCTCATCCCTGTGACGAGCATAGGGATCAGGAAAAAGGAGAGATTGCAGTCCTCCGAAAAGTCCTACAGCGCCGCCGCGTCTTATGAGACGCGCAACTAGCCATGCCGGTGCCAGACCTTGTTGACGATCAGCCATCGCCCGTCGACCTTCAGCAAGGACAGGTAATCGGAATAGCGCGCGCCGGCGAATTCATCGATCACCTTCACGCTGGCGACGTCGCCGGTGACGTGGACCATCTCCACTTCCATGAGCGGCTGCGTATCCGGGGACGCCGCGCCCTCTCTCACGATGGAGGCGATGAAGGCGTCGCGTGTCTGCCACTCGACGGCTCCTCCTGAGTTGCCGACGATCGATGCGCTCGGATGGAAGGCCTTGCGCAAGGCTCCCTCGTTGGCGAAGGCCATGCCGTCGACATAAAGATGGACGACCGCGCTGATGGCCTGCTCTTCGGACATGGTTTTTTCCTCCTTTCCGGAGCGGTGACAGACGCGGCTATCCGCCCCGCAGGCCGCTCCTGTTCCCACGAAGGCGGACATCTTCTCATAGGTAGGACATCGCAATGGAATTGCGATGCCCCAGGACTTCGACGCTGCCGGTCGGGTCTTCACCTGTTCGTCAGTGCCAGCGACGCATCGGAATAGCGTTTTCCAGCGACCAGCGTTGGAGAGAGCGCTTCGCCGAGTTCGGCGCGTTCCCTGTCGGTGAGGACGATTCCGGCGGCAGCCACGTTCTGCTCCAGATGCTCGATCCTGCGCGCGCCCGGGATCGGAACGATGTCATCTCCCTGGTTGACCACCCAGGCGAGTGCGAGTTGGGCGGCCGTCACGCCTCTTTCCGCGGCCAGCCTTTCGAGGGTTGCGACCAGCGCGGCGTTGGCCTCGAAGTTCTCCTGTTGGAAGCGCGGCAGCGACCGGCGGAAATCGTCGGCAGCGAGATCTTCGACCTTGCGGATGGTGCCTGTCAGCATGCCGCGCCCGAGCGGACTATAGGGCACGAAGCCGATCCCCAGTTCGCGGCAGGTGTCGAGCACCTCCTGTTCCGGGTCGCGCGACCAGAGCGAATACTCGCTTTGTATCGCTGCGATCGGATGCACGGCATGGGCACGGCGTATGGTGGCAGCGCTTGCCTCGGAAAGCCCGAGTGCGCGCACCTTGCCCTCCTTCACCAGTTCCGCCATCGCGCCGACGGTTTCCTCGATCGGCACGGCGGGATCGACGCGGTGCTGGTAATAGAGGTCGATGACGTCCGTCCCGAGTCGCTTGAGGGAGGCCTCGGCGACGGCTTTCGCATTTTCCGGCCGGCCATCGACGCCTTTGATCGCTTCGGCGGCGGGTTTGCCCGGGTCGATGCGGAAACCGAACTTGGTGGCGATCACCACTTGGTCTCGCCGGCTCTTCAGCGCCTTGCCCAGGAGCTTCTCGTTCTCATAAGGCCCATAAACTTCCGCCGTATCGAAGAAGTCGACGCCGAGTTCGATGGCGCGGTGTAGCGTGCGGATCGATTGGCTCTCGTCGGCATCGCCATAGGCGAAGCTCATGCCCATGCAGCCGAGGCCGACGGCCGAAACGGTGAGTTCATTGCCGAGCTTGCGGGTCTTCATTGGATTTCCTTTCGGGCTGACCGCGCGGCCTGCGGGGTGGCATACGGCGTTCGCGAAGAAGATGGAGAAGCATATCGCTGGACTGAGCCTTTCGGCACGGGCCCGACGACAAGGCGAAGATAGGTGCCGCGCGGCCGGTTGAAAATCTCTGTCAATTCTCACGGGCTGTTCTATTATTTCGATCAATGAACCGCACACAGCTCTCCCAACTGGCCGTCCTTTCCGCCGTCGCCGCCCATGGCAGCTTTCGCGGGGCGGCGAAGGAACTCGGCATCGCGCCATCTGCCGTCAGCCACGCCGTGGGCAGTCTGGAAGCGAGCCTCGGCGTTCGTCTCCTCGCGCGCACGACGCGCAGCGTCGCGGCCACGGAGGAGGGAAAGCGCCTGCTGGAGCGGCTGCGGCCGGCGCTCGACGACATTGCCGAGGCGCTGCAGCGGGCGGCAGAGGCGCGCGATCGTCCGGCCGGAAAACTGCGCGTCACCGCCCCTCGTTTTGCAGCCGACCTCATTCTGGCGCCGCGCCTTGGCGACTTCCTCGGGCGCTATCCGGACATCGTCCTGGAAATCGCCAATGAGGACGGCTTCACCGATATTGTCGAGGAGGGGTATGACGCCGGCATCAGGCTCGGCGAGAGCCTGGAGGCCGACATGGTCGCGGTGAAGGTCGGGCCGGAGCTGAAAAGCGCGGTCGTCGCCGCACCGACCTATTTCGAGCGCTTCCAGCGGCCGCGGCACCCGCGCGATCTGGCGGGCCATCGCTGCATCCGCCGCCGCTTCTCCAACGGCACCCTCTATCGCTGGGAGTTCGAGAAAGAGGGGGAGGAACTGACCGTTTCGGTGAACGGCCCGCTCATTCTGGGCGAGGACCGGCCGATCATCGAGGCCGCGATCGGCGGTGCGGGGCTCGCCTATCTCTTCGAGCCGCGCGTCAGCGGATATGTAGGTGAGGGCAAATTGGTCCGGGTGCTCGAGGACTGGTGCGCGCCCTATGCGGGCCCCTTCCTCTATTATCCGACCCGCCGGCTGATGCGTCCGGCGCTCCGGGCCTTCATCGATTTCTTCCGCCACAGCGGGTGACGACCGGCGGGGAGCGCCGGCCGTCGTGACGGCTTACGCGGCCTTCTTGTTCACTTGGGCCATCGCGAGTTTCGTCAGGTCCTCGTCGGTGACGACTTCTTCCTTCAAAGTCGCGTCGAGCAGCGATACCGCATCCTTGAGACCGATGGTCTTTGCCCAGGTCTTCAGGGTGCCGTAGCGGGAGATTTCATAATGCTCGACCGCTTGCGCGGCGGAGATGAGGCCCGCATCGAGCGCGGCCGTGCCCTTGAATTCGTCCATGATCTCTTCGCCCTCGGCGACGATGCCCTCGATCGCCTCGCAGGTCTTGCCCTGCGGGCGCTTGCCGATCATTTCGAATACCTGCTGCAGCCGCTCCACATGGGTCTCGGTCTGCTCCTTGTGCTTCTCGAACGCGGCCTTCAGCTCAGGGGCCTGGGCTGCGCGTGCCATCTTCGGCAAAGCCTTCAGGATTTTCCGCTCGGCATAATAGATGTCCTTGAGCGTATCGTGGAACAGGTCGTCCAGCGTTTTTTCTTTGGCCATTTCGGGTTTCCTTCCTCGTCTGCTTCGTGTTGCCTTCGACCCGCAATCAACAGCAAAGGGCGAAGATTTGTTCCTCGCGACTGCAAAAAGCGCGTGAGACGCGGGTCAAATTCGTCGCTTTCGCGAAGGGTGTCCGTTTCACTTCAGGCGGAAATCGGGTGGTTGCAGCGTGGCGCATCGGCAATGGTCCCGCCGTCAACGCAGTCGGATGGAGAAGAATCATCTCGAGACTGGAAGGTAAGATCGCGATCGTCACCGGCGCAAGCTCGGGTATCGGCCGCGCCGCCGCGCTGCTCTTTGCGCGCGAGGCGGCAAAGGTCGTCGTCACCGCCCGCAACGAGAATGCGCTTGCGGAGCTTACCGACGAGATCACCCGAGAGGGCGGCGAGGCGGCAGCGCTTGCCGGCGACGTGCGCGACGAGGCCCTGCATGAGGCGCTGGTCGAACTGGCGGTGCGCCGCTTCGGCGGGCTCGATACGGCCTTCAACAATGCGGGGGCGCTCGGTGCGATGGGAGAGATTTCGTCGCTCAGCGTCGAAGGCTGGCGCGAGACGCTCGATACCAATTTGACGAGCGCCTTCCTGGCGGTGAAGTATCAGGTTCCGGCAATCGCGGCGCGGGGCGGCGGTTCGCTCACCTTCACTTCGAGCTTCGTCGGCCACACGGCCGGCTTTGCCGGTGTCGCCCCCTATGCGGCGAGCAAGGCGGGACTGATCGGGCTGGTGCAGGCGCTGGCCGTCGAGCTTGGCGCGCGCGGCATCCGCGTGAACGCGCTGCTGCCCGGCGGCACCGACACGCCCGCCAATTTCGCGAACCTGCCGGGGGCGGCGCCCGAGACGCGCGGTTTCGTGGAAGGGCTGCACGCATTGAAGCGCATTGCGCGACCCGAGGAAATCGCCGAAGCGGCGCTTTATCTCGCCTCGGACGGTGCCAGCTTCGTAACCGGCGCGGCGCTGCTGGCCGACGGCGGCGCTTCGGTGGCGAAGGCGTGAGCGCAGAGCGTGAGCACAGCAACTGAAAGCGGGGAAACATGAAGAAACCTGGGTCGATGAAATCGCTTGAAGACCTCGGGCGCGTACGCCTCTCGAAGAACTTTTTCCTGCGCGATTTCCTTCACTCCGAAATCGCGGAGTTCTACCGGATTCCGAATATCCCCGACGATCCGGAACTGGCGATCGAGGCCGGACGGAAACTGTGCGGCGACCTTCTGGAACCGCTCGAGGCGACCTTCGGTCGGCTGCACATCCGCTCGGGCTACCGAAACCGTGCCGTGAACGCCTTCGGCAACGCCAACAGGCTCAACTGCTCGACGAATGCGGCAACGGCCGCCGACCATATCTGGGACATGCGCGATGCGGAGGGCTGCATGGGGGCCACCGCCTGCATCGCCATTCCCTGGGTCTGGGACCGGGAACGTCACGAAGGCGGCTGGCAGAGCCTGGCCTGGTGGATTCACGACCACCTTCCCTACGCCTCGCTCTGCTTTTTTCCCAAGCTTTGGGCCTTCAACATCCAGTGGCACGAGAGGCCGCGCCGCAGGATCAGCAGCTACGCCGAGCCGCGCGGGCTGCTGACCAGGCCCGGCATGGCCAACCACGAGGGCAGCCATGCGCATTTTTACCCAGGGTTTCCGAAGCTTGCGGCCGGAGGCGGGTCTTCCTGACGAGGCAAATCCCCTCTATTCGCTCACTTCGTTCAGCCGTCTTATCGCCTCTTCCGGCAACGTCAATTCCGCCGATCTCACCAGACTTGCCAGCTGGTCGGCATTGGTGGCGCTGGCGATCGGTGCGGTGACGCCATCGCGGGCGATGATCCAGGCCAGCGCGATCTCCGCCTGTTTCGCGCCGGTCTCCTCGGCGATTTCATCCAAGACGCCGAGAATCCGCATGCCGCGTCCGTCGAGATATTTTTCGACGCCGCCGCCGCGAGCGGAGCCTTCCAGATCCTTGTGTGAGCGGTACTTGCCGGAAAGAAAGCCTCTCGCAAGGCTGAAATAGGTGATGACGCCGATCTCCTCGGCGATGCAGAGATTGCGCAGCGGACCGTCATAGGAAGCGCGGTCGTAGAGATTGTATTCGGGCTGCAGCACATCGTAGCGGGGCAGGCCGTTCGCCGCCGCGACGTCGAGAGCGTCGCGCATCTGCTGCGCATCGAGATTCGATGCGCCGATCGCCCGCAGCTTGCCCTGGGAGAGAAGCGTATCGTAGGCGGCAAGCGTCTCTTCATAGGGTGTGCCGGGGTCCGGCCAGTGGGAGAGATAGAGGTCGATATAGTCGGTCTGCAGGCGTTTCAGCGATTCCTCGACTGCCTGCATGATCCAGCGCCGCGAGAGGCCCTTGCGGTCGGGTCCGAGCTCCGAACCGACCTTGGTGACGATGACGGCGCTGTCGCGCGAGCGTCCGGATTGCTTCAGCCATTTGCCGATGATCGTTTCCGACTCGCCGCCTCTGTTGCCCGGCGCCCAGGAGGAATAGACGTCGGCGGTGTCGACGGCGTTGAAACCTGCATCGAAAAAGGCATCGAGAAGCGAGAACGACGTTTTCTCATCCGCGGTCCAGCCGAAGACGTTGCCGCCGAAGACGAGCGGGGCAATCGAGAGGCCGGTACGGCCAAGTCTGCGCATTTTCATGGTTTCGCTCCATGTGGTTGGATGAAAACAAGCTGCGATGGGGAGGATTGCGGCAAAAACATAGGCCAGCTCGCCATCGAATGACACCGGCATTCGTGGTTTTTCTGACCTCGCCACGGCTTGCTAGGTACGTACCTCGGGGATAGTCTCGGCGCAGCTTTTGACCCAGGGGAATGTCGCGCGTCCTTTGCGGCGCGCACGAAAAGGAGTCTGCCTCATGCTGCGTTTCGGAATTTTGTCGACGGCCAAGATCGGCCGCGAGCTCGTCGTACCCGCCATCCAGGACGCCGAGAACTGCGTCGTCACGGCGATCGCGAGCCGCGATCTCGCCAAGGCGAGGACCATGGCCGACCGTTTCTCCGTGCCGCATGCCTTCGGCTCCTATGAAGAGATGCTCGCCTCCGACACGATCGACGCCGTCTATATCCCGCTGCCGACGTCGCAACATGTCGAATGGGCGATCAAGGCGGCGGATGCCGGCAAGCATGTGCTTTGCGAGAAGCCGCTGGCGCTCAAGGCCGAAGAGATCGACGCCGTGATCGCGGCGCGCGAGCGCAACAGGGTGCTGATCTCGGAAGCCTATATGGTGACCTACAGCCCCGTCTGGCGGAAGGTGCGCTCGCTCATCTCGGAAGGTGCCATCGGGCGCCTCAGGCATGTCCAGGGCGCCTTCACCTATTACAACCGCGATCCCGGCAACATGCGCAACGTCCCCTCGCTCGGCGGCGGCGGTCTGCCGGATATCGGCGTCTATCCGGCAATCACGACCCGGTTTTCGACCGGCAGGGAGCCGCTGCGCGTCCAGGCCAGTACCGAGCGCGATCCGGAATTCGGCACCGACATCTATTCGAGCGTTCGTGCCGACTTCGGCGATTTCGAGCTGAGCTTCTATATCTCGACACAGCTCGCCGCCCGCCAGGTCATGGTCTTCCACGGCGACAAGGGCTACATCGAGGTGAAATCGCCCTTCAATGCCGATCGCTACGGTCGGGAAGAGGTGGAATTGACCAACCAGAACCACGGCCAGTCGCAGCTCTTCCGCTTCCAGGATGCGCGTCAGTACAAGCTCGAGGCCGAGGCCTTCGCACGTGCTGCGAAAGGTGAAGCGGAGGACGTGGTGACGCTGGAAAACTCGCGCCTGAACCAGATGTTCATCGACGCGATCTACCGCGCCAGCGAAAAAGACGGCTGGGAGCCCGTCTGAAGCTAAAGGATCGGCCCGACGCACATTGCGCCGGGCCGGTCCATTCATGCCGCCTGGAGCAGCCGCGCCTGAGACGCGCCCCGCATCTTGAAGAAGAGAAAGTCGGCGACGCCCACCATGGCCACGACGATCAGCGCCATTCCTGCGATCGTCAAGGCCGAATAGGCAGACGCAAGAATGGCCAGGCTTCCGACCTGCCAGAGTATGTCGCCGGCGATGCTGATCCGCGTTGCGAGGGCGCTCGGCCCTTCTTTTCTGGCGGCGGCAAGGTGGAAGGCGCCCCAGACGAGGAGCCCAGCGCCAAGCGCCATGATCACCGCAGGCGACAGGGCGGGACTGACGACCGCCGCAAGCGGTGGCGCTGCCGTGAGGAGAGCCGAGCCGGCGATCAGCGAAAAGATGCCGTCGGCGAGAAATGTCTTGTTGAGAAGAGAGCGGGTGGAAAGGTCGAACATATCTGTCTCCATCGGTTGTCGATGGGCAGATGCTGGACCAGAGCGGTCATTAAACCAATTACCTCCGAGGTAATGGATTTTGTGCCGCGTTCGGGCGACGCTGCCCCCGCAACAGGGAAGATAAAGATGGAATTCGGCAGCCGCCTGAAGGAATGGCGAGGACATCGCCGCATGAGCCAACTCGATCTCGCAATGGCGGCGGGCATTTCCGCGCGCCATCTCTCGTTTCTGGAGACGGGCCGCTCCAAGCCGTCCGAGGGAATGATCCTGCGGCTCGCCTCGGTTCTCGACGTCCCCGCGCGTGAACAGGGCACGCTCTTCACCGCGGCGGGCTACCGGCCGCGCGTTGCGGCGCGGCCCGCGACGGGTCTCGATGCAATGCCTCCGGCTGTCGCGCATGCCATCCGGCTGATGCTCGACCGGCACGATCCCTATCCGGGCCTCGTTTTCGACCATCAGTATACGGTGCTGCTGACCAATCCGGCTTTCGAGGCGCTTGTCGGTGCCACGGGCGTTCCGTTCAAGCCGGGGGAGAACTTCCTCGACGGCTTTCTCGGTGCGGAGAAGGTCCGCGGTCTCGTGGTCAATTGGGAAGCCGCCGCAGCCGATCTCGTTCAGCGGGTGCGCATGGAGGCGTGGCTGCAGGGTCCGCGCAGCCCATTGCAGCGAAGGCTGGACAGGCTGGTTGCCGACCCGGCGGTGGCAATGGCGATCGACAACTTCCCGGCGACGGACCGCTTGCCGGTGCTGCCCATCGAACTGCGCATCGGCGAAGCGTCGCTCAGCTTCATCACGACGCTTTCGACCTTCGGCTCGACTCAGGACGCGCTCGTTGAGGGCGTTCTGATCGAATCCTTCTTTCCGGCCGACGACGCGACCCGGCGCTTCTTCGGGCAGGTCGGGCGCGACGTCCAGTAGAGCACTACCGGGAGAGCCGCACACTCTCCCTGAATTGTTCCAGATCGTTTTCACCATTCCACACGGGACGGGAAACGATGTAGAAAAACGCGCCTTGCTGCTGATCTTCGCCGCGCTGTCGGCTACAAGTGACGCATGACTTCGTTCTTTGATTCCGAATCTCCCTCCAACGTCGCCGAATATTCGGTGTCGGAACTGTCCGGCTCGATCAAGCGCACGATCGAGCAGACCTTCGAGCATGTCCGGGTGCGGGGCGAGATTTCCGGCTATCGCGGTCCGCATTCGTCGGGCCATGCGTATTTTGCCTTGAAGGACGATCGCGCCCGCATCGACGCGGTCGTCTGGAAGGGTACCTTCGCGCGGCTGAAGTTCCGGCCGGAGGAGGGGATGGAGGTCATCGCGACCGGCCGGGTCACGACTTTCCCCGGCTCGTCCAAGTACCAGATCGTCATCGACTCGCTGGAGCCCGCGGGTGCAGGTGCGCTGATGGCGCTGATCGAGGAACGCAAGCGTAAGCTTGCCGCGGAAGGGCTTTTCGATGCGGGCCGCAAGCGGCCGCTGCCTTTCATGCCGAGGGTCATCGGCGTCGTGACCTCGCCGACCGGGGCTGTGATCCGCGACATCCTGCACCGCATTGCCGACCGTTTCCCGGTCCATGTCACCGTCTGGCCGGTGCGCGTGCAGGGCGACGGCGCCTGCGAGGAGATCGTGGCAGCGATCGAAGGTTTCAATGCGCTGCAGCCGGGCGGCGCCATTCCTCGGCCCGACGTGCTGATCGTCGCGCGCGGCGGCGGCAGCCTCGAGGATCTCTGGTGCTTCAACGACGAGGCCATGGTGCGCGCCGCGGCGGCTTCCGCCATCCCTCTGATCTCGGCCGTCGGCCACGAGACGGACTGGACCCTGATCGACCATGCGGCCGACCAGCGGGCGCCGACGCCGACCGGTGCGGCCGAGATGGCGGTACCGGTGAAGGCCGATCTCGAGGCCCAGCTCGCCGGTCTCGCAGCCCGGCTCAAGGGCGCCGCGGCGCGGCAGATGGACAATCGCCGCCAGACGCTGCGTTCGCTTGCACGGGCGCTGCCCTCGCTCGACCAATTGCTCGCCCTGCCGCGGCGTCGCTTCGACGAAGCGGCCGCCGGACTCGGCCGTGGCCTGCAGATGAACACGGCCAACAAGCGGCGAAGCTTCGAGCGCAATGCGGCCCATCTCCGGCCGGAGCTCCTGATGGCAAGGATCGTCGATCGGCGCCAGCGCGTCTTAGATGCCGTAAACCGGGCCGAGCGCATCGTCGAGCGTAAGCTTCAACGTGGCGCTCAGCGCATTTCGTCCGCCGATGCCTCGCTCCGTGTTCTGCCGTCACGGCTGATCGGCCAGATTCATCGCGCATCGGATCGCGTCTCCAGCCTGAGCAAGCGTGGGGATGCGGCAATCGCCGCCGATCTGCGCAGGATGAAAAGCGCGCTTTCGGCGCAGGATCGCGTGCTGCAGTCGCTCTCCTATCACAGCGTTCTGCAGCGCGGCTTCGCGCTGGTGCGCGATGCCGCGGGCGAGCCGGTGAAACAGGCGGCTGCCGTGCATCCCGGGATGGCGCTTTCGCTGGAATTCGCCGATGGCCGCGTGGCGGCAGTCGCCGGCGAGGACGGCACTCCGCCGCAGTCGCCGAAGAAGCGGCCTGCGCGCTCCGGCGAGCCGACGAAGCAGGGCAGCCTCTTCTGATGCATATCCTGATGGTGCTCGCCCATCCGCTCGAAGAGAGCTTCGCTGCGAGTGTCGCGCGCGTGGCCAGGGAGACGCTCGAGGCCAAAGGCCATACGGTCGATCTGCTCGACCTTTATCGCGAAGGATTCGATCCGCGGCTGACCGTGGCCGAGCGGGGCAGCTATTTCGATAAAGGTTACGACGCCTCCGGGGTCTCCCGCTGGGTCGAGCGGCTGCGGGCTGCGGACGGACTCGTACTCGTCTTTCCGCAATGGTGGTTCAATTTCCCGGCGATCCTCAAAGGTTTCTTCGATCGCGTCTTTGCGCCCGGGGTCGCTTTCGACCATGATGCGGCGGGCGGCCGTATCATTCCTCGCCTCGGCAACATCAAGCTGTTCTGGGCGCTGACCAGTACCGGGTCCCCCTGGTGGGTCGTGCATCTCTACATGGGAAATCCGGTGCGGCGGCTGCTGAAGCGCGGCATCGCCGCCTTCTGCGGCAAGGGGCTGGACTTCCGCATGCTCACTCTGCACGACATGGATCGGGCGACGGAGGCGAAGCGGAAGCGCCATCTCGAGCGTGTGAGGGCTCTGGTGAGCCGGATCTGACCGGCAACCTATTCGAAGACCGCGAGGAATTTCCTGAGCAGCGCGTCCAGAGCCTCCCGTTCGTCGGGTTCGAGGCCTGCAACGAGGCGCTGCTGGTTGGCGACATGGTCAGTGACTGCGGCGTCCACGCGCTTGAGGCCCTGCGGCGTCAGGGCGATGAGGACGCCGCGCCGGTCTTCCGGATTGTCCAGGCGCTCGACAAGCCCGGCTTTCTCGAGCTGGTCGATGCGGTTGGTCATCGTGCCGGAGGTGACCATCGTCGTTCCCAACAGATCCCCCGGCGAGAGCCGGAAGGGCGGGCCGGAGCGCCGCAGCGTTGCGAGCACGTCGAAACTCGCCGAGTTCAGGCCGTGTTCGGCAAGGGTGCTTTCCACCTCGCGAGCGAGATGGGCCCGGAGCCGCGATAGTCGGCCGAGCAGACCCATGGCCGTCACATCGAGCTCCGGCCGCTCTCTGCGCCACTGCGCCAGGATTTTGTCTACGTGATCCATATCCGTCTGCATTAGAGTACTTCCAGGAAAAGCGTGTAACGGTTTCCGTCCTTTCTATGAAACGTTGGAATGCTCCAGCGATCGGAGTGAACGCTTCATCCTTCCTGAAGTCGTAGCCACCATGTATCTTGACGTCAAGATAAATTGGATTAGAGTTATCTTGACGTAGAGATTCTTGAGGTGAAGATATGGGTATCCGCAGCTCCGATATTCTGCTCACGGCTATAGCGCCGGCCATATGGGGCAGTACCTATCTGGTCACAACGGAATTTCTGCCGGCGGGTTACCCGGTCACGGTCGCAATGCTCAGGGCGCTTCCGGCAGGGCTGCTGCTGCTTGTCGTCCGGCAAATGCCGACGGGTGTATGGCTGGCGCGCAGTTTCGTGCTCGGCGCGCTCAACTTCTCGTTCTTTCAGACGATGCTTTTCGTTTCCGCCTACCGGCTGCCCGGCGGTGTCGCCGCAACCGTCGGAGCCATTCAGCCGTTGATCGTGATCGTCCTGTCGCGCATCGTTCTCGGCTCGCCGGCCCGTGCCTTGAGCGTCGTTGCCGGCGTTGCCGGCATGGCGGGGGTCGCGCTCCTGGTGCTGACGCCGAAAGCGGCGCTGGATCCGGTGGGCGTCGCGGCTGGCTTGGCAGGCGCCATCTCCATGGCATTCGGCACGGTGCTGAGCCGACACTGGACGCCGCCGGTCTCGCCGCTCACCTTCACCGCCTGGCAATTGGCGGCCGGCGGACTGCTTCTGGTGCCGGTCGCCTTCCTGCTGGAACCCTCTTTGCCATCGCTCACTGAAGCGAATATTCTGGGTTTTATCTATCTCGGCCTGATCGGCACGGCCTTCACCTACCTGCTCTGGTTCCGCGGGTTATCGCGGCTCGAACCCTCCCAGGTTTCGCCGCTCGGCTTCTTGAGCCCGGTCGTCGCGATCCTCATCGGCTGGACCGTACTCGATCAGCAGCTGACGGCGGTGCAGGTGCTTGGGATCGCAACCGTCTTCGCAAGCGTGTGGATGAGCCAGTATGCACAGGCGACGCACCGCGCGGCATCCGCGCCCTCTCTTCGGGTTTAACCAGAGGACCGACCTTCTCCCCGCAAGCGGAGAGAGCGGATGTCCGCGATGATACGCTGCCGCGAGTCTGCTTCGCCCCGTCCGCAGGAAGAAGGTGCGGCAGGCGGATGAGGGGCACCGCCATGCCGCAAAACGATCAGGCCCACTCGCCCTTGCGCATGACGGGCACACGGCTGCCATCGAGGCGCACGCCGTCGATGTCCACTTTGCCGGAGCCGATCATCCAGTCGATGTGGATCAGGCTCGAATTGCCGCCCTGGGCGCGGATCTGCTCCTGGCTGAGGCTTGCACCGTCGAGGAAGCACTTCGAATAGCACTGGCCGAGCGCGATGTGGCAGGAGGCGTTCTCGTCGAAGAGCGTGTTGTAGAAGAGGATGCCGCTGGCCGAAATCGGCGAGGAATGAGGCACCAGCGCCACTTCGCCGAGCCGCCGGGCGCCCTCGTCGGTATCGAGCACCTTGTTCAGCACCTCTTCGCCCCGCGAAGCCTTGGCCTCGACGATCCGGCCGGCTTCGAAACGCACCTGAATATTGTCGATCAGCGTGCCTTGGTGGGAGAGCGGTTTGGTGCTCGAAACATGGCCTTCGACGCGCAGCGCGTGCGGCGTCGTAAACACCTCCTCGGTCGGGATGTTCGGATTGCAGGTGATGCCGTTCTTGGCGACCGAGGCGCCGCCGTGCCACTCATGCCCATCGGCGAGTCCGACGGTGAGGTCGGTGCCGGGCCCGGTGAAATGCAGGGCGGCGAAGCGCTCTCCGTTCAGCCAGGCCGAGCGCCGGTGCAGCTCGGCATTATGGTCCTTCCATGCGGCGATCGGATCGTCGACGTCGACCCGCGACGCTGCGAAGATGGCGTTTGCGAGTTTTTCGACGGCGGCCGCTTCCGGATCGTCCGGGAACATCTGCTTCGCCCAGGAGGGGTTCGGATAGGAGACGATGTTCCAGTTGATGTCGAAATTGGAGATCTTCTCGAGCGCCGGCTTGTAGGCGATCGAGTTCGCCTTGTTGGCGCGGGCGACCTTCGCCGGGTCCTGAGCCGAAAGCAGCATCGGGTTGTCGCCGGCGATGGCCAGGCGCGCAGCTCCTCCGGCATAGGCTTTGGCCATGCCTTCATAGAGCCAGTCGCTGGCGCGGTCGAAGCTCTCGTCGGGCGCATGGGCATAGCGGGCAAGCGTCGCTTCCTCGTCGGCGTAGAAGGTCGTCACCAGTCCGGCGCCTGCCATATAGGCGTGCTTGGTGATGAGACGCACGAGCGGCAGCGCCGCAATCGGCGCGGTCATCACCAGGTCCTGACCCTTCTGCAATTGCAGACCGATCTTGATGGCGACCTCGGCGAGCTTTTCGAGCTTGACGGGATCGATTGGATTCCTCGTGGATTGGAGGGGGGCGTTCATGGCGGCTCCTGCTCGTCTTCTTGCGGATGTCAGCGGTTTTAGACCGGTTCCGCGGAAAACAGAAGGGTTCTTCAGGCCGCCACTCTTCCGGTGTCGAGCAACGCCGCTTGGTGCTGCTCGAGGAACGCCATCAGCCGTTGCGGATAGTCCTCGCCCACTGCGGCTTTCACGCTCGGCCTCCGGGCCAGCGCCTCGCGCCAGGCGATGACGCGCGGCAGGTCCTTGAAGATGCCGCGGTCGGAGATCTGATCGAACACGTCGAAATAGCGGAAGATCGGCGCAAAGACCGCATCTACGAGGCTGAAGCGGCCGCCTGCAAAATACGGACCCTCGGCAAGCTCCGCCTCCATGGTCGCGAATTTCGCCTGGAGGACCTTGCGCTTGGCCTCCAGTGCCGCGGGGTCCTGGGTCGTTTCGTAGACCCAGAGATCGGCAAGGATGGAAGAGCCGAACTCCATCCAGCCGCGATGGCGCGCGCGCAGCAACGGATCGGCGGGATGAAGCTTCGGTCCGGTCTGCGTCTCCTCCAGATACTCGCAGATGACGCTGCTCTCGAAGAGGATCGCTTCGCTCCCGCTTTGCGGAATGCGCAGCAGCGGCACCTTGCCGAGCGGTGAAATCCTCAGGAACCAGTCCGGCTTGTCGGCGAGATCGATATTGACGCGTTGGAAGGGCACGCCCTTTTCCGCATGCGCGATCGCGGCGCGTTGCACATAGGGGCAGAGATGGTGGCTGATCAGGGTGAGTTGCGCGGTCATCGGTCGCTCCCGGTTCGATTTAGATGCATCTGCATATAACTTGTCTTGCCAAATGGGTCAAGATAGATGTAACTGCATCTATGAGCATGAAGAAGACGGAACGCAGCGAGCCGACCGAGGCCGCTACCCTTGCATGGATCGGTCTGATGCGGGCACAGCAGCGCCTGCTATCCGCCATCGAAAAGGATTTCAAGGAGGCGGCCCTGCCGCCGCTGGCGTGGTACGACGTGCTGTGGGAACTGGTGAAGGCGGATGGCGGGAGACTGCGGCCCTTCGAGATCGAGGCGCGCACGCTGCTTGCCCAGTACAATCTTTCGCGCCTGATCGACCGGCTGGAGAGGGAAGGGCTCGTGCAGCGGAAGGCCTTCGACGAGGACGCGCGCGGCTGCTGGGTCGTGGTGACCGAGAAGGGGCGGGACACCCGGAAGCGCATGTGGCAAACCTATGCGCCTTCGATCGCGCGCCATGTCGGCGCGAAACTGAGCGAAGGAGAGGCACGCGAGCTCGCGACGCTGCTTTCGAGACTCGGCTGACGCGCGCCCTTCTTCTGCGCAGAGATCAGGCGATCAAAGGCGCGGCGACTGCCCGCAACACGGCCTGCGCGTCCTTCGGTGCAAGCCGTACCTGCAGACCTCTTTGCCCGCCATTGATGAACACCAGTTCTTCGGCAAGCGCCGCTTCCTCGATTGCGGCCGGAACGGTCTTCCTTTGCCCGAAGGGGCTGATGCCGCCGACGTGATAGCCGGTGAGCCGCTCGGCGTCCGCCGGCTTCATCATGCTTGCCGACTTGCCGCCGAAGGCTGCGGCGAGCTTCTTCATGCTCACCTCCCGGTCCGAGGGCACGATGCAGCAGACCGGCTTGCCGTCCACCTCGGCCATCAGCGTCTTCAGCACGCGGGAAGGGTCTTCGCCGAGCGCCTCCGCCGCCTGCAGTCCGACGCGTTCGGCACCGGGATCGTAGTCATAGCTGTGAACGGTGAAGATGACGCCGGCCTTTGCGAGAGCCTGCGTCGCCCGGGTCGTCTTCGACATGGTCTAAGCCCCGAACGCGGCTTCGTAGAGTTCCGGCTTGAAGCCGACGAGCAGCCTGCCCTGGGCCTCGAACACCGGGCGCTTGATCATCGACGGCTGCTCGAGCATCAGCGCGATCGCCTTGTCGGCCGTCAGGTCCCGCTTGTCGGCCTCATCCAGCTTGCGGAAAGTGGTGCCCGAGCGGTTGAGCAGCGTCTCCCAACCGAGTTCGGCGCACCAGCGCTCGAGTCGCGCGCGATCGATGCCTTCCGCCTTGTAGTCGTGGAAATCGTAGGAAGTGCCGCGGCTGTCGAGCCAGTTCCGCGCCTTCTTCATCGTATCGCAGTTCTTGATGCCGTAGATCGTAACCGTCATGCCGAATCTCTCCGTACTTCCAGATGCGGGAGGACATAGCCGGGCGCCGCGCGTCGGAAAAGGCCCGGAGCATAAGACAAGAGATCAGAGACTGGTGAACTTGCCGGCAACCTCGGCGGCTTCCGCCGTCTTGAGCCCGGCGATGTTGATGCGGCCGGATGCCGGCATATAGATGCCGTGCTCGGTCCTCAGCCGCATCACTTCCGCTTCGGAAAGCGGCAGCATGGAAAACATGCCCTCCTGATCGGCGACCGCGCCGAGGCTCTGCCAGCGGGTGCGGAGTCCCTCGGAAAGCGATCGCCGCAGGCCGGTCATCCTGAGCCGCATCGACTCGAGCTCCTCCGCCCAGTCGCGCCTGAGGTCCGGGTCGTCAAGGATCGTCCGCACCACCGCTGCGCCGTGATCCGGCGGCATGGAATAGCTGGTGCGGGCGAGGCCCGCGAGGTTTGAGCGCACCCTGTCCGCCGACGCAGAAGAGCTGGTCCGCGCGAAGATCGCGCCCGTGCGCTCGCGATAAAGCCCGAAGGACTTCGAGCAGGAAACCGCGACGAGCGCTTCCGGGACGACGCCGAGAAGATGCCTGAGGCCCGCGACATCCTGGTCGAGCCCGCGGCCGAAGCCCTGATAGGCGAGGTCGACGAGCGGCAGCAGGCCGCGCTCGGCGACCAGGGCGGCGATTTCCATCCATTGCGCTTCGCTCAGGACGCCACCGGTCGGGTTGTGGCAGCTTGCATGCAGCAGCACGGCGTCGCCGGGTGCGGCACCTTCCAGAGCGCTCACGAGGTTATCGAAGATTACCGACTGCGACGGAATGTCGAAGAAGTCGTAGGTGGCGATATCGAGCCCGGCCGCCTTGAAGATCGGCGCGTGGTTCGGCCAGCTCGGCAGCCCGAGCCAGATGCCTCGGCCGCCCATGCGCGCAATGAGGTCAGCCGCCAGGCGGAGTGCGCCGGAGCCGCCGGGCGTCTGGACGCCCGCAACGTGGCTCCGCTCGATCGTGTCGCCGCCGACGAGTTCCCATAGCCGATCGAGGAAGACGAGGTCGCCTTCGGGGCCGATATAGGCCTTGCTGTCCTGTGTCTCGAGAAGCCGCTTTTCCGCCGCCTTGACGGCCCGGAAGATCGGCGTGCGTCCGGTCTCGTCGCGATAGACACCAACGCCGAGATCGACCTTTCCAGGGCGCTCATCCTTTCTGAACAGGCCGATCAGGGCCAGCAAGGGATCGTCGGCTTGGCGGGCGAGGGCGTCGAACATCCGGTATTCCTTGTGGAGCAGTGGATCGAATCATAGTCGTTTCCCACAGGCGGAAAGGCAAGCGGTTCCGCACCGCGACTGGTCGAAACGGCGGGTTCAGGCCTCCAGCGTCCCCGGCTTGCGCGCCGCACGCGAAGGCCCGGCGCAGGCGATCTTCATCAGGTCGGACCGGCGGCGGGCGAGACGGGTGGAGACGCGCGTGACGATGAGCCCATCCTGCGGCGCCCGAACCTCGACGGTGCCGCCCGGCACGCCGGGGCGGACCAGGATGGTCGCCAGCAGTTCTCCGGCCTCGACGCTGTCGCCGATATTGCGGTGGAAGAGGACCGCACCGGCCTCCGGTGCGCGGATCATCTCGATATTGTCGAGCGGCACGGCTTTGCCGGCAAAAGCCGGAAGGCCGACGCCGGTGCTCGCAACGACTCCGCGGCCGGCAAGAAAGCGAAACATGCTTTCGGCGTCCTTTCGCGCAATTTCCGGATAGACGTCGCGCGTGCCGCGCAATTCCACGGTCACCGACAGGCGGCCGGGCAGGGCAGTCCTGCGCTCGCCTTCGCTCTCGTGCTTCCATGCATGGGCGACCGCCTCCTCGAAGGCCGAGCTTTGCCCGTCGGAAAGGAACACCGCCTCCATGTCGAGGGCCGCTGCAAGGTCGGCGGCCTCCGGCCAGAATGCCTCGTCGATATAGGCATATTGCAGCCCCTCGTCGTCGCAATGGAGGTCGAGCACCAGGTCCGCGCCGAGCGCCATATGAAGAAGGTGCCGCTTCAGCCGATCGACGGCCGAGTAACGGTCCGGCCCTTCAAGCAGACCGTCACGCTCGCCAAGGGAGATCAGGGGGAAATCCCGGTTGAAATTGGTGCGGGAGCCCAGATCGAAGCGGCCCTGCAGTTCGCCGAAATGCGACTGCGCCGCGCCGATCGGATTTGCCTGCGGAACGATGGTGATATCCCCGAGAACGGCGCCGTCATTCTCCGCCTGGCGGAGCCGTTCGAGCAGGAAATGAAGAAGGGCCGTTCCCGGCAGCTCGTTGGCATGGAGCGCCGCCTGGATATAGGTCCGCGGCGCTGCGCCGTTTGCCCCCTTGAACCGGAACACCGGCAGCCGCCACTCGATGCCCGGCGTATCGCCGGCGAAGATGATTTCGGAAATGTCCACTCGTTTCGTCCTCAAACTCGAAAACCGGTTATGAGACTTGGCATTGCCGTATTGCAAGCCCGACGACGGCTGTAGACCCTAGCTGCCGCCGATCTCAATCCTCATCGACCGTCGGAAGGTCAAGAGCCGAGCGCAGCACGCCGACGCCGCGCTTGTAGAGCATCGCATATCGCGCCGGCGCCAGCAGATCGGCCCCGGGCGTGAACCCGGGAATGGTCTTGTTGAATGGAATCGCACCGCAACCGGGCGTAAGGCAATCGAGTTTGCCCTTGGGACACTCGTTGAAGCGGCAGAGGCGACCGAGATAGCGATCACTTCCCGGCTCGAACAGGAAGGTATCGACCTTGTTGCCCGGAACACTCATGCCGGCTCCGGATTCGAATGCCTCTCGCAAGGAGCGGGCGCATGCCTTGCTCAGTTCGGTGAGGCGCTCTTGCGTGTCGAGCCAGAGCGCCATGTCGAGATCACTGCATTCGTGCCAGACCTCGATGCCGCTGCTGCGGAAACCCCTGAAGCGAGGGACCTCCTTCCAGAGCGGCTTTGCAACCGAGCCGATGACGGAGATCGCCTGAACTTCAGGGAACCCGGCCCAGGCGCGGGCGACGATGTCCGCCGCCAGGCGGTAATCATGCTGCAGTTTGAGCAGATAGCGGTTTTGACTGTCGATCTCCGAGCGGCGCATGACATCCAGATTAAATTAAAGCCTCACGTGAACAAGGTGGAGGACGGTTTTGATTATTTTTCACATCGCCGGATGGGCAAAATGACTCCCACTCGATTGTTGATCTCTGACTTAAGTCATTGTTTTTCCCTTGAAAAATTATTTTTTCGCTCTCCGAAATACCGTCATGTGGACCGTCAAAAAACGGCGCTTTTGAAATCATTGGATTTTGGGGCCATTTGCGAAAATCGTGCCTTCGCTTTCGCATAAAGTACCGTCAAACAAGGCGTATCACACGATTAGCGACGATACCACTGCGCCGCGACCAGACCGTCCACCGACCGCGCGACCTTGCTATACGCCCGAATTCTGGCTATATTACTGGAAATATCGGAGCGGATCATGGGAAGTTCACAGAAGCGCGCCATCCAGAATTATCGCTCTCGCCTTGGTGAGCGCGGCCTTGCACGCTTCGAAGTGCTCGGCCGGAACACTGATCGCGACCTCATCCGATCGCTAGCCAGACGCCTAGCCGAGGATACGCCTGAAGCTTCAGAGCTTCGCGCAACGGTTAGCAAATCGATCGCAGGCGATCCCCCGAAGCGTGGCGGCATCCTCGCGGCCCTGCGGCGTTCGCCACTGGTGGGTGGGGAACTCGATCTTTCCCGCCCCCGTGAAGAGGGACGTAAGGTCGATCTGTGACGCGCTATCTGCTGGACACCAACATCATCAGCAATGTTGTTAGACCGCAGCCATCTGACTCGCTACTGGCGTGGATGTCGGCGCAACGCGATGAGAATCTCTTCATTGCGTCACTGACGGTGGCAGAAATTCGCCGCGGAATTTTGGAGAAGCCACAAGGCAAGAAGCGCGAGGTCCTCGATAAGTGGTTCTCTGGGCCTGAAGGGCCTCAGGCTCTGTTTGCTGGCCGCATCCTGTCGTTCGACGCCAAAGCAGGTCTGATCTGGGCGCAGCTAATGGCGGCGGGCAAAGCGGCCGGTAAGCCGCGCAGCGGGCTCGACATGATCATCGCTGCTGTCGCCGGCGCAAACGACTGCGTGGTAGTAACAGATAATGAAAGGGATTTTGCCGGAGTTGAGATCCTCAATCCTATGCGCGGAGCGATCTAATGCAGCGCCGGTCGGACGAATGCGTGGGGGATCTGATGGCTGAAACTCAAATAGAGTGGACGGATTCCACTTGGAACCCTGTGGCAGGAAGTTCGATCGTCACTGCCGGCTGCACGCACTGCTATGCAATCGAAATGGCCAAACGACCGAAACTTCATGATCAGCCGAACCTCTGATTTTCCCGCCTTTTCTACGATATTCTACGCTGTAGCCGCCGATCGCCGCCGTTTCCTCACTCCCACTCGATCGTGCCCGGCGGCTTGGAGGTGACGTCGTAGACGACGCGGTTGATGCCGCGGACCTCGTTGATGATGCGGGTGGCGGCGCGGCCGAGGAATTCCATGTCGTAGTGGTAGAAGTCGGCGGTCATGCCGTCGACGGAGGTGACCGCACGCAGCGCGCAGACGAATTCGTAGGTGCGCCCGTCGCCCATGACGCCGACCGTCTGCACGGGAAGCAGCACGGCGAAGGCCTGCCAGATGGCGTCATAGAGGCCCGCCTTGCGGATCTCGTCGAGATAGATCGCGTCCGCTTCGCGCAGGATTTCCAGCTTCTCGCGCGTGATGCCGCCGGGGCAGCGGATCGCGAGGCCTGGGCCGGGGAAGGGATGGCGGCCGATGAAGCTTTCGGGCAGGCCGAGTTCGCGACCGAGCACGCGGACTTCGTCCTTGAAGAGCTCGCGCAGCGGCTCGACGAGCTGCATGTTCATGCGCTCCGGCAGGCCGCCGACATTGTGATGCGATTTGATCG
Source organism: Sinorhizobium sp. M4_45 (assembly GCF_002885915.1). Classification (NCBI taxonomy): domain Bacteria; kingdom Pseudomonadati; phylum Pseudomonadota; class Alphaproteobacteria; order Hyphomicrobiales; family Rhizobiaceae; genus Sinorhizobium; species Sinorhizobium sp. M4_45. The sequence goes on from NZ_NWVE01000004.1 coordinate 238,355, forward strand.
TCACCGAGGGACCGCCGGTGAAGGAGACGCTTTCGATGACGTCAGGGTAGAGCGTGCCCTGGGCGAGGAAGTCGGCGCCGCCCAGCTTCTTGGCCTCTTTCTCGAAAACCTCGATGAAGAGACGTCCGATGATCTTGCGCTTCGTTTCCGGGTCGCTGACGCCTTCGAGTTCGCCGATGAAGCGATCGGAGGCGTCGATGTGGAGCAGATGAAGGTTGTAATGCTCCTGGAACATGGCGACGACGTTCGCCGCCTCGTCCTTTCGCATCAGACCATGATCGACGAGGATGCAGGTGAGCTGGTCGCCGACCGCTTCGTGGATAAGGAGGGCCGCCACCGACGAGTCGACGCCGCCGGAAAGCGCGCAGATGACCTTCTTGTCGCCGACCTGCTTGCGGATCGCCTCGACCGCCTTGGCGCGGTAGGCCGACATGGTCCAGTCCCCCGTAATGCCGGCGACCTTGTGGACGAAGTTGGCGATGAGCTTTGCGCCGTCGGGCGTATGCACGACTTCCGGATGGAACTGGACGGCATAGTATTTGCGCTTTTCGTCGGCGATGAAGGCAAAGGGTGCGTTGGAAGAGGTGGCGACGACTTCGAAGCCGTCGGGCAATGCGGTGACCCGGTCGCCATGCGACATCCACACCTGGTGGCGCGAGCCGAGCGACCAGAGCCCGTCGAAGAGTGCGCAGTCCTTCTCGACTTCCAGGAACGCCCGTCCGAATTCGCGGTGATGGCCGCTCTCGACCTTCCCCCCGAGCTGGGCGCACATGGTCTGCTGGCCGTAGCAGATGCCGAAGACCGGCAGGCCGCTGTCGAAGATGACGGAAGGCGCGCGGGGCGAGCCGATGTCGAGGGTCGAAGCCGGGCTGCCGGACAGGATCACCGCCTTCGGCTTCAGCCGGTTGAAGCCTTCCTCGGCAGACTGGAACGGCACGATCTCGCAATAGACGCCGGATTCGCGTACGCGCCGGGCGATGAGCTGCGTCACCTGGCTGCCGAAGTCGACGATCAGGACGGTGTCGGGATGGGCTGTCTGGGTCATAGCGGGCCTTCAAGCAAGCTTGATCATGGCGAGCCTTTAATGAAAGCCCGCCTTTGGCGCAACGATAACATTGCACCCGGACAATCAGGCGCCTGGGCGGAAGGCTCAGAGCCGGATTTCGCCCCCCTCCAGCGCCGCCTCGAGCCGGTCGATGGTGGCTGCGAGCTTCTCGTCTATCACGTTCAGGTATTCCGTCCAGTCGCCGACATGCTTCAGCTCCGCCTTCCCGTCCGAAATGCCGCGCAGCCCGATGAGCGGCACGCCATACGACTGGCAGGCGCGCAGGATCGCAAAGGTCTCCATCTCGACCATGTCGGCGTCGATCTCGTCATAGGTCCTGCCGGAGACGATGTTGGCGCCGGTCGAGAGCCGCGCCTTCTTCACGCCGGGAATGCTGAGCGGCAGTTTAACGACGGCTGGCAGATCCAGGAAGGGCGTCGCGCCCTTCTCGAAGCCGAGGGGCGAGGCGTCCATGTCGCGGTAGGCGACCGAGACCGCCTGGTAGATTTCGGTCTGTTCGAGCGTCGCGGACCCGGCCGAGCCGAGCGAGACGACGAGGTCCGGCAGGCTGCCTCCGGCGTGGAGCTCCGCAAGCGCCCTGGTCAGGCTGACGGCCGCCTCGACCGGACCGACGCCCGTCATCAGCGGTGCGATCCTGGCACGGAGGGAGGGACCGTACTCGGCGTCCACAGCCATGACATAGAGAATAGTGCGCCCCGCTACCGGCTTGAGTTCGAAGCTCATCCTTCGATCCCCTCGCGTCCGCGCACCACCATCATCGTGCCTGTCATCGAGGCGATGAGCTTGGCCGGTCCGTCGGACCTGACCGCATAGGCCCGCCCGTCCGAGACGATGATCGTCGTGCCGGGCTTCGTCACCTCGCCGCGAAAGAGGAAGCGCTCGCCCCGTCCGGGCGAAAGCAGATTGACCTTGAACTCGATCGTCAGCAGCGATGCGTCGGGGTCGATCACCGAATAGCCGGCATAGGTACCCGCCGCATCGAGCGCGGCGGAAATTACGCCGGCATGCAGAAGGCCGTGCTGCTGAGTCAGCTTGGGATCGAAGGAAAGCTCGATCTCGACGGTCCCCGGTTCGACGCGCGTGAGTTCGGCTCCGATCGTGCGCATCGCGGCCTGCCGTCTGAAGCTTTCCCGGATGCGCTTCCTGAAGTCGTGAGGATCGCTTTCGTCCATGTGTCGGTTTGCCTTGATTCCCCGGACAACGCCGCCCGGATTTTCCCGGAGACTGGCACGCCGGCTGCGGCCCGGCAAGCTCAATTCATGAGGAAAATCGAACCGTTGAGCAGGGTCGCGAAGGCCACCCATGCAAGGTAGGGCACAAACAGCAGAGCCGAAATCCGGTCCTTGCGCAGGCTTGCGAGGATGAATGCCACGATGGACGCGAACAGGGCGAAGATGACGACCAGCGCGGCAGCGATCTGGTGCAGCCCGAAAAACAGCGGCGACCAGAGAAAGTTCAGGATCATCTGGGTGAGCCACAGCGGCCACAGGACGGAGTGGCCGCGATGATCGAGAAAGCTGCGGGCACCGGCAATTCCGATCATCACGTAAAGGATCGACCAGGCCGGAGCGAAGACCCAGTTCGGCGGCGTGAAGCTCGGCTTTGCCAGCGACCGATACCATGCGTCGGGGATGTTGATGTAGCCGATGGCGAGGCCGAGGCCGAGAACGGCAACGACGAAAAGGACATGCGCGAGGGTTCTGTTCATGCGTGCTAAATGGAGCCGGGGGCGGCGATTTCCAGTCGCTGCACCGTTTGGCGGCGAAGCGGCGCCACCTATATGTGGTCTATGAAAAGCTTCCGGCGCATCGAAATCCGCCCGGCCGTGCCCGACGACCTCATGACGATCGCGTCGGTCCTGGTCAGGACCTGGCGCGCGACGTTTCGCGGCATCATATCCGACGCCTATCTCGATGCCATGACCGTCGAGGACCAGGCGATACGGCATGCGCGGCGCATGCGTCTTCCGGGCAGCTTCATCATGGTCGCGGCCGACATGACCGACGACCGGGTGATCGGCTTTGCAAATTGCGGCAAGGCAAGGGGAATGCCGCCAGCATTCGACCGGGAGCTCTACGAACTCTATCTTCTGCCGGAGTTCCATGGCGCAGGCCTCGGCTCCGCGCTGGTGCGCAGCGTCGCCGGCCATTGCCGCGATACAGGAGGATCGTCGCTTTTTGCCTGGGTGCTGAAGGGTAACCCCAACCGGGTATTCTATGAGCGGCTCGGTGCCCGCGCCGTCGGCGAGGGCCGGGTCAGCGTCGGCAGAGAAAGCCTGGATCAGGTGGCCTATCGCTGGGACGATCTCACGGCGCTCTCCGACTTCGGAGACGCGTCTATCTGATCCGCGGTCAGCCGGACTATGTGCTGATCCCAGGCAACGGGGCTTCCCCGCTCCTCGAATAGGCCGCGGTAGGAGGAGACGGCGAAACCGTGCTTCGCGGCGGCAATGCCCGCTGCGTCCGCAACCGGTTCCTCCTTGAGGACGGCACCGGTTTTGGCGTTGAGGGTCACCGCGACGTTGCCCTTGGGAGAGGTGAGGCCGACGAGCCCTTCCTGGCGGTTGACCGCGATAGCGCCGACGTAATTGGCGAGCGCCGCGGTCGTTCGTTCCGGCAGGTCTACGAAGGTCAGGTCCTCGCCCTTGGCGAAGTGCCCGACCAGCGGCGGAAGGTCGTTGCGCGCACCTTCGTACTGGCAGGCGAACCAGACACGTCCGTCGGCGCCGATGTCGACATGTCGGGTCGAAAGGCGATTGAGATGAGGCGGCAGCACATGCTTCTCGATGAGCGCCCCCGTCGCGGCGTCCACGAGTGCGAGGCTCGGCTCCATGCGGTCGAGATTGAGCTTGGTGCGGCCGAAATCGGGGTGGGTCTCGATGCCGCCATTGGCTATTGCGAGCGTGCGTCCGTCGGCGGCAAGCGTCATGTCGTGCGGGCCGATGCCGTAAGTCGGAAACTCGCCGATCCGGGTAAAATCCCGGCGGCCGTCATAGATGCCGACCATGCCGCGATTGGCGGAGAAGTCGTTTTCGGTCGCATAGAGCAGCCGGCCGTCGGCCGAGAAGCAGCCATGGCCGAAGAAGTGGCGGCCCTCGGCGGAGGTGATGACGACCGGCTTGGCGGTGCCGTCCGGCGCAAAGATCATGGCATAGGTGCCCGGCCGCCGGGCAAAGGCGACCGCGCGCCGGCTTACCGGGGAGAAGGTCATGCCGTGCGCGCGCGCCGGCAGCAGCCTGCGCTCCACGATCTCGCCCGTTTCCGTGAGCGTCGCGACACCGTAGCTGCCGTCCTGCGCCATGAAGGCCGAGGCGAAGACGGCATCGGCCCTTTCGAGTGCGAAGGCGCCCCGGGGGGCAAGGGCGGCCACCCACGCGGCACCCGCCATTTTGACGAAGCTGCGGCGGTCGATGAGGGTATTGGTCTTCATGCGATTTCCTGCAACGGTCGAATTCCTGCAACGAGCGAGGTCACTCCGCTATCACAGCCAACCTCGCCGTTTGAAATAGACATACGGCAACAGGGCCGAGGCGACCATCAGCATCAGCGCATAGGGATAGCCGAAACGCCAGGTGAGTTCCGGCATCACCTCGAAGTTCATCCCGTAAATCGAGGCGACCAGGGTCGGCGGCAGAAACACGACGGCGGCGACCGAGAAGATCTTGATGATCTGGTTCTGTTCGAGGTTGATGAGCCCCAGCGTCGCGTCGAGCAGGAAATTGATCTTGTTCGACAGGAACAGCGCGTGGTCTCCGAGGGATGCCGCGTCGCGCTGAACGAGCTTTATCCGCTGCCGGCTCTCCTTGGCCCCCTTGCGGTGCGTGGACCCCTCAATGGCGACGTGATAGGCGACGAGCCTGCCAATGCTGACGAGGCTTTCGCGGATGACGGTCAGCAGGTCGCCCTTCTGGCCGATCTGCTCGATCAGCGACTGCAGGTCGCGCGTCTTCTTGGTGGCGCTGGCGTTCGACTTGCGGAAGACCTCCCGTGAGATCTGATCGACGTCGTTGCCTGCGCGCTCCAGAGCATCCGCCGTACGGTCGATCATCGCCTCGAGCAGGCCGAGCATCACGAGCTCTCCCGTCTCGCACGCCGCGCCGTTCGGCTTCATGATGCGGTTGGCATAGACCTGGAACGGCTTCGGCTCCGCATGGCGGACCGTCACGAGGGTCGCGCCTTTGAGGATGAAGGTGACGGGCACCTTGGCCGGGTAATCGCTGTCGAGTTTGGCGGTCGCCGTCATCGTCATGAACTCGGCGCCGTCCTCCTGGTAAAGCCGGTCGGAAAGCTCGATTTCCTGCATCTCGTCACGGGTCGGAATGGCAATGCCGAGGCGCTCCTCGACAAGGCGCGTTTCTTCGCTCGACGGATTGAAGAGATCGAACCAGATCACCGGTTCCTGGCATGCCAGGCCGTCGAGGAGGTCGACGTGCACAAGTCGGCTGTTCTGGCTTTTGTAGATGCGCAGCATTTCAGGCTCCATGGGGCCGAGTCATCCGACCGGCGGAGCCCTGATCAAATCAGGTCCGGACGGCCGTGAGCATGAAGGCTCGACTTCGACTGTCGGGGTTCATCTTGAGTTGATCCTTGTTGGTGAGACATGTCCGCGCAGGCGGCCATGGATGCGCTTTGCTCCGAAATGCCCTGCTTGTCAACCATCGGGTTCCGCAGCGTTTTCACGTTCCCGTGTCAGTCGCCGTCGGCGAAGGAGAATCCGGCGCCGAGGCCGATCGAACCGCCGAATTCGCGATTGAGCCGGTCGAGCAGATCGGCCGTGTTGAGCGCGATGAAATCCAGCTTGGCGCGCTGCTTCTCGTCGGCAAGCGCGTCCTCGATCGGCCCTTCGATACCGTCCGTAGCGGCGATCAGAGCCTTGAAGAGGAAATCGATGGAACCGGCGATCGAGCGGCTGTCGGCTGGCAGAAGGCTCTCCATGCCGGCCGTATCGAAGAGTCTCTGGAGACCACCGAGATTCGCCGAGATCGCCGGCATCGTGTTGGCCGAGCGCCAGTAGATGGCAAGTTTCGGACGGCCCCTGTCGGGCGTCCCGTGGACCGTTCCGGCGTAGAAGGGCCGCAGCCGCTGGTCCTTTATCATCTCGACGCTGTGGACGAGCACGCCCAGAAGCTCGGTCGCGGCTTCCCTGTTGTCCCGGAAGAGCGGATTGCCCGGGCCTGGCTCCTTCCAGGCCGCCTGGATCCCGTCCGGCTTTTCCCATGCGGCAAGGAGCTCACCCGCGATGCTCCTCAAATTCTGCGAGACAGCAAGCCCATATCGGCAGCGAAAGTCCCCTTCCTTGCCGGAGAGAACCTCCGCGCCGGTACCGTAGAGCACGAATTCGAGTGCCCCGAGGCCCTGGACGGCGACGCTCTTCCCCTTGAGGGTCTCCGGGCTTGTGGCGCTCTCGTCTTTCTTGGCGAGAATTGCCTGGACCTGCTTCAAGCCCGTGCTTTTCCGGTCGGGATAGAAGAGGAAGCGTTCGAAACGGTTCTGTTCGAGGGCCGGACCGAGGCGGATGATCTCGATCGCGGACCATCTCTCGACGACGCTCGAAAAGGCCGACCGCGCCGCTTCGAGGGTCGTCTCGGAAGGTGACTTGCAGAGCCCGGCGCTCGCTTCGGAGAGGGCGTTCGTCGCCTCTGCGAGGTCTCGATAGCCGGGGATGATGAAGCCGTCCACGGCCTGCGCCATCACCCTCGGCACGGCCGCCTCTTCGACGACACGCGGGGAAAGCGCACCGCCTTCCTGCGCCGCCGCGGGGGCAGCGAGGAATATCAGGCTAAGGGCGAGAGGAAGGCTCGCGAACGGAAGGCGCATCAGAGGGACTCCAGGAATGTGATCAGGGCTTTGCGGTCGTCCTTCGGCATGGCGGCGAAGGCATTGCGTGCCTTCGCCGCTTCGCCGCCGTGCCAGAGAATGGCTTCGGCCAGGTTTCGGGCGCGTCCGTCATGGAGAAGGAAGCTGTGCCCACTCACGGTCTCGGTCAAGCCTATGCCCCAAAGCGGGGGCGTGCGCCATTCGCGGCCACTGGCCTCGCCGACCTGCTGGCCGTCGGCGAGGCCTTCGCCCATGTCGTGCAGGAGGAAGTCGGAATAGGGCCAGATGAGCTGAAACGCCTGCGCCTTGTGCGTGGCGTCCCGGCGGGTCACGAATTTCGGTGCATGGCAGGCGGCGCAGCCGGCTTCATGGAAGAGCCGTTTGCCCCTCAGGGTTTCCGGAAAGCTCGCCTTGCGGCGAGCAGGCACGGCAAGATTGGAGGAATAGAACGTCACGAGGTCGAGCACCGGGTCGGGGGCTTCGACCGCTCCGAGCCGCGGCTGCACGCCGTCCGGAAGATCGAGGCAGCCCGTCTGGGCAGCGGTGCAATCGCCATGACTGCGGTCGAGATCGGAGGTGGAGATGCCGATATCGACGGCAAAGGCATCGGCGACCTGCTGGCGCACGGACGGGTTCTGCGCTTTCCAGCCGAAGCGGCCGAGAGTGACGCGGCCGGTCCGGCGCTCGCGCACGAGGGCCGGACGTCCGCTGATGCCGTCGCCGTCGCGATCCTCCGGATCGGCACGCGCCAGAATGTCGGCCTCGTGGATGGCCTCGATGAGACCGATGCCGATCATCGGCGAGGCGACGCGCGGTGACAGCGTCGTCGCCGCAGCGAGCGGTCCGTAACCGGGATCGGCGATCGCGTAATGCGGCTTGCGGAGCGGGACCGTATCGCCGCCGGCAAGCGCTACCAGTTCTTCCGTATAGGTGATGTCGAGGCGGCCCTCGGCAGCAAGCCCCGGCACGGCGCTGTCCTGAAGCTGAGCACCATAGACCGGGTCGGGAAAGTTGAGCCGTGCATGGGAGGCGATCTCCGCGCGCTCGGCATCGTCGCGCGGGGCACGGGCGAGCCGAAGGAGCATCGACGTCGCGTCGGCGGCCCCCTCGGGCGGACGGCCGCGTCCGTCGCGGACATGACAGCTCTCGCAGGCCCTCGCATTGTAGAGCGGTCCCAGCCCGTCCGAGGCCTGCGTTGAAGAGGGTGAGGAGACCCAGAGCTTTTCGAAGAGCGCCTTGCCGAGGTGGAAATCCTGTTCGTCCTCGAAGGGGAGGTTATCCGATGCCTGGGAGAAGATCATCCGATCCGCCCGTGCAATCGTCGTCGCAGCACCGGCCGGCATTGCTTCGAAGGGCTCAGGCCTGGAAAAATCGGTGGTTGGGCGCGTGACCGACAGAACGCGCTCGAGGTCATCGGCGGAAAGGTCGCCGCGAACAGGCGCGCACCCGACATCCGCCTTTTCCGCGATACCGCCATCGCGCGACGCCGCGGGGGCGACGCAAATGAGAGCGGCAACGGTTAGCGCGAAAAAGCGGGCGAAGACATTCATCGAGGGAGGCCGGGCCGCCACCTGTCCGTCGCGGCCCGCCTTTTCAGCTTATTGGAAGACGGCGCCAGGATTATCCAGGCTGTCGGAACCTTCAAGTTCCACCGTGCCGAGATCGAGTGCGGCGATGACGCGCTCGACGGTCTTCGCCTGGGCGATCAGCCCGTCGATCGCCGCCTGAACCGTCGCATTGCCCTCCGCATTGCCCTCGCCGATCATCTGGTCATAGGCCTCGCCCGCTTCTGCGCGCTTGGCCATCGCCTGCATCTTCTCGACCGTGGTGGCGAGACCATCCTTCATTTCCTTGTCGAGGGCCGCATCCTTGGCCGCGACGAGCTCGGAAAGCGAAGGGCCGGTGAGCTTGCTGCCGTCTACGCGGGTATACTCGCCGCTATAGGCGGACTGGATGCCGATCGCGTCGTGCAGGTGCGAGTTGTGGGTGTTGTCGGAGAAGCAGTCGTGCTCCTCTTCCGGGTCGTGGAGTAGCAGGCCGAGCTTCATGCGCTCGCCCGCAAGTTCGCCGTAGGAGAGCGAGCCCATGCCGGTAAGGATCGCCACGAGGCCGGCCTTCGGGTCCGCCTCGACCGTCTTGGTCGCAGCGCCGTCCGGCGTCCAGTTTGCGACCATCTCCTTGAGGTCGGAGACGAGCAGGCTCGTCGCTGCCTTCAGATAGGCGGCGCGGCGATCGCAATTGCCGTTGGTGCAGGCCTTGGTGTCGAAATCCGTGTAGGGCCGGTTGCCGGCACCCGGGCCCGTTCCGTTCAGATCCTGTCCCCACAACAGGAATTCGATCGCGTGATAGCCGGTCGCGACATTCGCCTCGATGCCGCCTGCCTCCTGCAGCGTGCCGGAAAGGAGCTCCGGCGTGATCTCGGTGGCATCGACGTCCTGCCCGTCGATCTTGATCGCCTTGTTGGCGATGACATTGGCGGTGAAAAGGGCGTTCTCGTCGCTCTCGCTGCCGTAGCTTGCGTCAACATAGTCGATCAGGCCCTCGTCCAGCGGCCAGGCATTCACCTTGCCTTCCCATTCGTCGACGATCGTGTTGCCGAAGCGATAGACTTCCGTTTCCTGATAGGGGTTGCGCGCCTTCAGCCAGGCCTCCCGCGCGGCCTTCAAAGTCTCCTCGCTCGGGCTTGCAATCAGCGCATCCACGGCCTTTTCCAGCGCTTCTGCCGTGGCCAGGGCATCTTCGTATTTGGCGTGCGCAACGGCCGCGTAATGCTTGACGACCGCGGCTGCGTCCGTCGCCGCATTCGCCGGCTGCAACGCCAGCGCAGATGTCGCCGTCATGAGCGCCAGCGCCGCGGCGCGGATGAAATTCTTGGTCATGACCCTCTCCTTGTTGCTCGTCGATAGAGCGTACAGCTCCAACCCCGTGAAAAGCGCAAGAGTCATGGACCAAAAGCAAACTGGTGTCAAAGTGTATAGTTTAGAACGGCTTGAAGGTGCAGCCCCGCCTGGATGGCGGAAAATCCGCGCCGGCCTAACTCTTCCTGCCCATGAGACAGAAGAAGAATCCGTCGGTTCCGGTCGATGCCGGCGTCAGCGTCACGGTCTTCATATCGGCGGACCAGGGCTGCGCCTTGTCGGTGCCGAAGAGCGCCGCCCAGTTGTCGGCGGCCGAGAGGACCTCGAATTCCGGATTGTCCTCGCAGAAGCCGTATACCTGCGCCTCGTTCTCCTCCGGAAGGACGGAACAGGTGACGTATATCAGATGTCCGCCGGGGCGCACGAACTGGGCGGCACCGGCAAGCGCCTCCTCCTGCTGGGCCAATCGCTCCTCGAGGTTCTTCTGCGTCAGGCGCCATTTCGTGTCGGGGCGCCGCCGCCAGGTTCCGGTCCCGGTGCATGGCGCATCGACAAGCACGCGATCGACCCGACCTATGAGCGATGCGAGCGACTCGGTCGACTCGTGCACCTGCACGTTGCGGGTGCCGGCACGCTTCAGACGCTCGATAATGGGCGCCAGCCGTTTGCGGTCGGCGTCGTAAGCGTGGACCTGGCCCTTATTGTTCATCGCCGCCGACATGGCCAGCGTCTTGCCGCCGCCGCCGGCGCAATAATCGAGCACCTGCTCGCCCTCGCCGGGCAAGGCGAGGTCCGCGACAATCTGCGAGCCCTCGTCCTGCACCTCGAACCAACCCTTCTGGAACGAGATTTCCGCCGTTACGTTCGGCAGGCGCGAAGCGCCCTCGCCGGCGGGAATGCGCACGCCATGCCGGGCAATCGCCGCGGGCTCGGCGCCGCTGCGCTCCAGCGCCTTCAGCACCTTTTCGCGCGTCGCCTTCAGCGTGTTGACGCGCAGATCGAGAGTCGGCCGGCCGGCAAGAGCCTTCGCCTCGGCGAGCCAGTCGTCGGAGAAATTCTCTTCGAACGAGGCCTGCGTCCATTCCGGAATATCGCCCTGCACATGCAGGGGCGCATCTTCGAGCCGTCGCTGAGCGAAGGCCTTCATCATCGCTTCCGAAGGCGCTTCGGGCGCGAACCGGTCGTCGGCAAGTTCCGCTGCAAGCGTGTCGGCGCGATAGCCCCATTGCCGATACATGACCGCATGGCCGAGGGCTACCGGGGTGTCGCTATCCATGAGGTAGGCGTGGGAGAGTTTCATCCGCAGGGCATCATAGACGATGTTGCCGATGGCGGCGCGATCGCCGGAGCCGGCGAAGCGGTGGGACAGGCCCCAATCCTTGAGGGCATCGGCGACGGGTCGCCTGCGCTTTTCGATATCGTCAAGAACCTCGATGGCTCCGGAGAGCCTTCCGCCTAATCGCATCTTCGATGAACTCCTTTTTCGCCGTGGTAGCGGCGATGTCATCGAAGAGCAAGACGGCGGCCGCATTATGTAAGTGGCGCGACCGGCCCTTGCAGTCTGGCTCGCCCGAGATGAATCGAGCGAAACCTGCGCATCGTCAGGAGTTGACGACGGTGTAACAGATGCTGGCGGTACCGGAGCGGATCATGCCGATCTTGGAGGCAGCCGCCTTGGAAAGATCGATCACCCGGCCGCGAATGAACGGACCGCGATCATTGATCCGGACGACCACGGACTTGCCGTTGCGCTTGTTGGTCACCTGGACCTTCGTGCCGAATTTCAGTTTGCGATGCGCGGCGGTCAGGTGCGCGGCATTCATTCTTTCGCCGGAGGCGGTTTTGGACGAAAGCGCGTACCAGGATGCTCCCCCGCAGCCAGCGCCTGCTGCCTGACTTTCCGATGCCGAGACCAAGCCCATCCCGACGGTGAATAGTGCTGCCGCGGCAGCAGTCTTGATTTTCGCTGGCGTCAAGCGATGCCCCCTTCGGTTTGAAAAATTCGTCAGTTCCCTTTGTTGATCGAGCTAATTGAGGTGAAACATGGCAAAAACGTGCTTCAACCGTTAAGTTTTCATTAGGAATGTTTGACGGCTGATCAATTTTAAAAATAACCAACAGATTGAATTAGTTTAGAATGGCGAGGGAAGTTCTTTGGAATCAGCCACTAAGCGCTGCTGGCGGCGCTCCGGGCCGCGCAGCCACGCCTCTCGGAAATAAAATCATTAAAAATTTCGCTTTGCATGAAAAGTCGGGAATCGCGACCGTTGAATTCATGCTACTAGCGCCAGGGTTGTGGAAAATGGCGAAGTATAGACCGAATAATGACAGCATAATCGTGTCAAGGCGATTCGCGTGAAATCAATACTTTCAAAACTGCATCCGACTTGCTTGTGTTCGCGCGCGATATTCTGATCGGCCTTGGCGAAATAGGTGCTTAATTCCGGTTCCAGGTTCCTGATGTCCACAGCTGTGCAAGCGAAACGCGATAGTTGGGGAACTCCGGATCGAAGCCCGCCTGGCGCAGTCGCGCATTGGAGACGCGCTTGTTCTCGCCGTAGAAAGAACGGGCCATGGGGGACATATCTGCGGTTTCGAACGGGATCTCGGGCGGCGGTTCGACGCCCATCAGCCGGGCGGCTTCCTGGACCACGTCCTGTGGCGGCGCCGGCTCGTCGTCGGTCACGTTGAAGATGCCGCTCACGCCGCGCTTTGCGAGAAAGGCGCTCGCCGCGCCGATATCTTCGACGCGGATACGGTTGAAGACCTGGTTCGGCTTGATGACGCGGCGCGCCGTCCCCTCAGCGAGGTTGCGGAAGGCATTGCGGCCCGGGCCGTAGATGCCGGCGAGCCGCAGCACTGCCACCGGAATGTCGTGCTGTGCACCGTGCTCGAGCCAGGCGTTTTCGGCTTCCACACGCTCGAGCGAGCGCTGCGAGACCGGGTTGAGCGGCGTATCCTCGGTGACCCAGGCGCCGCCGTGATCGCCATAGACGCCGACCGTGGAGAGATAGCCCACCCACTCCAGCCGCGGCAGAAGGTCGGAAAGCGGCGGCGTTCCGGCGCGAAACATGGGGTCGCCATCGCGGCCCGGCGCAATCGACTGAACGAGGTGGGTGGTCTCCCTCATCGCATCCTCGAGCTCGTCCGATATTTCCGTGCCGTCGAAGAGGATCGGGCGGATACCGGCAGCCTGCAGACGGGCGAGCTTTTCTGCGGACCGGGTGGTGCCGGTCACGGACGTCGCCAGGGGAGAGAGCGCGCTCGCGATCGCCGTGCCGGAATAGCCGGCACCAAGGATCAGGACATTCATCGGTTCACTCCCGCCATTTGCCATTCCGCAAGAACCTCGTCATCGGTTTCAGGCCCGCATTGCCGGGCGAAGACCGCCAGATCGGCGGATGAAATCAGTCGCGAAAGCGCCCAGACCGCCATCCCCCTGACCGTGGGCGACGCATCGGCGGCCAGCGCCTTGCAGACCTCTGTCAGGCTCTTCTCACCGGAATTTCCGGCGGCGATCAAGGCATTTCGGACGAAACGATCACGCCCGATGCGCTTTACCGGCGATCCGGAAAAGAAGGCCCGGAAACCTGTGTCGTCGAGCGTCAGCAGGAAGGAGAGCTCCGGTTCCTTGAGATCATCTCGCGCCTGGAGCTTCATTTCCGATGCCGAGCGCGCGAACTTGTTCCAGGGACAGGCGGCGAGACAGTCGTCGCAGCCATAGATGCGGTTACCGATCAGCGGCCGCAATTCAGGCGCAATCGATCCCTTGTGCTCGATCGTGAGATAGGAGATGCAGCGTCGCGCGTCGATGCGATAGGGCGCCGGAAAGGCATCGGTCGGACAGGCGTCGAGGCAGGCCCGGCAAGAGCCGCAATGGTCGCGCTCCGGCTCGTCCAGTTCCAGTTCGGCTGTCGTGAAGAGGCTGCCGAGAAAGAGCCAGGAGCCGAATTCGCGGCTGACCAGATTGGTGTGTTTGCCCTGCCAGCCGATGCCGGCCTTTTCCGCAAGCGGCTTCTCCATGACGGGGGCGGTGTCGACGAAGACCTTCACGTCCTCGCCCGCCCGCGCGGCAAAGCGCGTGGCGATCTCCTTCAGCCGGCCCTTGACCACGTCGTGATAGTCTCGATTGCGGGCATAGACGGAGATCGCGCCGCGATCGCGTCTGGCGAGGACGTCGCGCGGGTCGTCCTCGGGAGCGTAATTCATGCCGAAGAGGACGATCGAGCGCACTTCGCTCCAGAGGACGCGCGGATCGGATCGGCGCTCGGCTGTCTCGGCGAGCCAGTTCATCGTACCATGAGCGCCGGCAGCCAGGAACTGCCTCAGCCGCTCGGGCGCGTGGGGTATGGCGTCCGGATGGGTGATGCGACAGATGTCGAATCCCTTGGCCGCGGCTTCCTCTTTCAGGAAGGCGGTGAGGGTCCGTCGTTTCCTGCCCTGGTTCTCCGCTTTTGCAGCGTCGCCGGGCATGATCTGGTCCTTAAAAGTCGAGATCCGCATAATGTGAGACCGGGGTCACGCCGCGCACCCGCTCGGCGAGCAGAGGCCGGAAGGACGGGCGCGACTTCAGCCGCTGGTACCATTCCTTGGCGCTCGGCGCATCGGACCAGTCGATCTCTCCGAGATAGTCGAGCACGGAAATCGCCGCGGCCGCGGCGAGATCCCCATAGGAGATGCGATCGCCGGCAAGCCAGGGGCGCGATCCGGCGAGCCACGAGAGATACTTCATATGCTGGCGGATATTGCTGCGCGAGGTGCGGAGAATTTTCGAATCCGGCGCACCGCCGCCCTGGTCCGGGGTCATCTGCAGCTTGAAGATGCGCTCGCGCACGAGCGGGCGCGTCACGTCGGCTTCCATCTTCTGCAGGAACCATTCGGTGAGGCGGCGGATTTCGGCGCGCTGAAACGGGTCCTCGGCAAGAAGGCGGCGGTCGCGCTTCATGATGCCGCTGGTCTCGTCGAGATATTCGGAGATGATCGTGGCGCCGCAGAGCGCGCGCATGCTGTCATCGACATAGACCGGCAGAGTGCCGGCAGGATTCAGCGTCAGGAAGTCGCGCCGGTTCTCCCATGGCTGCTCTTCGCTCAGTTCCGTCTGATAGCCATATTCTGAGAGAATAAGGCGTACGAACCGCGAAGCTGGGGACATGGGGTGATGATACAGTGTCGGCATCGATGATCAGATTGCAGCTGTTTTCGGGGATATCGGCGTCGCGGCATATGCAACTGGCCACGGCTCGTTACAACGAGCTATAGGTAGTTGCGGTGGCAAACACAAGAGAATCGACTTTCTCCTCCCACATCCAATTATATCAGGAATAGCTTTTACATGGCGGATCAATCGATCATAAGCGCGCTCGTCCTCGGCCTCATCGAAGGGCTGACGGAGTTCATCCCGGTCTCGTCGACGGCGCATGTGCTGCTTGCCGGACACTTCCTCGGGTTCAAATCGCCGGGAAACACCTTTGCCGTTCTGATCCAGCTCGGCGCCATATTGGCGATCCTGCTCGTTTACTTCCAGAAGCTGCTGGCGGTCGCGCTCGCCCTTCCGACGAGCGTCAAGGCTCGCCGTTTCGTCTTCTCGGTTCTCCTCGCCTTCCTGCCGGCGGCGCTTATCGGTGCTGCCGCGCATGGATTCATCAAGTCGGTGCTTTTCGAGACGCCGATGCTCATCTGCGTCGTGCTGATCGTCGGCGGCGTCATTCTTTATGCGATCGACCGGCTCCCTTTGACGCCTCGCTACACCGACGTGTTCGACTATCCGCCTTCGCTCGCGCTGAAGATCGGCCTCTTCCAGTGTCTCGCCATGATCCCGGGAACGTCGCGTTCCGGCGCGACCATTGCCGGGGCCCTGCTGATGGGGACCGACAAGCGCTCCGCGGCTGAATTTTCCTTTTTCCTGGCCATGCCGACCATGGTCGGAGCTTTTGCGCTCGATCTCTACAAGAACCGCGATGCGCTCTCCTTTAACGATGTCGGCATGATCGCGGCCGGTTTCATCGCTGCATTCATCGCCGGAATTTTCGTGGTGCGTTCGCTGCTCGACTTCGTCTCGCGTCGCGGCTTCACGCCCTTTGCGATCTGGCGCATCCTCGTGGGGACCGCCGGGCTGGTCGGCCTGTGGCTGCTCGGATAACAACGTCCGGAAACATAAAGCCGGATGCGTCTCTTTCGAAACGCACCCGGCTCCTGGCCCCCGCCAAAACTCAACATGCCCGGCTCGAAGCCGAGGCGAAAATGTCCGGCTTACTCGCCGGCAAACCCGATCGACGCCGTCGCGCACGGGTTGACACCGTAGGCCGGCGTGCAGCCCTTGTCGCTGCTAGCCCCGGTGCCGGGTGCCATGAACGAGCCAGCCAGAATGATCAGTGCCGCAGACGCAAAAAAGATTGCGATCGACTTGCCCATGGGACGTTATGCCTTTCGAGTGAGATGTCTGCGCCGGCGCCGCTCGCCGAGCGGTCAGTGCGAGCGGTGTTTATTCTGCGACCATGTCATGATCAATATCAGTGCGAGCTGAATCTGCGGTAAACGAGATTCGGATTTTCGACTGCGGCAGAACTGCAACGCTGTTGCCGGATGGGCACAGCGGGGGCCGCAAAAAAACCGCCGGCGAAGCCGGCGGCTTGAATGTGTCCGGTAGTGATGCGACCGCTCAGGCGGCGCGGCCGCTGCGGGTGTATTGCCCATGCGGGCGATAGCGTACGAGATAAGTCGGCAGGATCGACTCGAGCATTGTCGGCTCGATGCCGATACCGGCAAGCGTGCGGCCTTCCGCTTCGGCCTTTGCCGAGACGACATTGTCCGATTTCAGCAACACCACCTGGTCGGCGGTGAGCGGCGGCGTGATGAAGGGCACGAGCGAGGCGACGCTGCCCATCAGCGAGGCGATGCCGAAGGGCAGCGACACGAAAGAGCGCTTGCGGTCGATCGTCTTCAGCATGATATCGAGACATTCGCGGAAGGAGAGCACCTGCGGCCCGCCGAGTTCGTAGATCGTCCCGCCGGTCAGCTTGCCGTCGACGGAGCGGGCCACGGCCTCGGCAACGTCGGTGACGTAAACCGGCTGAAACCTGGTATTGCCGCCGCCGATGAGCGGCAGGACCGGCGAGAATCGGGCCATTTCGGCGAACTTGTTGAAAAATCCGTCTTCAGGCCCGAAGATGATCGACGGGCGGAGGATCACCGCGGCCGGAAGCGTTTCGAGGATCGCAGCCTCGGCACGCCCCTTTGTCCGGGCATAGCTCGATTGGGAGCTCGCGTCGGCGCCGATCGCCGAGATATGGGTGAGCGTGGCGCCCGTCGCCCGAGCCGCTTCGGCGACCGCGCGCGCGCCGAAATCCTGGACCGCCTCGAAGGTGTTGCGGCCGCTTTCGAAGAGCACGCCGACGCAGTTGATCACATGGTCGGCGCCGTCGACAGCGCGATCGACCGACTTGCGGTAGCGCAGATTGGCCTGAACGAAGGAGATTTGCCCGACATTGCCGAGCGGTTGCAGGTGGCCGGCGAGATCCGGACGGCGAACAGCGACGCGAATGCGGTAGCCGCGTTTGGCGAGCGCGCGCACCACATGACGGCCGACAAATCCGGATCCGCCGAAAATCGTCACCAGCGGCGGAAGGTTGGACAAGGTCATGAGAAACGCACTCCTGATGTCAATGGTGGAATTGCTTGCTACATAGCCCAAGCGTCGAGCGAGGTGAAGGCCAATCCGCGCGCTTCGGAGGCGTGCCCCGATGCGCCGCGGGACTTCGCCTCAAACGCCTTCGACGACCACCATTTCGGCATCGGCGACTTCCTGGCGGATGGCCGCGGCAATCTGGTATTCGGGCGAATTGTAACAGTCGACGGCCGCCTGCAGCGAGGGGAATTCGATGACGACGTTGCGGGTGCGAGCGGCACCTTCGAGCCGATGGAACTGCCCGCCGCGCGCAAGGAAGGTCGCGCCGTATTTTTCGAAGGCGGGCTTCGCCGCCGCCACGTAATCCTTATAGCGTTCGGGGTCCCTTATATCGACCCGAGCGATCCAGTATCCTTTGGCCATGATGAACTCCTCGTCTTTCACGACATGCAGACGGGATGGTTACTTCCGGCAAAATGAGCCTCAGGTCAAGCAGGCCCGAACGGCGCGGGAGCGCTATACGGCGGATCGACGGGAGAGGGCGCTCTCCATTTCGGCCAGGATCGCGCGGCTTGCTGCGAGAGGCTCGGGCGCGGCAACGATCGGCCGCCCGACGACGAGGTGGCTCGAGCCGGCGCGAAGCGCGTCGGCCGGCGTCATCACCCGCTTCTGGTCGCCTTTTTCCGCCCCGGCCGGGCGGATGCCCGGCGTCACCAGCGCCATGTCTCCGCCGATGATCTTGCGCACGGCGGCGGCCTCCTCCGCCGAGCAGACGATGCCCCCCATGCCGGCGGCGCGGGCCTGTTCGGCTCGGCGCAGGACCAGGCTGTGCGGATCGTATTCATAACCGGCATCGATGACGTCCTGTTCGTCCATCGAGGTGAGCACCGTTACGCCAAGCAGGCAGAGGTTCGAGCCTCGTGCCGCTTCGACGGCCGATTTCATCGCCTTCGGATAGGCGTGCAGCGTCAGCATCGACACGCCCATCTTGACGATGTTCTCCACGCCCTTGGCCACCGTGTTGTCGATGTCGAGCAGCTTCATGTCGAGGAAGACCTGCTTGCCGCCTGCAGCGAGGTCGCGCGCGAAGTCGAGGCCGCCGGCGAAGGCCAGTTGATAGCCGATCTTATAGAAGAGGACTTCCTCGCCGAGCGTCGAGACGATTTTCTCGGCCTCGGTCACCGTTGGAAGATCAAGGCCGACGATCAGCCGGTCGCGCGCGCTTGTGCTCATATCGAGATCACCCCTGCCAGAACTCCATCGGCGTCCAGTCGCATGTGACGGCGCGATCCGCAAGACGGAAGGCGAAGAGATTGCCGCCGCCCGGCGGTTGATCGGCGCTGCGGGCGATCGCCGTGCCCGTCATCCGGCATTTGAGCAGCGTACCGACACCGCCATGGCCGATGAAGGCGATGGGTACCGCCGGATCGTGCCGGTCGAGGGCCTGGAAGACGGCCCTTGAGATTCGCGCCTGGGCGTCGACGGCACGCTCCCAGCCCTTGAAGCTCTCTTCGGGTCGGGCAAAGAACCGATCGGCCGCCTTCTCGAACTCCTCCGGCGGCAGGAAGCCGGTCGCGGAACGATCGTTCTCGCCCATCTCCTCGTCAGTTTCGACCGGGATGCCGCCAGCGTCGGCCAGGAACCGCGCCGTTTCGATCGCCTTCTTCTCGCTACTGGCGACGATGCGTCCGAGCGAACGGACCCATGGCTGTTTCGCCGTGGCGCGCATGCGTTCTTCGCCGAGTTCGGACAGACCCCATTGTGGCACGGAGACGGCGGGATCGATTCTGACCTGCGGATGGGTGAGATAGATGCCGAACACCGGAGGTGGCGCCGTCAGTGCGTCTTGCGGTAGATCCATAGCTGCGCCGGCGGAATGTTGCGCACGACGAAGTCGAAATGCTGGATTCGGTAGCGGTCCGGCATGGCGACGACCGGCGACATCGGACCGTAGGAGATCTGAACGACCGGGCGGCCGAAGGGAATGCGCGAGAGCAGGTCTTCGATGAGTTCGACGCGGCGATGCATCGGGAAATTCAACAGCGGCACGGCGGAAATCACGCTGTCGAACTGCTGATCCTTGAAGGCCCCAAGCGTCCGGGAAAGATCGAAGGCGTCGCCGTTGATGAAATGCACGCCGTCGAAATGCGCCTTGAGCTGATTGTAGAACTCGGTGGAGTATTCGATGGAAACCAGCTTTTCAGGCTCTATGCCGCGCTCGAGGATCGCCTTGGTGATCACCCCGGTGCCGGGGCCAAGCTCGAGGACCGGCAGACCGGATTCCGGTTCGACTACGCTGGCCATGCGGCGTGCGGTGATGGCGGATGTCGGGAGGATCGCGCCGACCGCGCGAGAATTGCTCATCCAGCCCTTGAAGAAGCGGATCTCTTCGTCGAATTTCCGACCGAATTTTTCCTTCACCCTCAAGCGCAAGCTCATCGAATCCCCTCATAGTATGATTTGCAGTTGCGCTCTTATCGTGATTCGTGTGGCTACGTTAGCGCTTATTCATAATGTGCTTCCATCTGCGGCAAAAACAAGTCCGACTGCGTCTAGAAACGACAGATCATGAACGATGCGCGACGGTTGAACTCGAAATCCGATACGGTCTGAAAGCTTGAATTAGTTGAACTAGAAGTAGCGTCCATTTTTTCAGCAAAACGACACATTTGCTTCTTATACGGGATTCCCGTATAGTGCCAACATGGAAGACCGGTTCGATCCTGCGAAAGACGCCGCCAATCGCGAGAAACATAAACTATCGTTGGCCTTTGGCCTGCGTATTTTCGACGACGGGGATCCACTTGATCATCCCCTCCATTCGCGAGATCGACGGCGAGGAACGGTTCAAGGTGGTCGGGGTCGTCGGCGAGAGGCTGTTCACCGGCGTGTTCGTTTGGCGGGATAATTTACCCCGGTTCATATCTGTGAGAAGGAGCAACAAGGGTGAAGAACGAGCATATTACGTCCCCTGCTGATCCGGCCGATGCGGAAGATTTCGACGTGACGGCCGAAGCAATGAATCGCGGCCAGCGGGCTCGCCTGATTCGCAAGACAAGGACCGCGCTTGGTTTGTCGCAATCGGAGTTCGCAAATCGCTTTCGCGTTCCCGTTGGTACGCTGCGGGACTGGGAGCAAGCACGCGCCACTGCTCCGGATTTTGCCGTTGCTTATGTGCGCGTGATCGCGCAGCACCCCGATTTGGTTGCGCAGGCCGTCGCGTGAGCGCGCCTCGGAATTCGATTAAGCGCGGTGCTGCGGCCTATTTGATTTCCTCATCCCTGTGCGCGTCATAGGGATCCAGCCAGACCAAGTCCTTGGGCTGAAAGAACATTTCCCCGCGCCGCCGACGCGGCGCTGCTCTCATCTGTGTGACAAGCACAGAGACGAGAGCAGAGGAGAGAGTGCAGTCCTCCGATACGATTCCTACAGCGCCGCGCGTCTTATCAGACGCGCAACGGTCGTTGTAGCACTTCGATCTGCTGCATGTTTTTGTCCTTGATCGGCAACGATCAAGGGAACCATGCAGTACGCCGCGCAGTCGGTACTCAAGGAATTCAAGCGCATCGAGCCATGCGTGCCGACAAAACCGACCAGAGCTTCAACGCCATAATCCATCTCGCAGCGGCCGTCATAACCTCAAGATGAATCTCAACGCGCCTCAGACTCGCATCGGCATCAGCACGTAGAGCGCATCCTCCGCGGCAAGATCGCGCACGAGCGTCGGCGAACCGGGATCGGCCAGCAGGAAGACCGCCTCGCTGCCGGTCAGTTGCCCGGTGATGTCGAGCAGATATTTGGCGTTGAACCCGATCTCCAGCGGATCGCTTTCGTAGCCGACCGGCAGTTCTTCGGTGGCGCTGCCGGAATCCGGATTGTTCACGGTCAGCGTCATCTGGCCGTCGGCAAGCGCAAGCTTCACGGCGCGGCCGCGTTCGGAAGAGATCGTGGAGACACGGTCGACGGCCTGCGAGAAGGACTGGCAATCGACGCGCAGTTCCTTGTCGTTGCTGGCGGGGATCACGCGCTGATAGTCTGGGAAGGTTCCGTCGATCAGCTTCGACGTCATGACGATGGAGCCGATCGTCAGGCGGATCTTCGCGTCCGATACCTCGACCATCACCACCACGTCCGGATTGTCGAGCAGTTTCTGCAGCTCGCTGACGGTCTTGCGCGGAATAATGATGCCGGGCATGCCCTCGGAGCCGGAGGGCGCTTCGACATCCGCACGGGCGAGCCGGTGGCCGTCGGTCGCGACGGCGCGCAGCTTCAGGTCGCCGTTGTTCTCGACCGTGTGCACGAAGATGCCGTTCAAATAGTAGCGTGTCTCTTCCGTCGAGATGGCGAACTGGGTGCGGTCGATCAGCATCTTGAGATCGGGCGCCTTCAGGCGGAAGGAGTGCGAGAACGTGCCGGCGGTCAGATCGGGAAAATCCGACTGCGGCAGGCACTGCAGCGAAAACTTGGAGCGGCCGGAGGCGACCGTCATCGCCGTGCCTTCCGCATTGGTGACCAGCAGCACCTCCGAGCCGTCCGGCAGCTTGCGGACGATGTCGTAGAGCAGATGCGCCGGAACGGTGGTGGCGCCGGCCTGTTCCACCTGCGCAGGCGTCGCCTCGGTGATCTCCAGGTCGAGGTCGGTCGCCTTCATTTCGAGGCTGGCGCCGTCGGAGCGCAAAAGCACGTTCGAAAGGATCGGGATGGTGTTTCGCCGTTCGACCACGCGGTGGACATGGTTCAGCGATTTCAAAAGGTTGGACCGCTCGAGAGTAATACGCATGGATGCTACCGCTTTCAACCATTGCCGCGCGGGCGAGGGGACCGCCGCGGCGTCAACTGCGTGCCCGGCCGCTCGGCCGGAAGGATGTGGACCGGCAAAATGGCAGAAAGAGAGCCGCAAAAGCAAGGGGTTTTGAGGCCTCTTCCCCAAATGCGAGACTGCAGGCGCGCCCGCCCTTGCCCCGGGCTCCCCGCTCACTCATAAAGGGCGCGAACCCGGCTTGGCCGGAATGGTCGATCGGAATGATCGGGCCGGGAGTGATTGGGAAGGCGGCGTTGCAAAAGCAGCAATCCACGGATGCATCCGAAAAGGAACGGCGGCGCGGTTTTCGCCTGCACGATATCAACATTCCTGCGCGCCCGCTGGAGCCGTGCCTTTATCTCGTGGCAACGCCGATCGGCAATCTCGGCGACATCACGCTGAGAGCCCTCGAGACGCTTGCGGGGGCCGATGTGCTCGCCTGCGAGGACACGCGGGTGACGCGGGTGCTGCTGGACCGCTACGGTATCGTCAATCGGCCCACCGCCTATCACGAGCACAATGCCGCCGAGGCGGGGCCGCGGCTGCTTGCGGCACTCGGCGATGGGAAATCGGTGGCGCTCGTCTCCGATGCCGGTACGCCGCTCGTCTCCGATCCGGGCTACCGCCTGGCGCAGCAGGCGGTCGAGGCGGGATACCGGGTCGTTCCCATACCTGGCCCCTCGGCGCCGCTTGCCGCCCTCGTCGGCTCCGGCCTGCCGAGCGATGCCTTCCTCTTCGCAGGCTTTCTGCCGGTGAAGGACAAGGCGAAGCGCGACCGGCTCGCCGAACTCGCGTCCGTTCCCGCCACTCTCATCTTCTTCGAGTCCCCGCATCGCATTGCCGCGACCGTCACTGCTGCCGCGCAGGTCCTCGGCGCAGACAGGAGGGCGGCCGTCTGCCGCGAACTGACCAAGACCTTCGAGGAGTTCCGCCGCGGAACGCTCGGCGAACTCGCGGCGAGTTACGACGAAAGCGCCAATGTGAAAGGCGAGATCGTCCTCGCGATCGGTCCGCCGGAGGCAAAGCCCCAGCCGGAGGCGGCCGACGTCGACGCCTTGCTCAAGGAACTCGCCCGCGACCTGCCGATGGGCAAGGCCGCGACCGAGGCGGCGCGCCGCACGGGGCTGGCGCGCAAGGAGCTTTACGACCGGCTCCTTCATCTCAAGGATAGCGATGAAGGCTGAGCGACCGGACACCCGCAAGCTGAAGGCGCTGAAGCGGGGCCACATCGCCGAATACCGCGCCGCACTCTGCCTGATGCTCAAGGGCTATCGCATCGTTGCCATGCGCTATCGCACCAGGCTCGGCGAGATCGACATCATCGCCCGGCGCGGCGACCTGGTCGCCTGCGTCGAAGTAAAGGCCCGGATGAGCCTGGACGATGCGGTCTTCGCCGTGACCGACACGGCGCAACGGCGCATCCGGGCGGCAAGCGATCTCTGGCTGTCGCGTCAGGGCGATTTCCACCGCCTGTCGGTGCGATACGACATTGTCGCCGTAGCGCCGTGGCGTTGGCCGCGACACCTGCCGGACGCCTTTTGATAGGCGGGAGCGGCAGGAGCCTTCTTGCCTAACCACGGTACGCATTCTACATCTTGCGGGCTTTTCGGCGGTGCCGCCTCGTCGCGAATACGAGGGGCGGAGCATCGCGTCGAATTGCCGTATAATTCGATTTCTGACCGGCGCCGGTCGAAGGAACTATGCGCATCGTGGATCCAATCGGGAACGGGAAAATGGCAGGAATCGTCAATGTCGGGGTCCAGATGGACCATGTTTCGGGCATCACCATTGCGGGCGATTCGACCTTCGCGATGAGCCTGGAGGCGCAGGCCCGAGGCTACCGCCTGTTCCACTACACGCCCGAAAAGCTGTCGCTCCGGGACGGCAGGGTCTATGCGACCGCGCAGCAGATGCGGTTGCGCGACGTCAAGGGCGACCACTTCACCCTCGGCGAAGAGGAGCGGATCGATCTTTCGACCATGGACGTCATCCTGCTTCGCCAGGATCCGCCATTCGACATGGCCTATATCACTTCGACGCATCTGCTCGAACGGCTGCACCCGAAGACGCTGGTCGTCAACGATCCGGCCTGGGTCAGGAACTCGCCTGAGAAGATCTTCGTGACCGAGTTTCCGGATCTGATGCCCAAGACCCTGATCACTCGCGACCCGGACGAGATCGCCCGCTTCCGCCAGGAGATGGGCGACATCATCCTGAAACCACTCTACGGCAATGGCGGCGCCGGCGTGTTCCACTCCGCCCGTGACGACCGCAATTTCTCGTCGCTCCTCGAAATGTTCGCGCAGATGTTCCGCGAGCCCTATATCGCCCAGGAATATCTGCCGGCGGTGCGCAAGGGCGACAAGCGCATCCTGCTCGTCGACGGCGAGCCGGTCGGCGCGATCAATCGCGTTCCGGCCGAGCACGATTCGCGCTCCAACATGCATGTGGGTGGGCGCGCGGAGGCAACCGACCTGACGGCGCGCGAGCGGGAGATCTGCAACCGCATCGGCCCGGCGCTGAAGGAACGCGGCTTCCTCTTCGTCGGCATCGACGTGATCGGCGATTACCTGACCGAGATCAACGTCACTTCGCCGACCGGCATCCGCGAGGTGAAGAAGTTCGGCGGTGCCGATGTCGCAAGCCTGCTCTGGGACGCGATCGAGAAGAAGCGCGCCTGATCTTTACGAGCCGCCACTCTCGCTCTTGATGTTCTATTATTGTTCTTGTTTTCGAGCGTATTCCGTGCAAGATTTGCGGTTGCAACCGGTTTTGGTTGTGACGGCGTGTGTGGGCCGCCGTGCTGGAGCGGGATTGCGGAAGGACGATGATCCTCCGCGCTCCGCTCGAAATCAGGGGGCAGTATGGTCGCGCGCGTCAGCACGATTGCGTTTCAGGGTATCGAGGGCGTTCCGGTCGACGTCCAGGTGATGGTTGCACCCGGCAAGGTCGGTATGCAGATCGTCGGACTGCCGGACAAGGCGGTGGCCGAAAGCCGCGAGCGCGTCCAGGCGGCGCTTCATGCATCGGGACTGGCGCTTCCCGCCAAGCGGGTGACCGTCAATCTGGCGCCGGCGGACCTACCGAAAGAAGGAAGTCATTTCGATCTCGCCATCGCGCTCGGCCTGATGGCGGCGCTCGGCGCTGTGCCTGCGGACGCGCTGTCCGGCTATGTCGTTATCGGCGAACTCAATCTCGACGGTACCATCGCAGCCGTCGCCGGCGCGCTGCCGGCGGCGATCGGCGCGAATGCGCTCGGCAAGGGGCTGATCTGCCCGGCGGAAAGCGGGCCCGAGGCGGCCTGGGCCGGATCGGAGATCGATATTCTCGCCCCGCGCAGCCTGATCGCCATCGCCAATCATTTCCGCGGCACGCAGGTGCTCTCCCGTCCCGAGCCGGCGGTCCGGGCGGCCGCCGAGGGCCTTCCCGATCTTGCCGACATCAAGGGCCAGGAAAGCGCCAAGCGGGCGCTGGAGGTCGCAGCGGCGGGCAATCACAATCTGCTGATGGTCGGCCCGCCCGGGTCGGGCAAGTCGATGCTTGCGGCGCGGCTCCCCTCCATCCTGCCGCCGCTTTCGCCCGCCGAACTGCTCGAAGTCTCGATGATCCATTCGATCGCCGGGCAATTGCCGGGCGGCAAGCTTTCGGACCGCCGGCCCTTCCGCGCGCCGCACCATTCCGCCACCATGGCGGCGCTGATCGGCGGCGGCTTCCGCGCGAAGCCGGGAGAGGCGTCGCTCGCCCATAACGGCGTGCTCTTTCTCGACGAGCTTCCGGAATTTGCACCACAGACGCTCGACGCTCTGCGCCAGCCGCTCGAAACCGCCACCTGCATCATCGCGCGGGCCAATCATCGCGTCACCTATCCGGCGGCGATCCAGCTCATTGCCGCCATGAATCCCTGCCGCTGCGGCATGGCCGGCGAGCCGGGCCGGAGCTGCGCCCGCGGGCCGCGCTGCATGGCCGATTATCAGGCGCGGATCTCCGGGCCGCTGATGGATCGCATCGATATCCGCGTCGACGTCCCGGCTGTCAGCGCCGCCGACTTGATCCGCCCCGGCACATCCGAGCCGAGCGCCGCCGTCGCCCGCCGCGTCGCCCGCGCCCGCGAGCTGCAGAGAGACCGCTTCGCCGGCCTCGGTCATCCCGAGCTGACGAGCAACGCCCGCTCATCGACGACGATGATCGAAAAGATCGCCGAGCCCGACGCCGCCGGCCTGCAGCTTCTGCGCGACGCGGCGGAGAAGATGAAATTTTCGGCGCGCGGCTACCACCGGGTGCTGAAGGTCGCCCGCACCCTCGCCGACCTCGACGAGGCGCCGACGGTCGGCCGCATCCATCTCGCCGAAGCGATCTCCTACAGGGTGGCGGGAGAGAGACTACCCGTCGCCGCGTAGGGGGCCGGCGTCGATGGAAAAAGCCGTCACCCTACGCGCGGGAGAGGCCGGGTCAGGGGCCGAAAGTTCGATTTGATTTCATTTCGACGGAGAAGAAGGGAGCTGCGGGTTTGCCGCGAGTCCCTTCGCCCCGCCTGCGGGGAGAAGGTGGCCGGCAGGCCGATCAGGGGCGCTCGCCGGCACCTCCGGCGCTACGCTCCCAATCCCTCGAACAGCACCGTCGAAAGATATCGTTCGGCAAAGGACGGTATGATCACGACGATATTCTTGCCGGCATTTTCCCCGCGCTGTCCCACCTCTATCGCCGCCTGGAGCGCGGCACCGGCGGAGATGCCGACCGGCACGCCTTCGAGTCTTGCGACGAGCCGCGCCGCCTCTATGGCCTCGCCGGCATTTACCGTGACGACTTCGTCATAGACGCTCGTGTCGAGGATCGCCGGTGCGAAACCGGCGCCGATACCCTGGATCTTGTGCGGACCCGGGGCGCCGCCGGAAAGGATAGGGGATTCTTCGGGCTCGACGGCGATCACCTTGACCGACGGCTTGCGGGCTTTAAGCACCTGGCCGGCACCGGTGATGGTGCCGCCGGTGCCGATGCCGGACACGAGGATGTCGACTGCGCCTTCCGTGTCGTTCCAGATCTCCTCGGCGGTGGTCGTGCGGTGGATTTCCGGATTGGCCGGGTTTTCGAACTGCTGCGGAATGATCGCGTCGGGCAGCGTCTCGGTGAGTTCCTGGGCCTTGGCGATTGCGCCCTTCATGCCCTTGGCGCCTTCCGTCAGCACCAGTTCGGCGCCGAGAAGCGTCAGCATCTTGCGGCGCTCGACCGACATCGTCTCGGGCATGGTGAGGATCAGCCTGTAGCCCTTGGCGGCCGCGACGAAGGCGAGTGCTATGCCCGTATTGCCCGAAGTCGGCTCTACCAGCGTCGTGCGGCGGGGCGTGATCTTCCCTTGCGCCTCGAGCGATTCGATCATCGCGACGCCGATGCGGTCCTTGACGGAGCCAATCGGGTTGAAGAATTCGAGCTTGGCGAGCAGGTTCGCCTTCACGCCCTTTTCCTTGGCGAGCTTGTCCAGCCGCACGATGGGAGTGTCGCCGATCGTCTCGGTGATCGAAGAAAAGACGCGGCCGCGGCCGGGCTTGCGCGCTTCAGGCATAGGTTTCTCCCTTCGTTTTTTAAATCGTCGCTGCGACAATAGGAGCTATGCGCGCTTGCTTCCAGAGCGGGAAAGCCCTGGATCGATGATGCTGAAGGAAAAAACCGTTGAGAAGCGGCCGGCGGGGGAATCTTTTTTCAGGTCGCGCGGGTCGCAATGTAGGCGGCCGTTCCGGCGAGAATGCCCGCCGCGGCCCGGTTCAGGACCTTCAGCGCCTGCGGCTCTTTCAGGAGCGAGCGGGCGCGGGCCGCAAGCAGCATATAGGGCAGCAGCACGGCAAGAAGCACGAGGAAAGTCGCGACGAGCAGCAGGCCGTAGTCGCGGATCCCTATCGAGGCGAGGTCGATCAGCGTCGGAACGAGCGCCACGTAGAAAAGCATCGTCTTGGGATTGCCGAGCGTGACCGTCAGGCCCGAGATGAAGGAGAGCGCCGCACTCGTCGACTTCCGCGCCTCGATGTTCTGCGACAGGAGCCCGGCCGTCCAGAGCTTCCAGGCGATATAGCCGAGATAGAGCGCTCCGGCGATCTTCACGACCAGAAACGCGGTCGTGAATGTCTGGGCGATGAAGGCGAGCCCGAGAACCACCGCCGTCAGATAGACCATGTCGCCGACGATGAGGCCGAGGCCCATGAAGAAGGTTTCCCGAAAGCCCGATCCCAGGGCTCGGGCAACGAGCGCCGTCACGCCCGGGCCGGGAATGATGCCGGCGATGAAGAGAGCGCCGCTATAGGCGAGAAGAGCCGCAAGTGTCACGATCGTTCCTCCTGATAGGGGCGGGTGTACCGCAATCTGCCGCAAAGGAAAATCCGGGTGTCCCCCGCATCTACGCGCGAAAATTGATCGGGTGACAAGAACGGCGTTGCCCTTGGCGGTAGAGCCGTACACTTTCCGGAAAAACATGGGAGACCGGCGCACCATGCCCGAAATTCAGAACCTCCTGGGCTTCGCCCTGATCGCATTCGGCATGGTGCTGACGCCGGGGCCGAACATGATCTATCTGATCTCCCGCTCGATCTGCCAGGGACCGGGGGCGGGACTGATCTCGCTCGGGGGCATAGCGCTCGGCTTCGTCTGTTACATGGTGTCTGCCGCGCTCGGCATTACCGCCCTGCTTCTGGCGGTTCCCTTTGCCTATGACGCCCTTCGTTTCGCAGGTGCGCTTTACCTGCTTTACCTTGCCTGGCAGGCCGTTCGTCCCGGCGGCCGCTCGATTTTTCAAGTGCGGGACCTCCCGAAGGATCGCCCGCGCAAGCTCTTCGCGATGGGCCTCTTCACCAGCCTGCTCAATCCGAAGGTAGCCATCCTTTACGTGTCGCTGCTGCCGCAATTCATCCGCCCCGAGGCCGGCAACGTGCTTGCGCAGTCGCTGATCTTCGGCAGCGTGCAGATCGCGATCAGCGTCAGCGTCAATGCGCTGATCGCGATGACCGCCGGAGCGGTGGCCGCCTTCCTCTCCGGTCGGCCGTCCTTCGTGCTGGTGCAGCGTTGGCTCATGAGCACGGCGCTGGCGGGTCTTGCCATCAGCATGGCCTCGGAGGCCCGGCGTTAGAGGCTTTCCTCCGCCGGACGCTTGGCGGACGATGACGATGGCCAAAGGGTCCAGCCGAGATTGGTGCCCGCGGCAGCGATGAGGATCGCGACCGAGCCCGCGATCTGCACCGGCTGCAGAGCGTGTCCGAACGCGATGCGGTCAACCAGGATCGCGGCCACCGGATAGATGAAGGAAAGGGCGCCGGTCATGTGGGTCGGCAGCTTCTGTATGGCGCCGTAAAGCAGAATATACATGATGCCGGTATGAACCACGCCGACGGTCAGGAGCAGCGTCCACTGGAGCGTTCCCTGCGGCAGCGGCGCGGCGAGGGCGAAGGGGGCGAGCATGGCCGCTCCGGTGATGACCTGCACCAGCGCGATCAGATGCGGCGGCGTACCCTTGAGGAGCTTGGTAACGAGCGCCGCGATGGCGTAGAAGAAGGCGGCGCCGAGCGACAGTGCTATCCCGGTGAGATAGTCGCTGGGCTCATAAGTGCCCGCGGGCTTGGCGAGGACGATCGCGATCATGCCCGCGAAGGAGAGCGAGAGCCAGAGGAGTTTGCTGGCGGTGATCTTCTCTCCGATAAAGAGCGCACCGAGGCCGAGCAGCATGAAGGGCTGCGTGTTGTAGACCATGGTCGCGATGGAGATCGAGGCGCGGGGATAGGCGGCGAAGAGCAGGAGCCAGTTCACGACGATCGCGACGCCGCCCAGAGCGGAAAGAATGATGACCTTCATCCGCAAATGTCTCAGGTCGATGAGGCCGAAGACCGCCGCAAGCGCGGCGAGCGTCGCAGCCCCGAACACGCAACGCCAGAAGACGACGCCCGCGACCGGCTGGCCCGACATCAGAACGAACCAGCCGATCGTTCCCGAAATCAGCATCGCCGCCGTCATTTCCGCGCTTCCGCGCCGTATGTCCTTATCCATGGCCTTTTGCTCCATCCATTATGCTGCAAGAATAATGAGCCTGGTGGCGCAGGGATATGGATTTTGAGAGGAAATTATGGGAGGATACCTAACAGATTAAGGCGATAAGGCTAAATTGACTTACGAGGAAGTTGCATGCTGGACGAGCTCGACCGCCGCATTCTCGAAATTCTGGCCGCCAATGCCCGGGTGTCGTTGAAGGAGCTGGCGCAGGAGGCCGGCCTTTCCTCGCCGAGCGCGGCGGAGCGGCTGCGCAAGCTCGAGGAGCGCGGCGTGCTCGATGGTTTCACCATCTCGGTCAATCCGGCGCGTCTCGGCTATCCGCTGCAGGCGATCGTCCGCATCCGGCCGATGCCGGGCATGCTGCATATCGTCGAAAGGCTGATCCAGGAAACGCCCGAATTCATCGAATGCGACAAGGTCACGGGGGACGACTGCTTCATCGCCAAGATGCTGGTGCGCGACATGGCGGAACTCGACACGATCCTCGATCGCATCGCGGAAAAGGCGCAGACGAACACGTCGATCGTCAAATCCTCGCCGGTCAAGCGGCGCCTGCCGCCGCTTATTTAGTTCCGGTCGAGCCGAAGCCGCCGGCCCCGCGCGCTGTCGTCGTCGCGCCATCTGCCTCGCGGATCGCCAGCTGGGTCACCGGGGCGATCACGATCTGGGCGATACGCATGCCGCGCTCGACCGCGAAGTCCTCCGCACCGAGATTGACGAGCAGCACCTTCACCTCTCCGCGATAGTCGCTGTCGACGGTGCCCGGCGTGTTGAGGCAGGTGATGCCGTGCTTGAAGGCCAGCCCGGAGCGTGGCCGGATCTGTCCTTCATGACCGGCGGGGATCTCGAAGATAAAGCCCGTTGGGACCAATGCGCGGTCTCCCGGCCGGATCGTCATCGGGTCCTCGGCCGGCACGGCCGCGCGCAGGTCCATGCCGGCTGCACCCGCGGTCTCGTAGGCCGGCAGGTCGAGACCCTCGCCATGAGGCAGGCGGACCAGGGTGAGGCCGGGAGTCGGGGCAGGTCGATTTTCGGGCGTGTGCATGGTCATTCCGTCATAAGCACGGCCGGGCTTGCCGCAGTCAATTGCATATTGGCCCCCGAGCCTGTAAAGGACGCCGCAACTCACAGGATACTCAGATCATGGCCGAAAGCATTGCCGAGGCGGTCTCCCGCCGCCGCACATTTGCGATCATTTCGCACCCGGACGCCGGTAAGACGACGCTCACCGAGAAGCTTCTGCTCTTCGGCGGCGCGATCCAGCTCGCCGGCGAGGTCAAGGCCAAGAAGGACCGCATCCAGACCCGCTCGGACTGGATGAAGATCGAGCGCGAGCGCGGCATCTCCGTCGTCACCTCGGTGATGACCTTCGAATATAACGATACTGTTTTCAACCTGCTCGATACGCCCGGTCACGAGGACTTTGCCGACGACACCTACCGCACGCTGACGGCGGTCGATGCGGCTGTCATGGTGATCGACGCGGCAAAGGGTATCGAGCCGCGCACGCTCAAGCTCTTCGAGGTCTGCCGCCTGCGCGATATCCCGATCATCACCTTCGTCAACAAGATGGACCGCGAAAGCCGCGACCCCTTCGAAATCCTCGACGAGGTCGAGCAGAAGCTGGCGCTCGACTGCGCGCCGGTCACCTGGCCGATCGGACGCTCCAAGACCTTCTGCGGCACCTATCATCTTGCCACCGACGAGGTGCGCGGCGCCGACACGCAGGAGCGGCTGACAAAGGTCAACGATCCGGAAATGGCTTCGCACCGTCTGCCCGAGAACGAACGCGACACGTTCATCGAAGAAGCGTCGCTGGCGATCGAGGCCTGCAAGCCCTTCGACCGTAAGGCTTTCCTCGAAGGGCACCTCACGCCGGTGTACTTCGGCTCGGCGCTGCGGAACTTCGGCGTGCGCGACCTGATCAATGGGCTCGCCGACTTCGCGCCGCCGCCGCGGGCCCAGGTTGCCGACATCCGCACCGTCGAGGCGACGGACGACAGAATGACCGCCTTCGTCTTCAAGATCCAGGCGAACATGGACCCGAACCACCGCGACCGCATCGCCTTCGTCCGCGTCTGCTCGGGCAAGCTCGAGCGCGGCATGAAGGCGCGGCTTTCGCGCACCGGCAAGCAGATGGGGTTGACGGCGCCGCAGTTCTTCTTCGCCTCGCAGCGCCAGCTCGCCGATACGGCTTTCGCCGGCGACGTCGTCGGCATCCCGAACCACGGCACGCTCAGGATCGGCGATACGCTGACCGAGGGCGAGCCGCTCGTCTTCCAGGGCGTGCCGAACTTCGCACCGGAAATTCTCCGCCGCGTCCGGCTGGAAGATGCGATGAAGGCGAAGAAGCTGAAAGAGGCGCTGCAGCAGATGGCGGAAGAGGGCGTCGTGCAGCTCTTTTCTCCGGACGACGGCGCGCCTGCGATCGTCGGCGTCGTCGGCGCGCTCCAGCTTGACGTTCTCAAGGAACGCCTGCAGGCGGAATACAGTCTGCCGGTCTCCTTCGAGATGTCCCGCTTCTCCATCTGCCGCTGGATCTCCGCCGAGAACCCGGCCGAACTCGAAAAGTTCATCGCGACCCACCGCGGCGACATTGCGCGGGACCTTGACGGGGACCCGGTGTACCTGGCGCAGGACGGGTTCTCGCTGCGCTACGAATCGGAGCGCTATCCGGCGGTCAAGATGGTGGCGATCAAGGAGTATCACGTCGCCAAGGCGGCGTGATCGCGCCTGCGCCGGATTCCCCTATCCGGCCCGCTCCGGACTGGCCCTGCGAAGACCGAGGCTCAGCACGGCGATCAGCACGCACGCCATGCCGATCATCTGATTGGCGGTGATCGTCTCGCCGAGAACGGCAGCGGCGAGGAGCAGCGCGGAAACCGGTGCCAAGGCGGTGAAGACCGAGGCCTCGGTGCCGCTCACCTTCTGAAGTCCCGCATACCAGAGCACGAAGCCCCCGACCGTCGGCACGAGCGCGTAATAGGCGACCGCCGCGAGCGCCGGCGCGCCTGTCGCACCCATCGAAGGAAGCTCTGCAAGCGCGAACGGGAGCGCAATGGCACCACCGAAGCCCGTCATCAGCGCCGACAGGCCAAGCGGCGGAATCGCGACGCTGACGCGCTTGTTGAGCAGGATGAACAGGCCTTCGCAGATGACCGCGCCGAAGATCAGCGCGCTGCCGGCGAGCGAATGCGCGGCGTTTGCATCCGGCCGGAAGACGATCGCGAGAACGCCGGCCGCCGCCAGGCAAACGGCCGCGAACACGGAGCGATGCGGACGCTCGCCGAGAACCATGATGGCGATTGCGGCGGAGACGACGGGGAGCGTCCCGATGATGACGCCGGCATCGGCCGCAGAGGTGAGCTTCAGGCCGGAAATGAGCAGAGTCGTGTAGCCGACGCTGCCGGCGCCTGCCTGAAACAGGAGGATGAGCCAATCGCTCTTCGGCAGCTTGGGCCAGGACGCCCCGGTCGCGCGCATCAGGCCCAGGAAAAGAGGGAAGGCGATGGCAAAACGCAGCGCCGTTGCCGTGAACGGCGGCAGGCCGGCGGCGATGATCTTGCTCGCGATCACGGTGCTGCCGACGAGCACCATGGCGAGCGACAAAAAGACATATCCCTGAACCTGCTTCGACATTCTGCCACCGTTCCCGATTGATGATGGGGGCAGAAAGACCGATCGGCAGCGCGCGGTCTTGTACGAAATTGCAAGGCGGCGAAATCAGTTCACCGCTTGCGCGTAGACACCGGGGGAGAAGCCGTATTTGCGCACGAACACGCGTGTCATGTGGCTCTGGTCCACGAAGCCGCCCGCAGCTGCCGCTTCCGCGAGCGGCGTGCCCCCGGCGATCAGCCGCCGGACGACGTCTATCCGGCGTTGGAGGAGATAGGCATGGGGCGTCAGTCCCGTCGCCTTGGAGAAACCGCGCACGAGCTGGAAGCGGCTCAGGCCGCTCTCGCGGGCGAGGTCCGCGAGCGTAAGCGATGCCAGCGGATCGTCCTCGATAAGGCTCACGGCCGAGGCGACCGACTTCGGCACGCCTGCCGGCGCATCCGGCGAGGCAAGCTGCATCGCCTCCGCGAACAGGGTGACGGCCAGTTCATCCCAGCGAAGCATCGTCTCGGTGCCGTCGGCGGCCGCGGCAGCCGCAAAGATCGCGCCGAAGCGGGCTGCCAGCCCGGTACTTCTGATCACCGGGTCCGAGAATTCGCAATCCGACCTCTTCCCATCGGTGACGTCATCGACGAGCGAGGCGACCAGCGGCGGATCGAGATAGAGCATCCGCCAGGACCGGCCCGCGTCGCCGATCGGGGCTCCGTCGTGGACCTCACCGGGATTGACGGTGATCACGTCGCCCGCTTCCGCCTCGACGGTTCCGCGGCCGCTCAGCGACGTTTGCGCACCCGCATGGATCAGGCCGATGCCGAACTGCTCGTGCGTATGGCGCGCGAAACTGTGATTCGTCGTCGCTTCCACCACGTCGACGCCGGCGATGCGGCGCGGCAGCATTCTGAAATTCCCTTTCGCCATGTACCGTCCGCTGTCCCGTTCCTCGTTGAGCCCTTATGGTGGTATAGCGCTTCCATTCCCTGCCGCCTAGCGCAGGTGGCCCGATAGCTTCGCCGGATCAGGAGGAAACCGAGATGCTCTACACGGCACGGACGCTGAAGCGGCTGCGGCTCCTGAACGGCATGAAACAGAGCCATGTGGCGGAGCTCATGCGGGTGACGCAGGCGACGATATCGCGCTGGGAAGCGGGCGTCCTGACACCTTCCGAAAATCAGCAGCAGGCGCTGGAGCGCCTATTCGCCAGGGTGCCCTCAGCCGCCGATGCGGCTCTCAAGCGGCTGGTCGAAAGCTCGAGCGCGAGGGTTCACCTGATCTGCGACCACTCGCACCGGCTGCTGGCTGCTTCGCCCCGGCGGCGGGCGGAGTGGCGGCGGGAAATGGTCGGCGAGCCGATGTTCCGTTATGCCTCGCAGGAGATCCGGAAGGCGGAACGCGATCTCGCGGAGCTCGGCTGGCACGATGGCCGTTTGGCTTTCCTGACCGTCGAGACCGGGCCCAACGGCCGCGACGACGTTCCCATCTCTGCCGGTCGCGTGCTTTGGGAGCGCATACCACTCGCCGACGGCGCGATGGGCCGGCTGGTCACCGCGATCTCGTGAGCGAACGCATAATTTATGCCTTGCCGGCTTCGCCGCGCTGCGCCTAGCCTCAAGGCAACAAGGAGCGACGCATGACGACACTGGTGACGGGAAGCGCCGGCCATCTGGGTGAGGCATTGATAAGGGTACTGCGCGCGGCCGGCCGCGACGTTCGCGGCATCGACATCAAGAGCTCGCCATTCACCGATGCCGTCGGGTCGATCGCCGACCGCCGCTTCGTCCGTCACGCAATGAAGGACGTGCGCGCAGTCATCCATTCCGCGACCCTGCACAAGCCGCATGTGGCGACGCACGGTTATCGCGAGTTCGTCGATACCAATGTCGCGGGCACGGTCAATCTGCTGGAAGAGGCAGCCGGGGCGGGCGTCGGCGCCTTTGTCTTCACCAGCACCACGAGCGCCTTCGGTTCGGCCCTGACGCCGGCGCCCGGCGAGCCGGCAGCCTGGATCACGGAGGACGTCCAGCCGATCCCGCGCAACATCTATGGTGTGAGCAAAGTTGCGGCGGAGGGATTCTGCGAGCTTTTCGCGCGGCGGCACGGTCTGCCCGCCGTCATTCTCCGGACCTCGCGCTTCTTTCCCGAGCCCGATGACGATGCGGAAATCCGCGGCCGCTTTGAAACGGCCAATGCGCAGGCGAATGAATTGCTCTACCGGCGCGCGGATATCGAGGATGTCGTGAGCGCCCATCTATCGGCCCTCGACCGGGCGATGGAGATCGGCTTTGGCCGTTTCATCGTCTCGGCCCCGACGCCGTTCACGCGCGACGATCTCGCGTCTCTGCGGGAGGATGCCCCATCCGTCGTCTTCAGCCGCTTTCCCGAATGCGAGGCGCTTTATGCGCAACGGGGGTGGCGGCTCTTTCCGACGATCGATCGGGTCTATGTGAGTGCCCGCACGACGGCTTGTCTCGGCTGGCGGCCGAAATACGATTTTGGCCATGTGTTGAAATGCCTGCGCCGCGGCGAGGATTTCCGCAGCCCGCTCGCAATCGAGATCGGGTCCAAGGGCTACCACGACACGGTCTTTGCGGATGGCCCCTATCCGGTCGCCTGAACCGTCAATCCCGTGGCAGCCCCGGCAGCTTGCCGATCTCGCCGGACCAGGGCAGGGCGGAGGAACACCAGATCTGCTTGCGGGGTGCAAGTTCGCGCCGCTGATTTATGGTGCCGACGCGGATGCCGATCTCCTCTGCGTCCTCGTCGGTGCCCGTCGTGTAGACCGGCGAGCCGCAATCGGGGCAGAAGAATTGCAGCCGCTTGCGTCCGTTTTCGCCGGTCTTGACGTAAAGCTTCGGCTCGCCGCCCGTCAGCCGGAACGATGATCGCGGCGTGCTGGTGCTGACGCGGTAGGCGGTGCCGGTCAGCCGTTGGCAATCGTTACAATGGCAGATCGTTACGTGCTCCGGATCGATCTCCGCCTCGTAGGTAACGAAGCCGCAATGGCACTGTCCGTCGATATGCATGAAACGCTCCTCGTCGCTTGCTTCGGCAAGATACGATAGGGCGAAGACTCCATTCGTCCAGTGCGACGTCCGCCGGTCAGACGCCGGTGAACAGCCACTCGTGTTCCCTCGCATTGTGGAACTTCCAGATCCGCTTCGGCCCCGCCATGACGTTGAGATAATAGGAATCGTAGCCGTGGACCGCAGCCACCGGATGGTAGCCCCTCGGTACCAGCGTCACGTCCCCATCCTCCACCGCCATGGCCTCGTCCAGCGAACGGTCGTCGGTATAGACGCGTTGCATTGCAAAACCCTGCGGCGGGTTGAGGCGGTGGTAATAGGTCTCCTCGAGATAGCTTTCGGCCGGCAGGTTGTCCTGGTCGTGTTTGTGCGGCGGGTAGGAGGAGGTGTGGCCGCCCGGCGTGATCACCTCGACGACCAGCAGCGACTGCGCCGATTCGTCGTCTTCCGGCATGATATTGGTGACGTAGCGGGTATTGGTGCCCCGGCCGCGCGTCATCTGCGGGTGCGTGCCGGGGCGGATGATTTTCGCCTCGAAGCCTTCCCCGCCCGGCGCGGAGCAGACGGCGAGGTCGAGATCCGTGGTCGCTTCGGCCTGCCAGCTGCTGCCCCTCGGCACATAGACCGCATAGGGCTGGCCCTCGAAAGGCGTCATGCGCTCGCCGAGCTCGCCGAAGTCCTCGCCATCGACCGAAACCCTGGCTTTTCCGCTGACGAGTACCAGGCAGAGTTCCTTCTCGCCCGCTT
This sequence comes from Sinorhizobium sp. M4_45, assembly GCF_002885915.1. Taxonomy (NCBI): domain Bacteria; kingdom Pseudomonadati; phylum Pseudomonadota; class Alphaproteobacteria; order Hyphomicrobiales; family Rhizobiaceae; genus Sinorhizobium; species Sinorhizobium sp. M4_45. Next base: position 275,924 of record NZ_NWVE01000004.1, read on the forward strand.
CGCCGCCGGTCGTCTCGTTGGGCCGCAGCCGATGGAGGGCGAAACCGACATAGGTCCAGCCGGCACTTTCCGGCGTGATCTCCTGCATCAGGCCGGATTGCGCTTTCGGTTTGATGAGCAGTTTGGACATTCGGCGGTCTCCTGATCTCGCGTCTGTAGGTCTGCCCCTCTCCATAGCCCTCTGGAAGGGGTGGCATCTCCCTTCTCCCGGCTTGCGGGGAGAAGGTGGCGGCAGCCGGGTGAGGGGCGTCTACGCGTCGAGCCCCGCTTCCTTCGCAAAGGCCTTCAGCGACTTCAGCCCGAGCGATTGGTACTCGAACGGATTGCGCACGGCCGAGTCCTGCTCGGCTTCGATGACCAGCCAGCCATCATAGCCGTGCTGGGCGGCGATCTTCAGAACCGGCAGGAAATCGACGCCCCCTTCCGCATCGCCCGGAACGGTAAAGACGCCGCGTCGCACACCCTCGAGGAAGGACAGGCCTTCGCTTTCGACCACCGCGCGGACCGCCGGGCGGACGTTCTTGCAATGAATGTGGCGGACGCGGTCCATATATCTCCGCGCCACGTCCGCCGGATCGGAACCACCGAACCAGGCATGGCCGGTGTCGAGCAGCAGTTTGGTCGCCGGGCCGGTGTTCCGCATCAGGAGGTCGATCTCCTCGCCGGTCTGGACGATTGTGCCCATGTGGTGGTGGTAGACCAGATCGATGCCCTGGCCGGCGCAATATTGGGCGATCGCCTCGAGGTCGGCGCCGAATTTCTCCCACTTGTCCGCCGGCAGAACCGGCTTGTCCTTCACGAGCGACTTGGAATCGTCGCCGTGAATGGCGTTCGAGGTTTCGCAGACGATCGCCACCCTGCAGCCATTATGCTTCAGAAGGTCGAGATGCGGCTGGATAGCCTTCTTCTCCGCTTCGACATCATGGGTGAGGAGGTTGGTCGAGTGCCAGCCCGAGACGAAGACGAGATCGTAACTTGAGAGCTTCTGCTTCAGCGCTTCGGGGTCGGACGGCATCTTGTGGCCCTTCTCGATGCCGTCGAAGCCGATCTTCTTGCAATCGGAGAGGCAGTCCTCGAGCGTCAGATGCGCGCCGATCGAATGGTCGTCGTCATTGCTCCAGGCGATCGGGTTGGTTCCGTAACGGATCATGTGTTTTGCTTTCTGCTGCGTGGTCTGTTCGGGGCAGTCGGTTCGTAGTTTCGTTTTTGGTGCGCCGAGGATGCCGCAGTGTGGCCCCTCATCCGCCTGCGGCATCTTCTCCCCGCGTGCGGGGAGTAAGGGACAAGCCGCGCTGTCCCCGCCCTGCGGGGAGAGGGTTAGGGGCCGCCGGCCGGACGCCAGTGTCAACCAAACCGCTGGGCCTGGAGGGCCTTCTCGTAGCCTTCGCGGGCGGCCTTCACCTGGTCTCGGTCCGAAACCTCCGGTACCGCGACGTCCCACCAGTGCCCGCCGGCCTCCGTTGTGATCAGCGGATCGGTATCGATGACGATGACGGTCGTGCGCGCCTCGTCGGCGGTCTCCGCGAGCGCAGTTTCGAGCTCGGGGATCGAGCCGACCTTGCGGGTCACGGCGCCCATGGCGGCGGCGTGCGCGGCGAAGTCGATCCGAGGCAGCTCCACATGATGGGTGTCCTTCAACAGATTGTTGAAGTTGGCACCGCCCGTTCCCATCTGCAGCCGGTTGATGCAACCATAGCCGGCATTGTCGAGCAGCACGACGGTGAATTTGGCGCCGAGCATGACGGAGGAGGCGATCTCCGAGTTCAGCATCATGTAGCTGCCGTCGCCCACCATGACGATCACGTCGCTATCGGGCTTGGCAAGCTTTACGCCCAGACCGCCGGCGACTTCGTAGCCCATGGTCGAAAAGCCGTATTCCATGTGATAGCCGCCCGGCTCCTCCGCCTGCCACAGCTTGTGCAGCTCGCCCGGAAGCCCCCCGGCGGCGCAGACGAGCGTCGTTTGCCTGCCGCCGCGGGCGCGCTGGACGGCGCCGATGACCTGAGCGTCGGAGGGAAGCGCGGCATTGGTGGTGGCGGTCGCTCTCTCGGCTTCAGCAAGCCACTCGGCCTTGCCCGCTTTTGCCCTCTCGGTCCAGGCTGTATCGGCCTTGTGGCTGCCGAGACCGCCGGAAATGCGGTTGAGGCCGGCCCGCGCGTCGGCAATCAGCGGCTGTCCCTGGTGCTTGCCGGCGTCGAACGCCTGGACGTTGAGGCCGATGATCTTCAGCGCCTCGTTTTTGAAGAGCGCCCAGGAACCGGTGGTGAAATCCTGCAGCCGTGAGCCGACGGCGAGCACGACATCGGCCTCTTCCGCCAATGCGTTGGAGGCGGACGTGCCGGTGACGCCGATGGAACCCATGTTCAGCGGATGCGAATGCGGCAGAGCGGACTTGCCGGCCTGGGTCTCCATGACCGGAATGCCGTGTTTCTCGGCGAACGCAGCGAGTTCGGCGCTCGCTTCCGAGTAGAGCACGCCGCCACCGGCGATGATGATCGGCTTCTTCGCGGATCTGAGCGCCTCGATTGCCGATGCCAGCTCGTCGAGATCAGGCTCGATGCGGCGCGGAACCCAGACCTTCTCGTCGAAGAAGGATTCCGGATAGTCGTAGGCTTCCGCCTGCACGTCCTGGCAGAGCGATAGCGTCACCGGCCCGCATTCGGCAGGATCGGTCAGGACCTGCATGGCGCGGCGGAGCGCCGGGATGATCTGCTCGGGCCGGGTGATGCGATCGAAATACCGCGAGACGGGCTTGAAGCAGTCATTCGCCGAGATCGTGCCGTCCCCGAAACTCTCCACCTGCTGCAGCACCGGATCGGGCCTGCGGTTGGCGAAGACGTCGCCGGGAAGGAGGAGAACCGGCAGTCGATTGACATGCGCCAGCGCGGCCGAGGTCACCATGTTGAGCGCGCCCGGGCCGATCGAGGTGGTGCAGGCCATGAAGCGGCGGCGGAAGCTCGCCTTGGCGAAGGCGATCGCCGCATTCGCCATGCCCTGTTCGTTCTGGGCGCGGTAGGTCGGGAGCGTTTCGCGAACGCCGTAAAGCGCTTCGCCGACGCCGGCGACATTGCCATGGCCGAAGATGGCGAAGACGCCGCCGAAGATCGGCACCCGCTCGCCGTCGATGATCGTCATCTGCCGGGTCAGGAACCGCGCCACGGCCTGTGCCATGGTCAGACGCACGGTTTTCTGGCTCATTTGTTTCCTCCTCGCGGCCGCATCCTCGCGCCGCCTTTTTATTTGGCCGCTACGCCGCCTTGGTCTCACCCAATTGCAGCCAGAGATCGACGAGCGCCTTGAACTTCGCCGCCATGTCGGAGACTGCCTGCTCGTCGGTCATCCTGCCGGAGAGCCAGGCCTTGGCGGCGTCGGCGAAGATCGTCCGGCCGACGGCAAATCCCTTGACCGTCTTCGACATTCTGGCGGCGGCGAAACCGCCTTTCAACACCTCATAGGGTGCTTCCAGGCCGAGGAGCACCACGCCCCGGCAAAGCGGATCGCGCGCCTCGATCACGGCGTCGATCGCAGCCCAGGCGGCGCGGCTCGCTTGCGGCTCGAGCTTCCACCAGTCCGGCTTCAAGCCGGCATCATAGAGCTCCTCCAGCGCCCGCGGAATGGTCCGGTCGTCGAGTGTCCCGTGCTTGCCGGCGATGATCTCGATCAGGATCTCGCGCCCGACCTTGCGCGCCGCCTCGAAGGCCGAACGCAACTTTGCGACCTGAGCGGCCTTGAGTTCGGCCGGATCGTCGGGATGGTAGAAGGAAAGCACCTTGATGCAGTGGTCGACCGGCCAGTCGACGAGGCGGCTGCCGAGGTCCTGGCTGAATTCGAAGGTAAGCGGCCGTGATCCTGGAAGCTCGATCGGCTTGCCGATCCAGAAGTCGCGATGGGCGCCGGCGGCATAGAGCGCATCGCGGCCGTATTTGTCGTCGATCAGCATGCCGAAGCCGGAGCGGCCTTGAGCCACCTCTGCCGCAGCCCTGACGGCAAGCACCTTGAAGGCCGGGATGCGCGAGAGCAGTTCCGGATTTCCCTCGGCAATGTCCTCGAGCTGACTGCGATGGTCGACGGCGAGCGCCATCAGGAGCGGGATGTCGCGCCGGCGCGTCGTCGCCCAGTGCACGTGGTTGATCGCCTCGTCCTTGCGCAGCGCCTTCTCCTTGCTGCCGTGCTCGAGGAAATATCGCAGTTCGGTCCAGGTCGGGATTTCCGGCGCGCAGAGCAGGCGCGAGACCGCGAAGGCGCCGCAGGCATTGGCCCAGGTAGCGGACGTCGCGTGCGGCTCGCCGGTGAGCCAGCCGCGCAGAAAGCCTGACATGAAAGCGTCGCCGGCGCCGAGAACGTTATAGACTTCGATTGGAAAACCCTTGCCGACGATACCGTCTTCGAGATCGTCCGAGATCGGTCCATCATAGACGATGCAGCCCATCGGTCCACGTTTGAGCACGATCGTGGCTTCGGAGAGGGAGCGGATGGTCTTGAGTGCCGCGAGGAGGTCGCTTTCGCCCGATGCGATCAGCACCTCTTCCTCGGTGCCGACAATCAGGTCGCAATCGCCGAGCACGGTCTTCAGATGCGCCGAAACGCGGTCCGAGGCGATGTAGCGGCTCTCGCCCGCATCGTGACCCGCAAGACCCCATAGATTAGGGCGGTAATCGATGTCGAAGACGATCCTGGCGCCGCTTTCCTTGGCGATCCTCATCGCCTTGCGCTGGGCGGCGTCCGCATTCGGTTTGGCAAAATGCGTGCCGGTGACGAGGACCGCGCGCGCGGAACCGATGAAATCTTCCGAAATATCGTCCTCGCAAAGCGCGTTGTCGGCGCAATTGTCGCGATAGAAAAGGAGCGGGAAGGATTTGTCGTTCTCGACGGAGAGGATCGCAAGTGCGGTCAGCCGCTCCGGGTCGGTGACGATGCCGCGCGTCTCCACGCCTTCGCGCTGAAGCTGCTCACGGATGAAGCGGCCCATCTGTTCGTCGCCGACGCGCGTCAGGAGCGCCGATTTCAGGCCGAGGCGCGCTGTGCCCACGGAAATGTTGCAGGGGCAGCCGCCGACGGATTTGGCGAAGCTCGCCACGTCTTCGAGCCGCGTGCCGATCTGCTGTCCGTAGAGGTCGACCGAAGCTCTGCCGATCGTGATGAGGTCGAGGGGCTTGGCACCCGCACCTGATGGAACTTGGGCCGACGAAATCTGGCTCACTGCTTCCTCCCTGCGGACGCCGGACCGGCGCCGACAACTATGTCTATGCCATGGGTGACGAGCATATGAAACATAAATTCCGTTGTTTCGTCAATATGGAATTTCCGTTCTATATTGCCTCACTCGCCCTCGGCGAGGCGGCGCCGTTTCTCGGCGATTGCGACGGTCAGCGCCATGGCGAAGGCCATGCTGGCGGAGAGCGAACGGAAGCCGGCATGATCGGCCTCGACCAGTTCGAACCAGACCCTGGAGGATTCGGCGAGCGGCGAGAAGGCGGAGTCGGTCAGCGAGACAACGGGTACCTTGCGGTTGGCGAGCAAGCGCGCCTGGCTGGCGCTTTCCGACGCGTAGGGCGAGAAGCTGACGGCAAAGGCGGCATCCTCCTTCGTCGCCATGGCCAACATGTCCTCGTCGATCCCGGCGGCCGTTCCGACATGCTGATATTTCACCTTCAGCTTGCCGAACGCATAGGCCATGTAGCTGGAGATCGGATAGGAGCGCCGCTTGGCGATGAGATAGATCGTGTTCGCCTTGGCGAGAATGCCGACGGCGCGCTCGAATGCCTCGGGATCGACCGAGGTGGCGATGTTGTCGAGCGAGCGATGGGCGGCCGCAACGAAGCCGTTGAAGATCGATCCGCTTTCGAGCTTGCTGTGATCGTTCTGGCGCAGCGCCTTCAGTCGTTCCTCGTAGCCGGGCGTGCGCTCCCGCAGGCGTGCGCGAAAAATCTGCTGCAGGCTCGAAAAGCCTTCGAAGCCGAAGTGCTGGGCGAAGCGCACGAGAGTCGAGGGCTGGACGTCGGCCGAAGTCGCAATACTCGCCGCCGTCCCGAAGGCGATCTCGTCCGGATTGTCGAGCGAGTAGGCCGCCACCTGTTTCAGCCGTTTCGGCAGCTGCGCCTTGCGCTCGAGGATAACCGCCTTCAGCGTTTCGAAATCCTGCGGGACATCGGCAATCGTTTCAGGCGTGGGCATCGTTCGGGCCTCCGGCTCGCTCTCGTCGTTTGCCTCAGTTTAATCGACTATCCATTGCAGCGATAGAATGGACGTTCCATTTTGGTTCCTTATCCAGCGGGAAGTATGCATGCCCGCATCGCCTCAGGCTTGCCTCCCACAGGCGGGGCGAAGGAAACTCGCGGCGCTACCTTCGCCGACATGACCGCCGGCCAACCATCGGGCACGTCCCCTCTCTCCGCGCGCGGGGAGAGGGTTAGGGTGAGGGGCAAGGACAACGGCGAGTCGGACGCCGAGATCAGCCAATCTCCACCCAATCGTTCGTCCTTGCGGAGTGATAGGTTGCGGAAAGGACCTTCTGGACTTCGTAGCCCTCGCGGAAATCGGTCGAGGTCTTACCGCCCTTGGCGATCGCTTCCAGGAACTCGTTGGCCTCGATCGCCTTCAGCTCGTTGAAGCCGATCTGGTGGCCCGGTGCCACGCAGAAGGCTCCGTAGGGCGGATGCTCCGGTCCCGCCCAGATCGTCCGGAAGCCGCGGCTCCTGATGTCGCCGCCGGCGGAGTAGACCCTGATCTCGTTCAGCCGCTCCTGGGTGAAGACGATGCTTCCCTTGGAGCCGTAAATCTCGAAATCGTGCTGCATCTTGCGGCCGGTCGCGATCCAGCTCGCTTCGAAGCTTCCGCTCGCGCCGCTCTCGAAACGGACGAAGGCCCTCGTGACGTCGTCGACCTCGACCGTCCGGGTCTCTGTGGCGCCGCGCGTGACAGGGCGCTGCGGAACGTGGATGACGGTCTCTGCCAGTACGGACCGGATCGGCCCGACGAGATGGCGCATGCAGGCGATCATGTGGCTGCCGATGTCGGCGAGCGCACCGCCGCCGCTGCGCGGGTCCAGCCGCCAACCCCACGGAACGCTCTCATCAGCCATGAAATCTTCTGCATGAATGCCGCGAAACGACCGTATTTCGCCGATCTCGCCGCTTTCGATGATGTCCCTGGCGAGAAAAATGAGCGGGTTCTTGAGATAGTTGAAGCCGACCTGAGTGACGACGCCGGCCTTTTGCGCGGCGGCGACCATTTCGGCGCAGTCGGCGACCGTCGGCGCCAGCGGCTTTTCGCAATAGACGTGCTTGCCGTGGGCAATCGCAGCGAGCGCCATTTCCTTGTGCAGGAGGTTCGGCGTGGTGATGTCGATGATGTCGATCTCGGGATCGGTCAGAAGTTCGCGCCAGTCGGCCGTCGCCTTGCGGAAGCCGAGTTGCCCGCGGGCCGCCTCCGCTCCCTCCTGCGTCACGTCCGCGACGGATACGAGATCGAGCTCGAAGGGCAGGCCGAAGACTCGTGCCGCAATCGTGAACCCAAGGGCATGCGCCTTGCCCATGAAGCCCGTCCCGATCAGGCCAATGCCCAGCCTGCGCTTGCCGCTCATCTCGTTTCTCCCGGGCCAAGCCCTGTCTGTGCTCGGCGAAATGAAATGAAATGCGCGCGAATTGTCAATATGGAATATTTGTTCGAAAATCCGGTCCCGCGTGCCTGATGGAACAGGGCGTGTCCGCCCGGTCCGCTATGCTTGGGGCAGAATGTGTTAACGCATTTTTACCATGTTGCGTTGAAACATCACTGGTGACGGTGGTGGACGAATCGCTTTCATATGGCGGGGCGAAATCGGAGTGATCGAGCATGTGCCGTTGGGCAGCCTATCGCGGAGAGCCGCTTTATCTCGAAGAACTCGTGACGTCGCCCAAGCATTCCCTGATCGAGCAATCCCATTGCGCCGTCAGGGCGAAAACGGCGACCAATGGCGACGGCTTCGGAATAGCGTGGTACGGCGACCGTCCTGAGCCGGGCCGCTACCGGGACATCCTGCCCGCCTGGTCGGATTGCAATCTCAAGAGCATTGCGAGGCAGATTCGCTCGCCGCTGTTCCTCGCCCATGTTCGCGCGGCCACCGGCGGCGGCACGCGCCGCGACAATTGCCATCCCTTCGTCTTCGGCCGCTGGTCCTTCATGCATAATGGACAGATCGGCGATTTCGAGCATTTGCGGCGGCCGATGGAGACCATGCTCGACAACGAGCTCTATTCGGCGCGCAGCGGCACGACGGATTCGGAGCTGCTCTTCCTGCTTGCCCTGCAGTTCGGTCTCGACCGTGATCCCCTCGGTGCCGTTGCCGAGGCGCTCGCCTTCGTCGAGCGGCTTGCCGAACGCCTGGGACGCCCGGCACTCGTGCGCTTCACGGCGGCCTTCTCCGACGGCCGCGATCTTTATGCGGTCCGCTATGCCACGGATTGGAAAGCTCCCACGCTCTATGCAGGCCCGATGGGGTCGAGCGGCGGCTATTGCCTCGTCTCCGAGCCGCTCAATGACGATGACAGCGCCTGGGTGGAGGTTCCGGACGGATCCGCGATCATCGTCGGTGAAAACGGCGTCGACGTTCGCCTTTTCGGGACGGCCGACGTGGCCATAGCGCCCACCTGCGGCCTGTCCTCAGGGTGAAAGCTTCGCCGCGATCAGCGCTGCGAGCTTCGCCGCGACATCGTCCTTGCCCATTTCCGGCCATTCCTCGGTACCGTCACGGCCGATCAGCTTAACGCGATTGCGGTCGCCGCCCATGATGCCGGTTGCGGGCGAAACGTCGTTGGCCAGAATGTAATCGGCCCCCTTCTTCTGGAGCTTGGCGCGACCGTTCTCGGCGACGTTCTCGGTCTCGGCGGCAAAGCCGATCACGAGCTTCGGCCGCGATGCGTGGTGGCCGACGGTCTTCAGGATATCGGGATTCTCTGCAAGCTGCAGCGGAGGAGGGGCCTCGCCCGGCCGCTTCTTGATCTTGTTGCCGGCGGCCAATGCGACGCGCCAGTCGGCAACGGCTGCCACCATGACGGCCACGTCGGCCGGCAGCGCGGCCAGCACCGCATCGCGCATCTCCTCGGCGCGCTCGACCCGGACGACGCGGACGCCGGCGGGGTCCGCGAGCGTCACCGGCCCGGAAACGAGCGTGACCTCTGCGCCGAGCCGCGCCAGTGCGGCGGCGATCGCGTGGCCCTGCTTGCCGGACGAGCGGTTGGCGATATAGCGCACCGGATCGATCGGCTCGTGCGTCGGTCCGGATGTGACGATGGCCTTGCGACCGGCGAGCGGGCCTGCTTCGTTGAAAAATTCCTCGACCGCCGCGACGATCTCCAGAGCTTCGGCCATGCGGCCTTCCCCCGCCTCGCCGCTCTCGGCCATTTCGCCGGTGGCGGGTCCGACGAAGCGGACGCCGTCGCCGGCGAGCGTCGCTCGGTTGCGGTGCGTGGCCGGGTGCGACCACATCCTCGGGTTCATCGCGGGCGCGAGCAGCACCGGCCGGTCGGTCGCCAGGAGCACCGTCGAGGCGAGGTCGTCGGCGTGACCGTTCGCCATCTTTGCCATCAGGTCGGCCGTTGCCGGGGCCACGACCACGAGATCGCAATGCCGCGCCAGCCGGATGTGACCGACATCCTGCTCGTCCTCGCGCGAGAAAAGCTCCGTGAAAACGTGAGAGGCCGAAAGCGCGCCGACGGTCAGCGGCGTGATGAAACGCTGCGCCGCCGCCGTCATCACCGGGCGCACGTCGGCACCGCGCTCGCGCAGGCGGCGGATCAGGTCGAGGCTCTTATAAGCCGCGATGCCGCCGGCGATGATGAGAAGAATGCGCTTGCCCGACAGTGTCATTCCGCTTCGGCTCCAGCCGCTCCCGTTCGTTTCCGGCGACCCTACTCGACCGACTTGCCGCACGCAATTGCGCGCCTGATTTCGAGTGCAGGCCGAATTTGACGCTTGACTTTCCGCGTTTCACGTAACAGTTTGAGTTACATGAAGCGCGATAGCCGACTTTCCATTACTTTGCATGCGCTCCTCCACATGGCGGAGCGTGAAACCATCACCTCGGAGGAGTTGGCAGCCTGCCTCTCCACCAATCCCGTCGTGGTCCGACGCACCATGGCGGGTTTGCGGGAAGCGGGTCTCGTCCGCTCCGAAAAGGGGCATGGCGGAGGCTGGTCGCTCGTGCGCGATCTCGCAACCATCAGCCTTGCGGACGTGCATGCCGCGCTCGGTGAACCGGCCGTGTTTGCGATCGGCAACCGAACCGAGGCTCCCGGCTGTGTTGTGGAGCAGGCGGTCAATGCCGCGATGGACGGAGCGCTCCGGGATGCCGAGGCGCTTCTCATGCAGCGATTGGAACGAATAAGCCTCGCAGATCTTTCAAACGATTTCCAGCGACGAATGGCGATCCGTCGCCAGCAGATGAAGGAGCAGAACCATGGCGGTTGATGTGATGCCGGTAGACGTGGCGATCGTGGGTGGAAGCTATGCAGGGCTGTCGGCGGCATTGCAATTGGCCAGAGCCAGACGCTCCGTGGTCGTCGTCGATGCGGGCGCGCGCAGGAACCGCTTTGCCGAATCGTCGCATGGGTTCCTCAGCCGGGACGGCGAGGCGCCTGCGACGATCGCGGCGCACGGCCGGGAACAGTTGATGGCCTATCCCAATGTGCGTTTCGTCGAAGGAACGGCCGATACGGCGCGCCGCGACGGCGCCAATCTGGTCGTCTCGGTGCAGGGCGAAAAGATCGCGGCGCGGCGGCTGATCCTGGCAACGGGCGTCGTCGATGAGCTGCCGTCGATACCGGGGCTTCAGGAACGCTGGGGCCGCGCCGTCTTTCATTGCCCCTATTGCCATGGTTATGAGCTCGGGCAGGGCCGCATCGGCGTTCTCGCAACCGGTGAGTCCAGTTTTCACCAGGCCATGATGCTGCCGGACTGGGGGCCGACCACCCTTTTCGCCAATGGAGCGTTCGAGCCCGATGCCGCTCAGGCCGCCATGCTGGAAGCGCGCGGTGTGGAGATCGAAAGGGAGAGGGTCGTCGCCGTCGACGGAGCGAAGGCGAGCGTGGTTCTCGATGGCGGCCGGACCGTTTCTCTCGAAGGCCTGTTCGTCGCGTCGCGTACCCGCATGGCGAGCGATCTGCCTGCAGCGCTCGGCTGCGAATTCGAGGACGGGCCGCTCGGACCCTATATCCGGACGAACGAGGCAAAGGAGACGAGCGTCGAGCGCATCTATGCCTGTGGCGATGCCGCGCGGGGCGCGGGCTCGGTCTCGCATGCGGTCGGCGATGGCGTCACGGCAGCCGTGGCCGCGCATAAGTCACTGATTTTCGACGTACATTGAGCCTTCATTCCGCCGTTTGATGAGCGCCGGCGGCGAGGAGGAGGCGCTCGATCCGCCGGAACCCTCGCCTTTTAGCATGGGCGAGGGGCGTAACGCCTTCGCCGTCCGCCAGATCGACATCCGCACCGGCCTCGATCAGCAGCCTGACGATGTCCGTATGGCTGTCGCCTCCGTTGCCGAGGATGATCGCCTCGAGGAGCGCCGTCCAGCCGAGGCGGTTTACATGGTCGACGGCAACCCCGGCATCGATCAGTGTCTTCACGGTTTCGACATGGCCGCGCTCGGCGGCTGGAATGAGGGCGGTGCCGCCGTAGCGGTTGGTGCTTTTGAGATCGGCGCCATGCGCGAGCGTCATCTTCAATATTTCGAGATGGCCGCGCGCGCCGGCATAGAGATAAGGGCTGTCCTCGATGCGGTCCTTGGCATTGACGTCGGCACCGGCCGCGATGAGAGCCCTTGCGGCCTCGATATTGTTCTCATGCGTGGCGATGAGCAGGGCCGTCGCGCCTGTTTCGTCGCGCGCATCCACGTGTGCGCCGCGCTCTACGAGAGCGCTGATTTCGGCGGCATTGCCCAGCCGGGCGGCCGTGAGGAGTTCTTTATCCAGCATGGCGGCCTTCGCGACCCCTGTTAGACTGAAAAGAGTGACGAGAGCGATGACGGCGTAGCGCAGCAGGCCTCGTGCAGCCGATCTCTGAAGCGGGATGAACATGGTCAGAGCATCGAACGGCTGAGCCCGCCGTCGACGGGCAGCGCAATCCCGGTGATGTAGGCGGCCTGCCGGCTTGCGAGAAAGGCTGCGGCGGCACCGAACTCGGCCGGCGTCCCATAGCGCCCGAGCGGAATTTCCGACTGGCTGCGCACTGCAACGGTTTCGACGCTGACGCCCTCGGCCTCCGCATCCTTGCGATCGAAGCTCAGGGTCCGGTCCGTCGCAAGCCGGCCGGGCAGGAGCATGTTGACGGTCACCCCGTCGGCTGCCACCTCGCTGGCGAGCGTCTTCATCCAGCCGGCAAGCGCGCTGCGCAACGCATTGGACGCCGTCAGGCCGGGGATCGGCTCGCGGATGCTGGTGGAGGCGACGGCAACGATGCGGCCGAAGCGGTGCTCCCGCATCGACGGCAGCAGGCGGCGCGAAATGCGCATGCCGGAAAGCACCATCGCTTCGAACTGGGCCCGCCAGAAGCCGGGATCGATGTCGGCAGCATTCGTCGGCGGCGGACCGCCACCGTTCAGCACGAGAATATCGATCTGTCCGAATGTAGCGGCGAGCCGGTCGAGGAAGGGGTCGACGACTTCAGGCTTTGCCAGGTCCAGCGAAAAGCCGGCAGCATTCGGGCCGATTTCAGCTGCGGCCTTCGCTGCGGTTTCTCCGTTCCGGCCGGTCAGCGCGACCGCAACGCCTTCCCCGGCAAGCGCTTCGGCGATACCGCGCCCGAGCCCCTTGCTGCCACCGAGAACGAGCGCCTTTTTGCCGCTAATGCCGAGATCCATATTCCTTCCTCCTGCTTTGATCGGTGGCAACGCCTGGCTGCCTGGCACTTCTGCCCGGCCGGCTGGCAGGGAGGCCCGCCGCTCCGTTCACGCAAGCTGCCAGGCGATGTAGACGAGCGTCGCCGCGATAAGCCATAGCGCGATACGGCCGGAGCGCGTATGGCGCGCCTCGGCTCTGCCGATCGCTTCCGCGGTCTCCGGATCGAAGCGCAGGCCGTTCTCGCTGATTGCCATGATTTCCGCCGAGAACCGCTCGGTCCGGGCTGCGATCTCCGGCAGCGCTTCGGCAACCCGCAGCGCCGCATGAACGCCGTCGCGCAGGTCGGCGACGATGCGTTTCGGCCCGAGATTGTCCCTTATCCACTTGCCGACCACCGGTTCGGACGCCTTCCACATGTTGAAGCGCGGATTGAGCGTTCGGGCGACGCCCTCGACGACGACCATCGTCTTCTGCAGCATCACCAGTTCGGGGCGGGTCTGCATATCGAAAAGTTCGGTGACCTCGAACAGCAGCGTCAGCAGCTTCGCCATCGAGATCGTCTCGGCCGGCTGGCCGTGGATCGGCTCGCCGATGGCGCGGATCGCCTGGGCGAAGCTTGCGGCGTCGTGGTGCGAGGGAACGTAACCGGCCTCGAAATGCACATCCGCGACGCGTTGATAATCGCGCATGATGAAGCCGTAGAGGATCTCGGCCAGGAAGCGCCGTTCCTTCCGGCCGAGGCGGCCGACGATCCCCATGTCGACGGCGACGATATGGCCCGCATCGTCGACGAAGAGGTTGCCCTGGTGCATGTCCGCGTGGAAAAAGCCGTCCCGGAGCGTATGGCGCAGAAAGGACTGGATCAGCGTTTCGGCCAGGTGGTTCAGGTCATGACCGGCCCGTTTCAGCCCTTCGATGTCCGACATCTTGACGCCGTCGATCCATTCCATCGTCACGACGTCGCGGCCGGTGCGCTCCCAATCGACCCTGGGCACGCGAAAGCCGGAATCCTCCCTGGTGTTCTCGCCAAGTTCGGAAAGCGCCGCGGCCTCGAGTCTCAGATCCATTTCGACCTTGGTCGTCTGCTCCAGCGTCTTCGTCACCTCGACCGGCCTCAGGCGGCGCGTATAGGGCAGGAATCGCTCCTGCATGCGCGATACCAGATACATGGCCTCGATGTCGGCCACAAAGCGTTGGCGCACGCCCGGGCGGATGACCTTGACGGCCACCCTTTCGCGTCTGCCGTCGCGCATGACCACGGCGGGATGAACCTGGGCGATCGATGCGGCTGCGATCGGCTCGGAGAATTCGACGAAGAGCTCGCCCACGGGGCGCCCGAGAGACGCCTCTATCGCGGTCCTGGACGCGCTCTCGGGAAAAGTCGCCATGCGGTCCTGGAGCAGCGAGAGGTCGGCGGCAAGTTCGGCGCCGACCACGTCCGGGCGGGTCGCGAGAAACTGGCCGATCTTGACATAGGAAGGGCCGAGCCGTTCCACCGCCCGGGCGAGGCGGCCGCTGCGCGCACCGAACCGGGCTTCGCGGCTGGCGAGCAGGCCGGCGAGCTTCTGCACGAATCGTGCGAGCGGGGGCAGGTGTTCGGAGGGGACCGCGGCAAACGCATTCTCGCGCGCAAGGACCCAGCCGATCCGTATGAGACGGAAATATGCTCCGGGAGTGCTCATGCGCTCAGATTTTCCAGCCGGAATGCAGCGCTGCGATGCCGCCGGTATAATTGGTGAAGGAGACGCGGGCGAAGCCGGCATCACGGATCATGGCGGCGAAATCACGCTGGTTCGGAAACTTGCGGATCGATTCCACCAGATATTGGTAGGGCGCATCGTCGCCGGTGATGAGCTTGCCGAATTTCGGAATCGAATTGAAGGACCAGGCGTCGTAGAAGCGGTCGAGCAGCGGCATCTCCACTTCGGAGAATTCGAGCACGAGGAGCCGGCCGCCGCGCTTGAGCACGCGGTAGGCCTCCTTGAGCGCGACCTCGATGCGCGGCACGTTGCGGATGCCGAAGGCGATCGTGTAGGCGTCGAATGAATTCGCCGCGAAGGGCAGGTCTTCGGCGTTGGCCTCTACGAAGTCGAGATTGGCGTCGATCCCCTTCTTGCGGGCGCGCTCGGCGCCCACCGAGAGCATCGAGCCGTTGATGTCGAGGACGGTCGCATGGGCCTTGCGCCCGGAGCGCTCGACGATGCGGAAGGCGATGTCACCGGTGCCGCCGGCGACATCGAGAACCCGATAGCCCTCGCGGCTCGGCGGGTTGAGCGCCGCGATCATCGCATCCTTCCAGACGCGGTGCAGCCCGGCCGACATCACGTCGTTCATGATGTCGTAGCGTTTGGCGACCTTGTGGAAGACGTCGTTGACGAGCGGTTGCTTCTCGCCCGTGCCGACTTCGCGGAAACCGAATGAGGTCTCCATCCCGCCCCTCGCCGATACGCGCTCATCCGCCATACGAAACTCCACTTCAACGAATTTTGCCGGCACCATAGCGAAATCGCTCCGTGCACGCTATCTGAGCGAGAGGCGACCGGCTGCCGCATGCAGCGGGATATAGGCTATCGACGGCGTCATGGGAATGGCGTGCCGCTCACGTGGGCGGGTGCGATGAATAAAGGATGAAGGAACACGGCCGATGCCGGAATTGCCCGAGGTGGAAACGGTCAGGCGCGGACTGGCGCCGACCATGGAGGGTGCGCTTCTGGTGCGGGCGGAGTTGCGCCGGCCGGATCTGCGCTTTCCGTTCCCCGAGAATTTCGCCAACGCGGTCGCGGGCCGCCGCATCATCGCCCTCTCGCGGCGCGCCAAATATCTGATGATCGAGCTCGAGGGCGGCGACGTCATCATCGCCCATCTCGGCATGTCCGGCTCGTTCCGGATCGAGAAGGGCCCGATAGAGGCTGGCGCGAATCCGGCCACGCCCGGCGCCTTCCACCACCCGCGCGGCAAGGACGAGAAGCACGATCATGTCGTCTTCCATCTCGATGGCGGCTCCGGTCCGGCTCGGGTGATCTATAACGATCCGCGTCGCTTCGGTTTCATGGATCTGGCTCGGCGCTCGGCGCTCGCCGACCACGTCTATCTCCGCGGCCTCGGCGAGGAGCCGACCGGCAATGCCCTCGACGCCGCCTATCTCGCCGCCCGTTTCGCCGGCAAGGTCCAGCCGCTGAAAGCCGCTCTTCTTGACCAGAGGACGATCGCGGGCCTCGGAAATATCTATGTCTGCGAGGCGTTGTGGCGCTCGGGCCTCTCGCCGAAAAGGGCGGCAGGCACGCTTGTCGACAAGCGGGGCCGCCCGAAACAGGCGCTGATTGCACTGACGGAAAGGATCCGCGCCGTGATTGCCGATGCGATCGCCGCCGGCGGCTCCTCGCTCAAGGATCACATTCAGGCGGACGGCAGTCTCGGCTATTTCCAGCACAGCTTCTCCGTCTATGACAGGGAAGGCGAGGCTTGCCGCACGCCCGGGTGCCAGGGTACGGTCGCCCGCATAGTACAGGCGGGACGTTCGACCTTTTATTGCCCGCACTGCCAGAAATAGGGCGGCATGGCACATTCCGCTCTTCAATCTTGCGACAACGCGTGAAGGAGACGGGAATGAGTTACGAGACGTTGCTGGTCGAAACGCAGGGCCGCGTGGGCCTGATCACGCTCAACCGGCCGCAGGCGCTCAATGCGCTGAATGCGGTGCTGATGCGCGAGCTCGATGCCGCGCTGAAGGTCTTCGACGCCGACAGGGACGTCGGCGCCATCGTCCTTGCCGGCTCCGAGAAGGCCTTTGCCGCCGGCGCCGACATCAAGGAGATGCAGGGGCTCGATTTCGTCGACGGTTACCTCGCCGATTTCCTTGGCGGCTGGGAGCATGTCGCGAACGCCCGCAAACCGATGATCGCCGCCGTATCCGGTTTCGCGCTCGGCGGCGGCTGCGAGCTCGCCATGATGTGCGACTTCATCATCGCCTCCGAAACGGCGAAGTTCGGCCAGCCGGAGATTACCCTCGGCGTCATTCCCGGCATGGGCGGATCGCAGCGCCTGACCCGCGCAGTCGGCAAGGCGAAGGCCATGGACCTCATTCTCACCGGCCGCATGATGGACGCGGCGGAGGCCGAGCGCTCCGGGCTCGTTTCGCGCGTGGTGGCTCCGGACAGGCTCCTGGAGGAGGCGCTCGACGCCGCGAAGAAGATCGCGTCATTCTCGCTGCCGGCGGCGACGATGGCCAAGGAGGCAGTCAACCGCTCTCTGGAACTGACGCTCGCCGAGGGCCTGCGCTTCGAGCGGCGGCTCTTCCAGTCGCTTTTCGCAACGGAGGACCAGAAAGAGGGCATGGCCGCCTTCGTCGCCAAGCGCAAAGCCGAATTCAAACACAGGTGAGCCACGGGCAGGACTCTGTTTTCTCAAATTGCGCGTTGACGTGCGGGCGGTTTCCCTTTATACGCCGCCCTCAGTTTGGAACGCCCTCGTTCGAGGCTTTCCGATAATACTCCCGAATTGCTTGTATGACAGGTCGCAGTGACCCGGCACGGCGAGGCGGAGTCCATGTCAGTTTTCGAAGAGAGGCATCAATGGCCAATACAACTTCGGCGAAAAAGGCGACCCGCAAGATCGCACGCCGTACCGCAGTGAACAAGGCCCGTCGTTCGCGCATCCGCAGCTTCGTCCGCAAGGTCGAGGAAGCGATCGCTTCCGGCGATCAGGCACTCGCAGCCGCCGCCCTGAAGGCGGCACAGCCGGAACTGATGCGCGCCGCCACGAAAGGCGTGATGCATTCCAACACGGCATCGCGCAAGGTTTCGCGCCTGGCGCAGCGCGTGAAGAGCCTTTCGGCCTAACCCGGCTAAGAAAAAAGCTGTTGATGAAGTGCCCGGCGTGACCGCCGGGCTTTTCCGATTCGTGCTGTCGTCAACGGTGCACGCGATTGACCTTGTCACGCTCGTGTCAATCCCGTGACAAAAAAGACGTAGGTTTTTCAGTGGCTTATGAGAGGTTGCGGCAAAAATGTGGTCTCGCGAGGCGGGCGGATTGAGTCCGAAGTGAGTCAAGCCATTTTTTATTTTTTTTCTTTTTCGCCAGCTAAGCAAGAACGCAAAAAACAAAACCCTTGATTCAACAGGGATTCTCGCCGGACTCGGAAGCGGGATGCAAAACCCGGCACGAGAGTCAACTGTCGACGCTTACGAGCGGGTAAAAAACGCCATTGATCTTGCCGGGCGATCCTGCCTAAATGCCTTCCACAGGGGACACAGATCACATCTGTACGAGGAAGTTTAAGGGTCATTCCAATCGGGGTGGCTTTGAGCTTTCCGTCGCCTGTGGCGGGGGTAATTCCACGTCGATCAATCAAACAAGTCGAGACGATAAAACCGGGCGAGCCTTCGCACCGGAGCGAGGACGTTTCGTCTTATGGTTGCCGGCCGGGGCTTGGCCTTGTGAAGGCATGGGATAGGAAGAAGGAGGCTCGGGCTGTCCGCTACGTACGAGGGTGCGGTCAGCCGACAACGAGGAAAAACGGTTCTGGCCGGCTTGAAAATGGCCGTGCAGAATCGGTAAGGCGAAGTGCGGGGGGACATTTGCTTGAGGCGAAGGCGAGCGAATGAGCGCAGCGCGCCGTGACGGGATATGAGGAGCCCGGGTTCGGTGCGTATCAGAGCGTCCGGCTGACGCGGCATGGCTTTGAGCGGCCGTGGCGGGCGGACATAAAGATGAGGCCGCCAGCAATGACGGCGTCGGAATAATGAAATTGGAAGGCGGCAAGATGCGGATGAATTTGGCGACGGCACCTGAAGGTTTTCAGGCCGGAAGCAATCAGTCTCAGGCGGCGGGGGAAAAACACGACATGCGGCATGACGCACTGTTTGAGCGGGTAAGTGCGCGCTTGAAAGCTCAGGTCGGACCGGATGTCTTCGCAAGTTGGTTTGGACGCCTCAAGCTCCATTCAGTGTCGAAAAGCGTCGTGCGCCTCTCGGTCCCTACGACTTTTCTGAAGTCCTGGATCAATAATCGCTATCTCGATCTGATCACCACGCTCGTCCAGCAGGAGGACGGCGAAATACTGAAGGTGGAGATCCTCGTGCGCACTGCGACCCGCGGTCATCGCCCGACGGCTCCTGAGGAGAGCGTTGCCGCGGTTGCCGAAGCGGCGCCCGTCTCTCCTTCCCGCCGTTCGGCGGCCCCCTCCGTGGCAATTGCCGCCGCCACGGTTGCGGCAGCTCCGGCGAGACCCGTCCAGGCGCCGCTTTTCGGCTCGCCTCTCGATCAGCGCTACGGTTTCGATAGTTTCGTAGAGGGCTCGTCGAACCGGGTCGCGCTCGCGGCAGCGCGTACGATTGCCGAGGCCGGCGCCGGCGCCGTGCGCTTCAATCCGCTCTTCATCCATTCGAGCGTTGGTCTCGGCAAGACGCATCTCCTGCAGGCGATCGCTCTCGCGGCCCTCCAGAGTGCGCGCGCGCCGCGCGTCGTCTATCTCACGGCCGAATATTTCATGTGGCGTTTCGCAACGGCGATCCGCGACAACGACGCGCTGTCGCTGAAGGAATCGCTTCGCAACATCGACCTTCTCATTATCGACGACATGCAGTTCCTGCAGGGCAAGTCGATCCAGCACGAGTTCTGCCATCTGTTGAACATGCTGCTCGACTCCGCCAAACAGGTGGTCGTCGCCGCCGACCGTGCACCCTGGGAGCTGGAATCGCTCGACAGCCGCGTTCGCTCGCGCCTGCAGGGCGGCGTGGCGATCGAGATGGAAGGGCCGGACTACGAGATGCGCCTGGAAATGCTGAAGCGTCGTCTCGAAGCGGCGCGCCAGGACGATGCCTCGCTCGAGATTCCGCCCGAGATCCTGAGCCACGTCGCCCGCAACGTGACAGCCAGCGGCCGCGAACTCGAGGGCGCCTTCAATCAGCTTCTCTTCCGTCGCTCCTTCGAGCCGCAGCTTTCGATCGAGCGGGTCGACGAACTGCTCGGCCATCTCGTCAATGCCGGGGAACCGCGCCGCGTCCGCATCGAAGATATCCAGCGCGTAGTGGCCAAGCACTACAACGTCTCGCGTCAGGAGCTGGTCTCGAACCGCCGCACCCGCGTCATCGTCAAGCCGCGCCAGATCGCCATGTATCTGTCGAAGACACTGACCCCACGCTCCTTCCCCGAAATCGGCCGCCGCTTCGGCGGGCGCGACCACACGACCGTGCTCCATGCGGTGCGCAAGATCGAGGAGCTGATTTCTGCCGACACCAAGCTCAGCCACGAGATCGAGCTTTTGAAGCGACTGATCAACGAATAGTAGCAGGTAAGCTCGAAGTTACGAAAAGCCCGGTCCGCCGGGCTTTTTTGTTGAGCGTTTTTTTCGCCTCGCTTGTCGGCTATCAATACCGCCATTCGTCTTCAGACCAGAGCGGAGATTTTCAATGCTTTACGCCGTGCTTTGCTACAACGATGAAAGCGTCACCAGTGCCTGGAGCAAGGAGGAGGACGAGCGGGTCATGCGTGATCTGAGCGCCGTCCAACGCAAATATGTCGAAGCGGGCAAGCTGGGGCCCGTGGCGCGGCTGGTGCCGACGACGGCGGCGGCGACGCTGCGCCACAGCGCCGGCGAGACGATCGTCATCGACGGCCCCTTCGCCGAGACCAAGGAACAGTTGCTCGGCTTCTATCTGATCGATTGCGCCTCGCTGGACGAGGCGCTCGACTTCGCGCGCGATCTGAGTAACGCCAATCCGAGCACGGGCTCCTACGAAGTCCGGCCGCTCGCGCTTTATAAACCCGGTGAGTTGCCCTCATGACCGACACAGGCTGGATCGATCTTGCTCTTGTTTCCGCGCGGCCGCAGGCAATGGGTGCGCTGCTGCGCTACTTTCGCAATCTCGATCTGGCGGAGGAGGCATTTCAGGAGGCCTGTATCCGGGCGCTGAAAAACTGGCCCCGTACCGGTCCGCCGCGCGATCCCGCCGCCTGGCTCATCTTCGTCGGACGCAATAGCGGCATCGACAGGGTGCGGCGGCAGTCGCGCGAGACGGCGCTGCCCCCGGAGGAACTGCTCTCCGACCTCGAAGACCGGGAGAGTGAACTCGCCGATCGCCTCGACGGGGCGCATTACCGCGACGACATCCTGCGGCTGCTCTTCGTCTGCAGCAATCCGACGCTTCCGGCAACCCAGCAGATCGCGCTTGCACTGCGCATCGTATCGGGGCTCTCCGTCAGGCAGATCGCCCGTGCTTTTCTCGTCAGCGAAGCCGCGATGGAGCAGCGCATCACCCGCGCCAAGGCCCGCGTGGCGGCCGCCGGCATCCCGTTCGAGACACCCGATGCCGCCGATCGCGCCGAGCGGCTCGCTGCGGTCGCGACGATGATCTATCTCGTCTTCAACGAGGGTTATTCGGCGATGAACGGCGCCGAGGGCGTCTCCGCCGATCTTTGCGACGAGGCGATCCGCCTGTCGCGGCTGCTGCTGCGGCTGTTTCCCGCCGAGCCGGAAATCATGGGACTGACGGCACTTCTGCTGCTTCAGCATTCGCGCGCCCGCGCGCGCTTCGATGCAAACGGTGCCGTCGTCCTGCTCGAAGATCAGGATCGGCGGCTCTGGAGCCGGCCGATGATTACCGAGGCGCTGGCGATGATCGACAAGGCAATGCGCCATCGCCGCCCCGGGCCTTACCAGATACAGGCAGCGATCGCCGCCCTGCACGCCCGCGCCGAACGTCCTGAGCAGACGGATTGGGAGGAGATCGACCTCCTCTACCAGGCGCTCGAGCGCCTGCAGCCCTCTCCGGTCGTCACGCTCAATCGCGCGGTCGCCGTCTCCAAACGGGAGGGAGCGGAGGCCGCACTGGCCATGGTGGAGCCCCTTGGCGAGAGGCTTTCCGGCTATTTCTATTATCATGGCCTGCGCGGCGGCCTTTTGAAGCAACTCGGCCGGGCATGCGAGGCGCGCGCCGCCTTCGACCGGGCGATCGCACTGGCCACCAACGCGGCCGAAGCGGCCTATATCCGCATGCAGCTCGATCACCTCGCGGCCGAGCCGGCGACGGTCGCGGAAGAAGAGCGATAATTTTTTCTGACCCCTGTCGGCAGGCGGCATCCTCTTTCGTCCTTGGAATGAACCAACATGGAGGAATTCGAAAATGACTGCAGCGACCGACACCAATTCCGGCGGCGAACGCGAACTGGTTCTGACCCGGCTGATCGATGCCCCGCGCGAGAAGGTCTACCGGGCCTTCACGGAAGCCGGGCTTCTGAAGCAGTGGTTCGCCCCTCTGCCGTGGACGATCACGGAAGCGGAGCTCGACGTCAGGGCGGGCGGCATCAACCGCTTTGTCATGCGCTCGCCCGAGGGCGAACTCTATCCCAATCAGGGCGTCTATCTCGAAGTCGTGCCGAACGAGAAGATCGTCGTCACCGATGCCTTTACGGAAGCCTGGAAGCCGTCCGAGAAGCCGTTCATGACGGCGGTCATGACCTTCGAGAACGAGGGCGGCAAGACCCGCTATACGGCCCGCGCGCTCCATTGGAGCGTCGAGGACCGCGATGCCCATGAGAAGATGGGCTTTCACGAGGGCTGGGGCCAATGCGCCGATCAGCTTGCAGCACTCGTTGCGAAACTCTGAGAGGAGGACGGGGTCATGACCATTACCGCGAGCAGCAATGCGGCCATTGCGGAGATCGAGGAGGTAATCGGAGGCTGGGCGGAGGCGCTGCGCCGGAAGGATGCCGCCCGCGTCCTCGCCCACGGCACGGACGATTGCCTCGTCTTTTCCCTGGCGCCGCCCCTCAAGGCCTCCGACGCAGATGCCGGCGGCCTCGAGCAGTGGTTCTCCACGTGGAAAGGACCGCTCGGCTTCACCCTTGAGGATCTCGACGTTTCGGTGAGCGGCGACGTCGCCTTCGCCACTGCGCTGACGCATCTTTCCGGCGAGAAGCACGATGGTCAGAAGGCGGCGCTCTGGTATCGCCTGACCTTGGGCCTGACGCGCACCGACAGGGGATGGAAGATTGCCCATCAGCACGAATCCGTTCCCTTCTACATGGACGGGAGCTTCAAGGCGGCGATCGATCTCGATCCTCGATCCGAGGTCGACTGGCAAGCACCGTCGCGCCCGCCCATGCCCGGTGTCATCGCCTATCTCAACGTGGAGGATGCAGATGCGGCGGCGGCCTTCTACGTCCGCGCTTTCGGCGCCAAGGAGGAGGACCGCAAACTTGCCCAGGACGGAAAGCGCCTCATCCACTGCCACCTGACGATCAACGGCGGCGCATTGATGCTGAACGATCCCTTCCCGGAATTCGGCCATCCCTGGAAGCCGCCGGAGGGCTTCGTGCTGCACCTCGTCGTCGACGACGCGGATTTCTGGTGGAAACGGGCGGTGGAGGCCGGCGCGCAGGTGACGATGCCGCTGGAGATCGCCTTCTGGGGCGATCATTACGGCCAGCTCAAAGATCCCTTCGGGGTTACCTGGGGGATCGTCGCACCGGTGAAGGAAGGCGGTTGAACCGCTCGGCCCGCGATCAGCAGGCGAGGTCGGCCACCACGGCGTCGAGGATCAGCATTCCGGCGGGCGTGCAGCGCAGCCGCGAATTGCCGATCCGTTCGATGAAACCATGCTCGATCAGGAACTCTTCCCGGGCCGGATCCGGATCGCGGCCCGAGAGGGTCTGCCAGCGGGCGAGATCGACGCCTTCGCGCAGCCTCAACCCCATCAGCAAAAGCTCATCGGCCTGCGCCTCGAAATCAAGCAGTTCCCGCTCGATCAGGCCTTCGCCGCACTCTTCGACGCGTTGCAGCCATGCCTCGGGGTTGCGCTCGGTTGCGGTCGCGATCTTGCCTGATCCGATCGCCAGCCGCCCATGGGCGCCGGGGCCGATGCCCGCATAGTCGCCGTAGCGCCAATAGGTGAGGTTGTGCCGGCTCTCGGCCCCCGGCCGGGCATGGTTGGAGACCTCATAGGCCGGCATGCCGATCGCCGCGGTGATCTCCTGCGTGGCCTCGTAGAGAACAGCCGACTGCTCGCCATCCGGAACGACGAGCTTGCCTGCCTTGTGCAGGCCGTAGAAGGGCGTCCCTTCCTCGATGGTAAGCTGGTAGAGCGACAGATGATCGACGGCGTAGGAAACCGCCTCCTTCAGTTCGCGCTCCCATTCCTCGACCGTCTGGTTCGGCCGCGCATAGATCAGGTCGAAGGACATCCGCGGAAAGATCTCGCGGGCGAGCCGCACGGCCTTCAACGCATTCTCGACATCGTGCAGCCGTCCGAGAAATTTGAGGTCACGGTCGTTGAGAGCCTGGACGCCGAGCGAGACGCGGTTGACGCCGGCCGCCCTGTAGCCGCGGAAGCGCGTCGCCTCGACGCTGGAGGGGTTCGCCTCCATGGTGATCTCGATGCCGTCAGGCACGTGCCAATGCCGGGCAATGCCGTCGAGGATCGCCTCCACCGTCTGAGGGTCCATCAGCGACGGGGTACCCCCGCCCATGAAAATGCTGGTGACGGTTCTCGGACCGGAAAGCGCGCGCACCGCCGCCATTTCCTTCAGGAATGCGGCGACGAAGCGAGGCTGATCCACCGGCTGGTGGCGCACATGGCTATTGAAGTCGCAATAGGGGCATTTCGCCGCGCAGAACGGCCAGTGCACATAGACCCCGAAACCGGGGTCCATGCCGTCACCGATCGCTGAAAGCGGGGCTATCTGCATCGTCTTTCTACTCAGGCGCCGAGACAGGTTTCGGCGAACAGCTTGAATGCGCGGGCGCGGTGCGACAGAGCCTCGGGATCGCCCGGCTTCCAGCCATGCTTCTCCTCCGCACTCATTTCGCCGAATGTGGTGTCGTAGCCCTTCGGTTGGAAGACCGGATCGTAGCCAAAGCCGCTGGTGCCGCGCGGCGGCCAGACGACATAACCCTCGACCTCGCCGCGAAAGAGCTCGACATGTCCGTCCGGCCAGGCAAGGCAGAGAACGGACACGAAGCGTGCGGTACGGCTTTCGGGCGTCACCGCACCCTTGTCGCGGAGCGCCTCTTCGACCTTTTCCATGGCCATCTGGAAGTCGCGGCTGCCGTCCTCACGTTCGGCCCAGTTGGCCGTGTAGACGCCGGGGGCGCCGCCGAGCGCGTCGATGGCAAGACCGGAATCGTCCGAAAGCGCCGGCAGTCCGGATGCCCTGGCCGAGGCGAGCGCCTTGATCGTCGCGTTCTCCTCGAAGGTCGTGCCGGTCTCTTCCGGCTCGACGAAATCGAGATCGGCTGCCGATTTCGCCTCGAAGCCGAGAGGCCCGATGAGGTCGCGGATCTCACGGATCTTGCCGGCATTATGGCTCGCGACGACGAGCGTCTTGTCGATCAGTCTGCGCATCTGTTCCGTTCCGTTCAGGTTCTGCCGAAATCAATCCTTGGCCCAGAGGCCCGCTTCCGCGCATTCCAGGCTGTTGCCGGCCGGATCGCGGAAATAGAAGGAGCGGGCGCCGTTCGGCCAGCGGACATCCGCCTCGATCGAAACTCCGGCTGCCTCCAGTTTCGCCTTCCAGGCATCGAGTGCCTCGGCGGCGACCCGGAAGCACATGTGCCCGTTGCCCTTCGTCCCGTGCGGAGGCACGGGAAGTGCGCCCGGTGCAGGCGGCTTCACCGTCTCCGCCGGGTTGAAGATCAACAACACGCCTTCGCCGCAGCGGAAGAAGACATGGCGGCTACCGGCGCGCGTGATCCTTTCAAGGCCGAGGACCGTTCCGTAGAAGGCCTCGGCCTGGTCGAGATCGTCCGCGTAAAGCGCGGTTTCCAGAATGCCTTCGAATGTCGGCACCGGACCGGTTCCTCTCAAGTGATCCAGAGCACTTCCGGAAAAGCCATGACGGCGTTCCGTCCGGAAGTGCAAATTGTCGAAGCGTCAGATCATCTCACTGCTGCCGTGCAGCAGAGAGCAGTCTAGCCTGCTATCGCCTGCTTCTGCATTTCGACGAGTTCGGCAATGCCGTTCTTGGCGAGCAGCATCAGGCTTGCGAATTCTTCTTCGCTGAAGGGCTTGCCTTCCGCCGTTCCCTGGATCTCGACCAGGCCGCCGCTGCCCGTCATCACGAAATTGGCATCCGTCTCCGCAGCCGAGTCTTCGAGATAATCGAGGTCGATGACCGGCTGATTGGCGAAAATGCCGCAGGAAATGGCGGCCACATGGTCTTTCAGGACCTTCTCCAGCTTGACCATGTTGCGCGCTTCCATCCACTTCAAACAGTCGTGGAGGGCGATCCAGGCGCCGGTGATCGACGCAGTGCGCGTGCCGCCGTCGGCCTGAAGCACATCGCAGTCGATCGAGATCTGACGTTCGCCGAGCGCCGGAAGATCGACGACGGCTCTGAGCGACCGCCCGATCAGCCGCTGGATCTCCTGCGTGCGGCCGCTCTGCTTGCCGGTCGCCGCCTCACGCCTCATGCGCTCGCCGGTCGCGCGCGGCAGCATGCCGTATTCCGCGGTGATCCAGCCCTTGCCGCCGTTGCGCAGCCAGGCCGGAACTTTTTCCTCCAGGCTGGCGGTGCACAGAACATGCGTGTCGCCGAAGCGTACCAGGCAGGATCCTTCCGCATGCTTGGAGAAATTGCGCTCGAACGAGACCTTGCGCATTTGGTCGATTTTTCTGCCGGATGGCCGCATCGTCAACTCCTGTCGATCCCGACTGCATGTTCCTTCGAGTCCTGTTCGGTTCAAGGACAAGACCATGCAGAATTCAAAGTGCTCCAGCGGCCTTTGCGCGTCTGAAGACACGCGGCGCTTTCGTGAGCCTTCTAGATCATGGCGTGGGCAAAGGGAACCGCTTGATGTCGAAGCTTCGCAGTGATTTTTCCCTTTTGCCATTCCCCGTGCGGATCACTATATTCTGTGCGAACACGGAATACTGATCACGGAGTGACATGGTACTGCGCAACCCTGGAACGAAGGGGATCGCATCGGCGCTGGACGAGCGCTCCGGCGAGATCTTCCGCCGCATTGTCGAGAGCTATCTGGAAAGCGGGGAGCCGCTGGGCTCGCGCAATCTCTCTCGGCTGTTGCCGGTGTCGCTGTCGCCGGCCTCGGTTCGCAACGTGATGAGCGATCTCGAGGATCTGGGCCTGATCTATTCCCCCCATGTCAGCGCCGGCCGGCTTCCGACGCAGCTGGGCCTGCGCTTCTTCGTGGACGCCTTCATGCAGGTGGGCAATCTCTCGCCGGAGGAACGCGCCTCGATCGAAAGGCAGGTTCACCCGGGAAATCGCGACCGGTCGGTCGAAAACCTTCTTACCGAGGCGAGCCAGATGCTGTCCGGCATGTCGCGCGGCGCAGGTCTCGTCATCACCACCAAGAGCGACCCCGTTCTCAAGCATGTCGAGTTTATCCGGCTGGCGCCGACCAAGGCACTGGCGGTGCTCGTCGGCGAGCACGATCAGGTGGAGAATCGCATCATCGAGCTGCCGGCCGGGATCACCAGCGCCCAGCTCACCGAAGCGGCGAACTTCGTCAACGCTCACCTTGCCGGTCAGACGATCCCCGAACTGCGGACGCAACTGGAAAAGGTCAAGGAGACGGTGCGCGGCGAGCTCGACGCGCTCTCGCAGGACCTGGTTGAGCGCGGGCTGGCGATCTGGTCCGGAAGCGAGGGCGACGGCCAGCCGGCGCGGCTGATCGTCAGGGGCCGCGCCAATCTGCTCGAAGGATTGGAAGGGACGGACGACATTGAGCGGCTGCGCATGCTCTTCGATGACCTCGAAAAGAAGGACAGTCTGATCGAGATCCTCAACCTCGCGGAGAGTGGCCCGGGCGTGCGCATCTTCATCGGTTCCGAGAACAAGCTGTTTTCACTCTCCGGATCCTCGCTGATCGTCGCTCCCTACCGCGACAGCGACGACCGCATCGTCGGAGCGGTCGGTGTCATCGGGCCGACCCGGCTCAACTATTCCCGCATCGTTCCCATGGTCGATTACACCGCACAGCTCATGTCGCGGCTGTCGCGCTGAGCGAATCCTTTTGATCGATGAAGCAATCGACCCTTGATTTTTCGGGCCCAAACATCGATATCGGGCTTCAAATCCAGGCAACAGAACGTTCAAGCAAAGCGACTTCCGCTGGTTTGATGATGCCGAACAGAGCAAAAGACAGAAATTCGGAGAACGTCATGACCGACGAAACGAACAAGAACGGACCCGAGGCCGCGGCGCCTGAAGAATTCGAAACAGCCGCTGAGCCGCAAGCCGCGGAGAAGCCGGAGGCGGATGCTTCCACGACCGCGCCGGATCCGCTTGAGCTTGCCAGGGCCGAGAGTGCGGAACTGCGCGACAAATATCTTCGCCTGGCTGCGGAGATGGACAACCTGCGCCGGCGCACCGAACGTGACGTGAAGGACGCGAAGTCCTATTCCGTCGCGGGCTTCGCGCGCGACATGCTGGCGGTCTCCGACAACCTGCGCCGCGCGCTGGATGCGATTCCGGCCGACGCCAGAGAGGCGGGCGATGCCGGCCTGAAAGCACTCATCGAGGGTGTGGAAATGACCGAACGGTCGATGCTCGCGGCGCTCGAGCGTCACGGCGTGAAGCAGCTGGACCCCACCGGCCAGAAGTTCGATCCGAATTTCCACCAGGCCATGTTCGAGGTCCCGAACACCGAGGTTCCGAACAACACGGTCGTCCAGGTGGTCCAGGCGGGATACACGATCGGCGAGCGCGTTCTGCGCCCGGCGATGGTCGGTGTTGCCAAGGGCGGCCCGAAAGCCGCGTCCTCTGAAAGCGAGACGCCTGCTGCCTGACGGCGCATGAATGCGAATTGCGAAGGGCCGCGCACTCTGCAAGGTGCGCGGCCCTTCGTCATTGTTCGAAATATCGCATGCTCTTCCAACCGGCTCCGGCAGGACAGCAGGCAGAAGATACTCAGGCAGCGTGCGAGGTCGTGTCGTCGCTAAGCAGCGTGTAGATCGCGCTTGCCGAGTCGCTCGCTCGGATACGCGACACCATGTCGTGGTCGCGCAGCACGCGGGCGATGCGCGAGAGCGCCTTGAGGTGGTCGGCGCCGGCACCTTCCGGTGCAAGCAGCAGAAAGACGAGGTCGACCGGCTGGTCGTCCAATGCCTCGAAATCCACCGGCGTATCAAGCCGCGCAAAGATACCGACGATCGACGGCAGATTGCTGAGCTTGCCGTGCGGGATGGCGATGCCGTTGCCTACCCCGGTCGAGCCGAGTCTTTCTCGCTGCAGGATGACGTCGAAGATCTCCCGCTCCGGAAGACCGGTGAGCTTCGATGCTTTTGCCGCCAATTCCTGAAGGAGTTGCTTCTTCGAGTTGGCCCTCATGGCCGGGATGATCGCATTTTGATGCAGCAAGCCTGCCAATGCCATTCTTTTATCCTCGTTCGCCGGTTAGAGCCTGGCAATCTCATCACAAATGCGCCGTGATGGCTCTACCCATCTTTGTCTTGGCGGGTCGAATGCACAGAAAAGTCGAGCTTTTCCGCCGTCCCGCTGATCGGAAAGACGGGGGACGCCAGTCCGGCTGGCTTCCCCCATCCCCACTCATGCCTTGATATTGGCGGCGTCGATCCAGCCAATATTCCCATCGTTGCGTCGATAGACGATGTTCAGTTCATCCTTGCCGGGGCTGCGGAACATCAGCACCGGTTCATCCGTCATGTCCAAGGCCATAACGGCATTGGCGACGGACATTGTTCTCAACTGTTTCGTCGTTTCGGCAACGATCGTCGGCGCATAATCGTCGGGGACTTCCTCGTCCTCAAAGGGCACCGAGTCCATCACTCGATAGGCCACTTCGGTGGCATTCTGCCCGTTGCCGTTGTGATGGTCCTTGAGCTTGCGCTTGTAGCGCCGGAGCCGCTTCTCGATGCGCTCCGAAGCCGCGTCGAAGGCTGACTGTGGCTCGTTCGCCTGGCCGTTTGCCTGCAATACCACGCCCGTATCGAGATGAAGCTTGCAGTCGGCGCTGAATCGCGACCCTGACTTTTCCACAGTGACCTGGCTCGAATATCCTCCGTCGAAATATTTGGTTACGGCCTGCTCGATCTGCTCGCCGATGCGGACGCGAAACGAATCGCCGATTTCCATATGTTTACCGGATACACGCACACTCATGGAGTTTCCTCTCTTGTTCGTGAATTGCGTGCCCAGTCTATTCCAAGCGCCCCCGTCATCCAAGCACTTCAGCGACGGGAGTCCCGAACAACCGAAATCGTGAGCGCGCGCTGCCTCTATGCAAGCGCGGCGGCCTCATATCCGCTGTACCGCGGAGAGTCAATTGCGCGTCGTGGGATTAAACGTTCATCGAGCCCCGGCGGTTCCGCAGGCGAGAGCCCAAAGCGCAACCCGGCTTACGCGCTTGCGGCCGCCCGGAAATGCTCAGAATGCCGAGGTTTTGGCCAGCGCGCGTTTCTCGCGGCGGCGCTGGACGGAGGAAGGGATGCTCATCGTCTCGCGATATTTTGCGACGGTGCGTCTGGCGATATCGACGCCGGCTTTCTTGAGGACGTCGACGATATCGTCGTCCGAGAGCACGGCATCGGCGCTTTCCTGATTGATCATCGTGCGGATGCGATGGCGCACGGACTCGGCGGAATGTGCATCGCCGTTTTCCGCCGAGCCGATCGAAACGGTGAAGAAATACTTCAATTCGAAGAGCCCGCGCGGGGTCAGCACGTATTTGTTGGAGGTGACCCGGCTCACCGTCGACTCGTGCATCTTGATCGCATCCGCGACGATCCTGAGGTTCAGCGGGCGAAGATGGCCGACGCCGTGGACGAGAAAGGCGTCCTGCTGCCGGACGATTTCGCTTGCCACCTTCATGATCGTCCTGGCGCGCTGATCGAGGCTGCGCGTCAGCCAGTTGGCATTTTGCAGGCACTCGTTGAGAAAGGCCTGTTCGCCGCTGTTCTTCCGGCTGGAGCGTGATATTTCGGTGAAATAGTCGTGGTTGACGAGAACCCGGGGCAGGGCATCCGGATTGAGCTCGACCAGCCAGCCGCCATCGGGTGCGGCGCGCACGACGACGTCGGGAACGATGGCCTCGAACACACCGGTTTCGAAGCTGGTGCCCGGTTTCGGATCGAGCTTGCGGATCTCGGCGAGCATATCGACCAGGTCTTCCTCGTCGACGCCGCAGATTTTCTTGAGACTTGCGAAATCGCGCCGTGCCAGGAGCTCGAGATTGGCCACGAGCGCTTCCATCGCCGGGTCGAGGCGATTGCGGGCGCGCAGCTGAATGGCAAGACATTCGCCAAGCGTGCGCGCAAAGACCCCCGGCGGA
This sequence comes from Sinorhizobium sp. M4_45, assembly GCF_002885915.1. Classification (NCBI taxonomy): domain Bacteria; kingdom Pseudomonadati; phylum Pseudomonadota; class Alphaproteobacteria; order Hyphomicrobiales; family Rhizobiaceae; genus Sinorhizobium; species Sinorhizobium sp. M4_45. The sequence continues at coordinate 306,989 of NZ_NWVE01000004.1, forward strand.
TCGAACTGCTGAAGCACCTGCAGCACGCGCGCCACGTCCTCGACGGCCGCGCCCAGCTTCTCCGCCGTCTCGGCGAGGTCGGCGTGCAGGTAGCCGGCATCGTCGAGCTGGTCGATGAAATGCAGGGCGATCAGCCGATCGGAGGCAGTGCTGAGTGCAAAGGGCAACTGCTCGGCGAGAGCCTCCCTCAGCGTCTTGCGGCCGGCAACGAAATCGTCGAGATCGTAGCCCTCGGCGTCGCCGGCGCCCGGCATGGATTTCCATTGGCCGAGAAGCTCGGGCGCATCCGCCCGCTGCGGCGCCGTATCGTCGGGGAAGACGTTGGCGAAGTCGGCGTCGAAGCCTTCGCTGAGTCTCTCGCCGGATCTCGACATGGCGCTGTCGTAAAGATCGCTCTGACCTGCCGCTTCGTCAGTCTCGCCGCCGGTCTCAGCCGGATGCGGACTGGCATCCTCGCGATCCGATGTCGTTGCCTCATCGGCCGATTGGACCTCCAGCAGCGGGTTCTTCTCGACTTCCTGCGCGATGAAATGGCTGAGCTCCAGATGGTTCATCTGAAGCAGCTGGATCGACTGCATCAGCTGCGGCGTCATGACCAGCGACTGCGACTGTCTCAGATGAAGGCTGGCGGACAAGGCCATGCTGGCGTGAAACTCCCGTCGAGTTCTCCGAGCCGTGTCCGCTTGGACGGGCCCATTTTTTAGTTGGCCCAAAAATTGCTTATTACTGGAATTTGGTCAAGCATGGACGGCGGCGGAGGTGCCGATTCAGCCGGCGGTCGTCCGTTCTGCCGGAATGCACGCCGCCGGCAGGTATCAGAGGCTGAAATTGTCGCCGAGATAAAGCCGGCGCACGTCCGGGTTGGTGACGATGTCGTTGGCGCGGCCATGCGTCAGCACTTCGCCGGCATGGATGATATAAGCCCGGTCGATCAGCCCGAGCGTCTCGCGCACATTGTGGTCGGTGATGAGGACGCCGATGCCGCGCGAGGTGAGGTGGCGCACGAGCGCCTGGATATCGGCGACGGAGATAGGATCGACGCCTGCGAAGGGTTCGTCGAGCAGCATGAAGGTCGGGTCGGTCGCAAGCGCACGGGCGATTTCGAGGCGCCGGCGTTCGCCGCCCGATAGCGCGATGGCGGGCGATTTGCGCAGGTGGGTGATCGAAAATTCACCAAGCAGATCGTTGAGCTTGCTCTCGCGGCGGTCGACGTTCTCGTCGTGAACCTCCAGCACCGCGCGGATGTTATCCTCGACCGTCAGCCCGCGAAAGATCGAGGCCTCCTGCGGCAGGTAGCCAACGCCCAGGCGCGCCCGGCGATACATGGGCATCGTCGTGACGTCGTTGCCGTTGATCTCGATCGAGCCCTCGTCCACCGGCACGAGGCCGGTGATCATGTAGAAGCAGGTCGTCTTGCCTGCGCCGTTCGGACCAAGCAGGCCGACAGCCTCGCCACGGCGCACGACGAGCGAGACACCGTTGACGACGCGGCGCGAGCGGTATGATTTCGTAAGGTTCCGGGCAATAAGCGTGCCGTCGTAGCGCGCCTTGTCGACCGCGCGGGCAGCTGTCGCTGCCGCCGACGGCTTTTTGCCCCGTTTGCGTTTTTGGAGGAAAGGAATCTGCACGAGCGGGTCTATGTCAGTTCGTCTTGCGGGACTGCGGATCGAGCTGGATCTGTACGCGGCCGCCGCAGGCGTCGAGCTGCGCTTCGCCGGTGTCCATCTGGACGTTCAACTGGCAGCCCACGAAGACGTTCTTGCCTTCCGACAGAACGACCTTCTTGCCCTTGAGCACGATCGTCTGGTTGGTCAGGTTGACGATGCCGCTTTCGCCCGTGGCCTGCTGCGCACCGGAGCTGAGGAACACCTTGTTGCTGACCTCGATCCGATCGATATCGGCGTTGCCGCTGGTGACCGAGCCGCCGCCCGCCTTGTAGAAGACGGTCATGTTGCCGGCCTGCAGCGTCGTCGTGCCCTGGACGACCTTCACATTACCGGTGAAGATCGCCTTGCTTTCCGGATCCTTGATCTCAAGCTTGTCGCTCTCGATCTGGATCGGCTGGTCGTTCGAAAGCTGAAGGCCCTGCATGCGACTGGAGGTTGCCTGCGCCAGGGCGGCGGAAGCAATCAGCGAAGCGCCGAGCCCGGCCACGGCCAGAGCGGCTGAAATCCTTATGAGAGCGGCAGGTTTGACCGACATGGCTGCAGGGGATCCTGTTCTTGGGGTCCTGTTATTTTGCGTTTTTGCGAATGGCGCTGGGTTCGATATTGACCCTTACCATGCCTTCGAAAGTTACGACACGTCCCTTATCTGTCATTCGCAGCTTCTGCGCAATGATCGATCCGCCCTTCATGCTTATGGCAATCGGTTGTTTCGTCTCCATTTCGCCGGCATTGATGTCCAGATAGGCGGACTGGAAATCGGCATTGACGCCATTATTCATGGAAATCGTGAACGGGGCGTTCATATCGAGCGTATTCGCGCCGCGGTCGTAAATGCCGCTCGTCGCATCCACCGTGGCGATCAGCGTATCGTTGACCGGCATCTCGGCGTGAATGGTCTCGAGTGTGATCAGATTCGGGTTGGCGATATCCTGAAGCGCCCGCGCGGCCTTCATCGAATAGCTGATATCCTGCTTGTTGCGGCCGGAAATCGCCGGGTTCTGCATGACGATCTTGCCGTTCTCGATCGTGGCCGTCTCGAGCTGCAGCTCTTCGGGCAGAAAAGCGCGCACGAAGGAAACGGCGACGAAGATCAGCGCAATCGCGCCGGCGATGAGCGGCAGCATGACTTTCAGGCGCCTTACGCGCGCCGAATGCCGCGCTGCCGAAGCATAGGCATCGGCAGAGCTCGTACCCACATCGGCAAAGATTGCGGGGGATCGGGCTTCGTTCAGCATCAAGGGCCTGTCAGTTTCCTCTGACCTCGGGCAGTCCGAGGGACACATACATACATCGGCGTAAGCCACGGCGAATATGGTTATCTTGCTGCCGCCCAGCAATGGAGCGGTGCAAACTTTGCATTGTAAGACAATCCGGCCGCACTATTTCAATCCGCCGGGCATGCTCTACTCCATGCCGCGTCAAACCCCAAGGGGTTTCATACAGCAAGCCGCGTCGGCCCGGTACGTATTCCCGTGCGTCGCGTTGCAGACTGCCCTAGCTTGCCGCGTCTGAGGCGGATAGCATGTTCCGTGGGAAACTGACAGAACCCCTTACCACAAATCGGAGACACTCATGGACGAACTCGCCATTGCCGACCGCCGCAGACTGCGCAGAAAGCTGAGCTTCTGGCGTTGGGCGGCGGTGGCCGTTCTCGTCGCTGGCGGCCTCGCGCTGTTTGCCTTCTCAGGCTGGGGCGACGTGACGGAGCGCGCGCGCGATCACGTCGCGCGCGTTGCCGTTACAGGTCTTATCCAGGACGACCGGGAGCTTGTCGAGCGGCTGGAGCGGATCGCCGACAACCAGTCCGTCAAGGCGCTGATCGTGACGATCTCGTCGCCGGGCGGCACCACCTATGGCGGTGAGGTCATCTACAAGGCCATCCGCAAGGTTGCCGAGAAGAAGCCGGTGGTCTCGGATGTGCGCACGCTTGCCGCGTCGGCCGGCTATCTGATCGCCCTTGCAGGCGACCGGATCGTTGCCGGGGAGACCTCGATCACCGGCTCCATCGGCGTCATTTTCCAGTATCCGCAGGTCAAGACCCTCATGGACAAACTCGGCGTGTCGCTTGAATCGATAAAATCGAGGCCTCTCAAAGCCGAACCGTCGCCGTTTCATCCTCCGAGCGACGAGGCGAGAGCCATGATTCAGGCGATGATCGACGACAGCTACGGATGGTTCGTCGATCTGGTGGCCGAGCGGCGCAAACTGCAGCGACCGGAAGCGCTGGCCCTTGCGGATGGCCGCATCTTCACCGGGCGGCAGGCGCTGGAAGGCAAATTGGTAGACGAGCTCGGCGGCGATGATGAAATCAGGGCGTTTCTGGCCGAACGAAAGGTCTCGAAGGACCTTCCCGTCCTCGACTGGGAAGCACCGAGCGGCGCGCTGTCCTTCGGCCTCGGATCGCTCCTGGCCGAAGCGGTCAAGGCGTTGGGATATGAGGCTTTTCCGACGATGAAGAGCCTCGAAAAGACCGGCCTGGACAAGTTGTTTCTTGACGGTCTTGTTTCGGTTTGGCAGGTTGAAGGGCATTGAGGAAGGCACGTGTGCTAGCCGCGTCACGAGGCCGTAGCTCCAGGCGAGCCTTCCCGAATGCGCAAACGCAGACAAAACAAGCCAAAAAAACCAAGGGGGGCGAACGTGATCAAGTCAGAGCTGGTGCAGATTGTGGCGGCGCGCAATCCGCATCTCTACCACCGCGATGTCGAAAATATCGTCAATGCGGTACTCGATGAGATCACGGACGCGCTTGCTGCCGGCAACCGGGTGGAGCTGCGCGGTTTCGGCGCATTCTCGGTCAAGAACCGGCCATCGCGGTCCGGCCGCAACCCACGCACCGGCGATTCCGTCTTCGTCGAAGAAAAGTGGGTGCCCTTCTTCAAGACCGGCAAGGAACTGCGTGAGCGGCTCAATCCGGGGATGAACGACAACAATAACGGTGAAGACGACTGACGAACGAGGCGCACAGGGATAGGCGCCTCTCGCGCGGGCGCCGAGTTCCGCACATCGTGCGGCTCTCCGCCTCATAAGCGTGTCGAAACAAGGCGGCCCGCTTTATGTCACTATTCGTATGCATGTCGTTGTCGCGAAGCCGCCCCACAATTCCGGGCGACATGCATTAACATTCTGGTCGGAGCGGGTGCATGCTCAAGAAACTCATCAATATCGTCGTCTTCGTGCCGCTCGGAGTGCTGCTGATCGTCCTGAGCGTGGCCAACCGCCAGACGGCAACGCTTGCGCTGAATCCGTTCAATCCCGCCGACAGCGTGCTTTCGATCTCGGCTCCGTTTTTCGTATTTCTCTTTCTCGCCGTCATTGTCGGTCTCGTGCTCGGCGCTGCCGTGACCTGGTTCACCCAGGGAAAATATCGGCGTCGCGCGCGCAGCGAGGCCCATGAGGCGCTGAAATGGCATCGCGAGGCCGAAAAGCAGCGCGGCCAGGCGGAGAAGCTGGCGACGCAAGCGAGCCTGCCCGCGCCGCAAGGCTGAGATTGGTGCTGAACGCGTTCCGAGCCCTCAGCTCGCCGCCTCGGCCTTGCCGCTGACGGCCAGGTTGAAATCCGCGAAGAATTGCTGGGCGAGCTTGCGCGCCGTCGAATCGACGAGGCGCGAGCCAAGCTGGGCAAGCTTGCCGCCGATCTCCGCCGTGACGTCGTAGCGCAGCACGGTTTCCGCGCCCTCGTCCAGCAGCGTGACGTCGGCGCCGCCCTTGGCAAAGCCTGCTATTCCGCCCTTGCCCTCGCCGGATATGGTGTAGCTCGCGGGGGGATTGAGGTTCGACAGAACGACCGTGCCGTTGAAGGATGCGGAAACGGGGCCGATCTTGATCTTGACCACGGCCGCAAGCTCGGTTGGCGATTTCAATTCAAGAGACTGGCAGCCGGGAATGCATCGCTTCAGAATGTCCGCATCGTTCAGGCCACGCCAAACCGCGTCTCGGTCAGCCGCGATACGTTCCTCTCCGCTCATATTCATGCCGGTCCTCCCGTCCACTCTTGTTGGCGATCTTCGCAATCGGAAACGGCTTTGCCAAGAGCACCGGCGATGCTATTTGCAGGCTGAACATGCTACGGACGTGGCGAAGGCGCGTAAAACCGGTCGAGAGTGGCTGCGCCGAATGGTTGAACGAAGTCCAAGGATCAGCGCGTGAAGGAAAAAGACCGGCGATCGAAGAACGCATCGGTGACGGCGGCAAAAAGCCGGGGCGCCGAGGCGGGCGGCGGCCGCCACGAGCAAAGGCTGCCGCCCGCAAAAGGCGCCGGGCCCAGGACGAAGGGCGGGTCCAGGACGAAGACCGGGCCCAAGACAGCGGCAGGAGGGCCGCCGCCGGAAGCGGCGCCGCGCAAGAGCGAGCGGCCGTCCGTCCAGGAGAGTGCTCCGACGCGGCGCATCGAGCCGAGAAGCGGCGAGAAGCCGGCCGAGAGGGTGCCGCTTATCCTCGAGACCGCCGCTGCTGCGGGCTATCATCTAGTCGACAGCGGTGATGGGGAGAAGCTCGAACAATACGGTCCCTATCGTATCGTCCGCCCCGAGGCACAGGCGCTTTGGCCGAAGGCCCTGCCGGCATCGATATGGGAGCGGGCCGATGCCGTCTTCACTGGCGATACCGAAGAGGACGGCATGGGGCGTTGGCGTTTTCCGGGCGAGGTGCTCGGCGAGACCTGGCCGATGCAGCTCCTCGATACGGATTTCCTCGGCCGGTTCACCTCCTTCCGCCATGTCGGCGTCTTTCCGGAACAGCTCGCCCATTGGTCGTGGATGGGCGACCAGGTAGCCGCAGCCGGCCGGCCTCTCAAGGTTCTCAATCTTTTCGGCTATACCGGCGTCGCCTCCCTGATCGCCGCCAAGGCGGGCGCGGAGGTCACGCATGTGGATGCCTCCAAAAAGGCGATCGGCTGGGCGCGCGAGAACCAGGTCCTGGCGCGCGCCGAGACGTTGCCGATCCGCTGGATCTGCGACGACGCCATGAAGTTCATCCAACGCGAGGAGCGGCGCGGCAGCCGTTACGACATCATCCTCACCGACCCGCCGAAGTTCGGCCGCGGTCCGAACGGCGAAGTATGGCAATTGTTCGATCACCTGGCCGCGATGCTGGACATCTGCCGCGAGATCCTGTCGCCGGACGCCCGGGGCCTCGTGCTCACCGCCTATTCGATCCGGGCGAGCTTCTATTCGATCCACGAGCTCATGCGCGAGACCATGCGCGGGCGTGGCGGTCGGGTGGAATCGGGCGAGCTCATCATCCGCGAGGGCGGCCTCGACGGCACTGCACCGGGCCGCGCACTCTCCACCTCACTCTTCAGCCGCTGGGTGCCGAAATGATCAACGACAGAAGCGACCACGGCACGGCACGCGTCGGGCAGGTGAAGGAGGTCACCAGCCTCACCAATCCGATCGTCAAGGATATCCGGGCCCTGACGCAGAAGAAGCATCGCGACGAGACGCGCTCCTTCATGGCCGAGGGGCTGAAGCTCGTCATCGACGCGCTCGATCTCGGCTGGAAGATCAAGACGCTCGTCTATGCCAAGGCGGCGAAGGGCAAGCCTCAGGTCGAGCAGGTGGCGGCGAAAACGGTCGCCAGAGGCGGGCTCGTCCTCGAAGTCAACGAGAAGGTGATCTCCACCATCACACGACGCGACAATCCGCAGATGGTCGTCGGCATCTTCGAGCAGCGCTACTCTCCGCTCAAGGATATTCGTCCGCAGGAGGGGGAGACCTATGTGGCGCTCGACCGCGTGCGCGACCCGGGCAATCTCGGCACCATCATCCGCACCGCCGACGCGGCCGGGGCTTCCGGGATAATCCTGGTCGGCGAAACCACGGATCCCTTTTCGCTCGAGACCGTGCGGGCAACCATGGGTTCGGTTTTCGCCATGCCGATCGCGCGGGCGAATACGGAGGATTTCATCCGCTGGCAGAGAGCGGCCGGCGTTCAGGTGGTCGCGACCCATCTGGCGGGTTCCGTCGACTATCGCACGATCGACTACAAATCGAAGCCGGTCGTGCTTCTGATGGGCAATGAACAGGCGGGCCTGCCGGTGGAACTCGCGCGCGAGGCTGGCGCACTCGCCCGCATTCCGCAGGCGGGGCGTGCCGATTCGCTCAATCTCGCCATCGCGACCGGCATCATGCTGTTCGAGGCGCGGCGCCACCTCCTGTCTCTGGATGGCGTCCGATGAAGCAGGAGCAGACACTTTTCTCGCGGCCGTTCCCGATCGCGCTCTTCATTCTGGTCGCGCTCGCCGCCGACCAGTTCATCAAATATCTGGTGGAGGCGTATCTGCCGTTCCAACAGGGCGTGCCGGTCGTGCCGATGCTCGCCCTCTACCGAACCTACAATTACGGCGTCGCCTTCTCGATGCTCTCCGGCATGGAGGGGTGGTTCATCGTCGGCATCCGGCTGGCGGTCGTCACCTTCGTGCTCTGGCTGTGGCGCCGCACGCCGAAGGACCGGTTCTTCGCCCATCTGGGCTACGCGATGATCATTGCCGGGGCGCTCGGCAATCTCGTCGACCGGCTGCTCTTCGGCTATGTCATCGACTATATCCTGTTCTACACGGCCACCTGGTCCTTTGCCGTCTTCAACCTGGCGGACAGTTTCATCACCGTCGGCGCCGGCGCGATCATTCTCGATGAACTTCTGCAGGCGAAAAAGGAGCGTTCTCTAAAACTTTAGGCACCGGCTGAAGGCATTCGGAAGGCTTGCCGTGCTAGTCCGCGGGCATGAGCGAGCGGATGTTTCGAGAGCGGATGAGGGCTGGCGCGGACACGGGGCCGGGAGCCGGCAGGACGGCATCAGCGGCACCCACGGTGAAGCTCGGCGCCGTCATCCGGCAGCGCCGGTCGTTGGGCTACCCCTCGGCAGGGCCGCCGGTCACGCGCGTCGCCTGTGCTCTCGCCGGCATCGTTGCGGCAATGCTGCTCCTCGCCGTCGGTGCGAGCGCGGGTCTGCACCTGCTGCCGGCGATCATCGCGGCTGGCGGCATCGCCGGCGCCTTCCTGCTGTTGTCCGGCCGCGAGGAGGCGCCCGGGAAGTGGGTCGTCGGTGCCGGCGGGACTGCGCAGGACCCCGCACGGCATGGCGTTGAACCCGCGGCGCTTGCGACGATCCATGACGCCATGGGCGATCTCGCCATCGTCCGCGACCCTGATGGCAGGATCATGCAGGCCAATGGCGCCTTCCATGAGCTTTGCGGATGCGCGGACGCGCGAGGGCTGACCTGCGCGGAGCTGGGACTGCGCTTCGAGCCGAAGCCGGGCCCAGACCGCTACTTTGTGCATATCTATACGCCCGCGGGCACGCGGCTCTACGACTGGCACGACGTGCATGTCCGCGACCCGGCGCGCGGCCGGTTGATGCGCCACAGCATCGCTCGCGATGTTACCGAGGAAATGCTGGCGGCAAGCCGGAGGGAGGAGGCGCGGCGGCGCGCCGAGGAGGCGAGCCGGGCGAAGTCCCGTCTGCTCGCCACCGTCAGTCACGAAATCCGTACCCCGCTTTCCGGCATCCTCGGCATGAGCCGGCTGCTTGCCGAGACGCGGTTGTCGGAAGAGCAGAAGAACTATCTCGCCGGCATGCAGCAGTCCGGCCACACCCTGGTTCAATTGGTCGAGGACCTGATCGATTTTTCGTCGCTTGCCGCCGGACGGTTCCAGTTGCGCCCGTCGCAGGAGGATTTGCGCCAGACAGTCGAGAATGTGGTCGAGATGCTTTCGCCCCGCGCGCACGAGAAGAACATCGAGATCGGCGCAACGGTCGCCATCGAGGTACCCGAGCGGATGCTCTTCGATGCGGCGCGCCTGCGCCAGGTGCTGTTCAACGTGGTCGGCAACGCGGTGAAATTCACCGAGAAGGGCGGCGTCTTCGTCTCCGTCGATATCGAGAACGGCTCCGTGCGCATCCGGATCGACGATAGCGGCCCCGGCATGTCCGCCGACGAGCTCGCGCGCGTTTTCGAAGAGTTCGAGCAGGCAGGCGATGACGCCCAGCGTGCCAAAGGCACCGGGCTCGGCCTCGCGATATCCCGGCGGATCATGGAGGCCTTCGGCGGCAGCCTGACCGCCACGAGCATGTCCGGCGAGGGAAGCCGGTTCGAGATCCGCTTCCCGTTGGCTGGCGCCGGTCTCTCGACCGTTCCCGTTCGGCGCGGCATTCTGGCGGGTGCACAGGTGCTCGTCATGGCACCCGAGGGGCCCTCCTCGGCCGCGCTTGCCGCCACGATCCAGACGCTGGGCGGTACGTGCCATCGGGCTTCGACACTTGCAATCGCAGAACGGGTCGTCGCCGGCGCGCTCGGCAATCGGCTGCCGCTGACGGATGTCATCGTCGATCACCGTCATGCGGCGCAGTTTCGCGAGCTTCTTGCTCGCGAGCCGGCGGTAGCCGGCCTGCGTTTGCGCAGAACCTATCTCATCAGTCCCGAGGAGCGCGCAAGCCATCCGGTGAGCCGGCTCGGCGGTTATGAGGCCTGGCTGATCCGCCCGCTTCGAGAGAGATCGCTGGTCGAGGTGCTGCTCGGGCGGCTCAGAGGAATGGAGAAACGCGACGCGATCAACGACAACAGACCGGTGTTGCGGGAGGAGCCGGCGGCGATGGTCGCGACGGCGGACATTCGCGCCATCCTGCTTGCCGAGGACGACCCTGTGAATGCACTCGTCCTGCGGTCGGTTCTCAGCCGTACAGGGCGTGCCGTCGATCATGTCGGTGACTTCAAGGCGCTCGAAGCCGCACTCCGCTCGGCGGGTTCCGCCCCGCCGCCGCTGATCGTCACCGACCTCAACATGCCGGGCGGAGATGGTCTCGACGTGCTCCGGCGTCTTCGTGAAGCGGAGGCCGCCGGAGGCAGGCGGCGGGTGCCGGTCCTCGTCCTGACCGCGGACGCGCGCGGCGATCTCGATGAGCGCCTTCGAGCCGCGGGAGCGGACGCCGTGCTGGCGAAGCCCGCCGACCCGCAGCGGCTCCTTGCCGAAGTCACCCGCCTCATGGATCCCGTTACGAATTAGAATCCCTCGCTTCGGGGCACCGGGCCGGGTCGGGGTTGTATACTGCCCTGGTGTCACTATGTTGTTGCAGAAACGTGGTCTAAGCCCGGCAGCAATGACGGTTCGGGATGACACGATATGACGATCGAACTTCTGGATTCGATGGGCGTGGTTGACACCTCCAATGCTTACATCCGCAAGGCAGTTGCGGCTCCGGCTGGCGATGTTTTAGGACGGATCGCCAATCTCGAGACCCGCCTTGCCCGTTCGGCAGCCGAGGTCGATGCGGCGCAGGCAGTACGCTACAGGGTGTTCGTCGAGGAGATGAAGGCGCAGGTGGCGCCCGAGGCCGGCCGACGCAAGCGCGACATCGACAGCTGGGATGCGATCTGCGACCACCTGCTGGTCCTCGATACATCCATCGAGGGCGATGCGGAGGAGCAGATCGTCGGAACCTACCGCCTGCTGCGCCAGGACGTTGCCGAGCGGACCGGCGGCTTCTACTCGGCCTCGGAGTTTGCGATAGGCGAACTTCTCTCGCGTCATCCCGACAAGCGCTTCATGGAACTCGGACGTTCCTGCGTGCTGCCGGAATATCGCACCAGGCGCACGGTCGAACTGCTGTGGCAGGGCAATTGGGCCTATGCGCTGAAGCACGGGATCGATGCGATGTTCGGCTGCGGTTCGTTTCCGGGCGTGGTTCCCGAAGAACACGCGCTCGCGCTCTCCTTTCTGCATCATAACGTCCGGGTCCGGGACGAGTGGGCGGTTTCCGCCCGGCCGGAGCTTTACCGGACGATGGATCTGATGCCTCCGGAGGCGATCAACCCGAAGAAGGCGCTCGCGGCGCTTCCGCCGCTGATCAAGGGCTATATGCGGCTCGGTGCGATGGTCGGCGAGGGGGCGGTGGTCGATCAAGCGTTCCGCACCACCGACGTTCTGATCGTCCTGCCGATCAGCAATATTTCCGGCCGTTATCTGAACTATTACGGCGCCGATGCGGGGCGTTTCTCCTCGTCGGTGTCCTGATCGTCTATCGCCGCACCTCGAATTTTCATGACGGAAGCATATTGAACCATAAAGGAGAACATTCGCCGCTCTGCCTGCGAGGGTAGCTCCGCGAGCAAATCTCGACTTTTCATCACGAACGAAATTGGTCAGCCATGATACATTGAGCCCGCCTCCGTTCCCGGGAAGCGGGCTCTTGTTTTGAGCGCTCGCGCGATCTTGAGGCTTGCTCCAACCATAGCCTGGCGACGCGCAACAGCCGAAGTGTCAGCAGCTTTCCGGCTTTCCGCCGACCCGCGTCACGTCCCGGCGTTATAGGCAGCGATCGCGGCCAGGTTGACGAGGTCGGAGTCCTTTGCCGACATGGAGGCGATCTGGACCGACTTGTCGAGGCCGACCAGCAGCGGGCCGATCACGGTCGAGCCGCCCAGCTCCTGGAGCATCTTCGTCGAGATCGAGGCCGAGTGGAAAGCCGGCATGACGAGCACGTTCGCGGTGCCGGAAAGCCTGCAGAACGGATACTGCTCCATCACCCGCGCATTGAGTGCCACGTCGGCGGCCATTTCGCCGTCATATTCGAAATCCACACGGCGCCGGTCGAGGATTTTTACCGCCTCGCGTACCCGCTCCGAGCGTTCGCCGGAAGGGTGGCCGAAGGTCGAATAGGCGAGCATCGCCACCCGCGGGACATAGCCCAGCCGCTTGGCGAGGCCGGCCGCTTCCTCGGCAATATCCGCCAGCTCCTCGGACGTCGGCATGTCGTGCACCGCGGTATCGGCGACGAGCACCGTACGGCCGCGGCAGAGCGCAATGGACACGCCGATCACCCGGTGGCCGGGCTTTGGATCGATGCAGCGGCGCACGTCTTCGAGCGCGGTCGAATAGTTGCGCGTAAGGCCCGTCACCATGCCGTCCGCATCGCCGAGCGCCACCATCGAGGCGGCGAAATGGTTGCGGTCGGTATTGATCAGACGCTGCACGTCTCGGAACAGATAGCCCTTCCGCTGCAGGCGCGAATAGAGGAAATCGGTATAGGCGCCGACGCGCTTCGACAGGCGCGCATTGACGATCTGAATGCCGGCGCGGTCGAGGTCGATGCCTTCGCGCTCGGCGGTTTCGCGCATCACTTCCTCGCGCCCGAGCAGGAGCGCCGTGCCGAGCTGCTGGTTGGCATAGGCGATCGCCGAGCGCATCATCTGCACTTCCTCGCCTTCGGCAAAGACGATCCGCTTCGGCTGGCGGCGAACGCGCTCGACGATGCGCTGCAGCGTCGAGGCGATCGGGTCGCGCCGCGCCGAAAGCTGCTGTCCATAGGCCTTGAGGTCCTCGATCGGCTTGCGGGCGACGCCCGTCTCCATGGCCGCCTTTGCAACAGCCATCGGGATCGCCGAAATGAGGCGCGGATCGAAGGGGACGGGAATGATATATTGCGGCCCGAAGCGCGGGCGGTTGCCCTGATAGGCAGCGGCGACGTCGTCCGGAACGTCTTCCTTGGCGAGATTGGCGAGCGCTTCCGCAGCGGCGATCTTCATCGCATCGTTGATCGTCGAGGCACGCACGTCGAGCGCGCCGCGGAAGATATAGGGGAAGCCGAGAACGTTGTTGACCTGGTTCGGATAATCCGAGCGGCCGGTCGCGACGATCGCGTCGTCGCGGATCAGGGCCACTTCTTCAGGCGTGATTTCCGGATCGGGATTGGCCATGGCGAAGATGATCGGCCGTGGGCCCATGGAGCGGACCATGTCCGCGGAAAGCGCGCCCTTGGCCGAAAGGCCGAAAAATACGTCGGCGCCGTCAAGTGCCTCGGCAAGCGTCCTGCGGTCGGTCTCGACCGCATGGGCGGACTTCCACTGGTTCATGCCGTCGGTACGGCCCTTGTAGATGACCCCCTTGGTATCGCAGAGGATGATGTTCGACGGGTTGAAGCCCATCGCCTTGATGAGCTCGATGCAGGCGATCGCCGCCGCGCCCGCGCCGTTGCAGACGAGCTTGGCCGTCTTGAAGTCGCGGCCGGTCAGGGTCAGCGCGTTGACGAGGCCTGCCGCGGCGATGATCGCGGTGCCGTGCTGGTCGTCATGGAAGACGGGAATGTCCATGACTTCGCGCAGCCGCTGCTCGATGATGAAACAGTCCGGCGCTCTGATGTCCTCGAGATTGATTCCGCCGAAGGAGGGACCGAGAAAGCGGACGCAGTTGATGAATTCGTCGACGTTTTCGGTGTCCACCTCGAGGTCGATCGAATCGACGTCGGCGAAGCGCTTGAAGAGGACGGACTTGCCCTCCATGACGGGCTTCGAGGCGAGTGCGCCGAGATTGCCGAGGCCGAGGATCGCCGTGCCGTTGGAAATCACCGCAACCATGTTGCCGCGAGCCGTGTAGTCGTATGCCGTCGCCGGATCGTCGGCGATCGCCTTGACCGGAACGGCGACACCGGGCGAATACGCAAGCGAAAGGTCGCGCTGCGTCGCCATCGGCTTGGTCGGCGAGATTTCCAGTTTTCCGGGACGACCTTGAGAGTGAAAATCAAGCGCTTCCTGCGCCGTGACGCTGGTCATTGCGCGGTCGGTCTTGTCGATACCCGGCATGTTTCCTCAACCTCCTGTGGGCGACCCTCCTGGTCAGCCTCTTTGTTGTTGTCGTCTATAAATGCTTGCGGATAGTGTGACATCTCTTTTTTTGGAACAATCATGAATTTCCTGATGGATGCATCGAACCGTTCGGGCGACGTCCTTTCCGTGTCCGATCTCGCAAGCGAGGAGAGCCGCTCCACTGCCACGCCGATGATGGAGCAGTTCATCGAGATCAAGGCGAACAATCCGGATTCGCTCCTGTTCTACCGCATGGGCGATTTCTACGAGCTGTTCTTCCAGGATGCGGTCGAGGCCTCGCGCGCGCTCGGTATCACGCTGACGAAACGCGGCCAGCACATGGGGCAGGAAATTCCGATGTGCGGCGTGCCGGTGCATGCGGCCGACGATTACCTGCAGAAGCTGATCGCATCCGGCTACCGTGTCGCCGTCTGCGAACAGGTGGAGGACCCGGCCGAAGCGAAGAAGCGCGGCAGCAAATCGGTCGTGCGCCGCGATGTCGTGCGCCTGGTGACGCCGGGAACGATCACCGAGGAGAAGCTGCTCTCGCCTTCGGAATCGAACTATCTGATGGCGCTGGCGCGCATCCGGAGCGGCTCGGAGCCGGCCTACGCCCTTGCCTGGATCGACATTTCGACGGGCATCTTCCGCCTCGCCGAGACGGCGGAGAGCCGCCTGCTCGCCGACATATTGCGCATCGAACCGCGCGAGCTGATCGTGCCCGACACCGTCTTTCACGATCCCGACCTCAGGGCCGTCTTCGACGTGCTCGGGCGCGTCGCGGTGCCGCAGCCGGCCGTCCTCTTCGACAGCGCGACGGCGGAAGGGCGCATTTCGCGCTACTACGGCGTCGGGACGCTCGACGGCTTCGGCAGCTTCTCGCGCGCCGAGCTCGCGGCCGCTTCGGCGGCGGTCTCCTATGTCGAGAAAACCCAGCTCCAGGAGCGCCCGGCGCTGGGCATTCCGGAAAGGGAAAGCGCCGCCTCGACACTCTTCATCGATCCGGCGACCCGCGCCAATCTGGAGCTCGCCAAGACGCTTTCCGGCTCCCGCGAAGGCAGCCTGCTCAAGTCGCTCGACCGTACGATGACGAGCGGGGGCGCCAGGCTGCTCGCCGAACGGCTGATGTCGCCTCTGACCGACCCGGAGCGGATCAACCAGCGGCTCGATTCGATCGAGGTGCTGGCCGATCAGCCGCGGTTTACGACGGATGTTCGCGACGCTCTTCGCAGGGCGCCGGACATGCCGCGGGCCCTGTCGCGGCTCGCGCTCGGCCGCGGCGGCCCTCGCGATCTCGGTGCCATCCAGGCCGGCATGCGGGCCGCGGCGGCGATATCGGCGCTCCTTACGGGCGCCGAGCTCTCGGCGGAATTGACCGAAGCGCGCAACACGATCGCGGCCTTGCCGGGGGAATTGCTCGCGCGCCTCGACGCAACCCTTGCCGAGGAACTGCCGCTTCTGAAACGCGACGGCGGCTTCGTCCGCGAGGGCGCGAGCGCCGAACTCGACGAGATGCGGGCGCTGCGCGATCAGTCGCGCCGCGTGGTCGCAGGGCTGCAGCTGCAATATTGCGAAGAAACCGGCATCAAGTCGCTGAAGATCAAGCACAACAACGTGCTGGGGTACTTCATCGAGGTGACCGCCGGCAACGCCGGATCGATGACCGACACCGATGCCGGCCGCGCCCGCTTCATTCATCGCCAGACCATGGCGAATGCGATGCGCTTCACCACGACCGAGCTTGCCGAGCTCGAAACGAAGATCGCCAATGCCGCGGACCGGGCGCTGGCGATCGAGGTCGAGACCTTCGAGGCCATGACGCGCGAGGTGGTCGCCGAGGCCGAGGCGATCAAGGCGGCAGCGCTGGCGCTCGCGACGATCGACGTCTCGGCCGGGCTCGCGGTGCTTGCGGAGGAGCAGAATTACACGCGCCCTACGGTCGACCGCTCGCGAATGTTCGCGATCGAGGGTGGACGCCACCCCGTCGTGGAGCAGGCCTTGCGGCGCCAGGCTGCCAATCCTTTCGTCGCCAATGGCTGCGATCTTTCTCCGCCGAACGGCGAGCAGGGCGGCGCGATCTGGCTCCTCACCGGTCCCAATATGGGCGGCAAGTCGACTTTCCTGCGCCAGAACGCGCTGATCGCGATCATGGCCCAGACGGGATCCTTCGTGCCCGCGGCCGCCGCGCATATCGGCGTGGTCGACCGGCTCTTCTCGCGCGTCGGCGCTTCGGACGATCTCGCCCGCGGGCGCTCGACCTTCATGGTCGAGATGGTCGAAACGGCGGCGATCCTCAATCAGGCGACGGACCGATCGCTGGTGATCCTCGACGAGATCGGCCGCGGCACCGCGACCTTCGACGGTCTGTCGATCGCCTGGGCGGCGGTCGAGCATCTGCACGAGGTCAATCGCTGCCGCGGGCTCTTCGCGACCCATTTCCACGAGCTGACCGTACTCTCCGAAAAGCTCGTGCGGCTGTCGAACGCGACCATGCGTGTCAAGGAGTGGGACGGCGACGTCATATTCCTGCACGAGGTGGGCCCGGGCGCAGCCGACCGCTCCTACGGCATCCAGGTCGCCCGCCTTGCAGGCTTGCCGCCGTCGGTCGTCGCCCGCGCGAAGGATGTGCTCGCCAAGCTCGAGGATGCCGACCGCAAGAATCCGGCGAGCCAGCTGATCGACGACCTGCCGTTGTTCCAGGTCGCCGTCCGGCGGGAGGAGGCGGCGAGGGCATCGTCGGGTCCTTCGAAGGTCGAGGAATCCCTGAAGGCGCTCAACCCGGACGACATGACGCCGCGCGAGGCGCTCGACGCGCTTTACGCGCTCAAGAAGGAGCTTTCCAACCGCTGATTTCGCCGGGCTATTTCCCCTGTCATTCGGCCGGCAAAAGGGCTATACAGCGGCGCTTGCAACGAATGATCTAAGTCGGACAGGACGCCCCTCGGCACTTCATGGCCAGACACCAAACCTCCTTTCCCGAAATCCTGGACGTGTCGGCGCTTCGGGCCAGGTGCGACTTCATCGCCTCCGCTCATGCCGAACAGCGCGAACCGATGCGCCGGGCCTTGCTTGCGGCCTTCAAGGAGGCAAATGTCGCGGGCCGCGCCAAGGCGCGCGAACTGCTCGCCGCAGACGGCGCAGGAATAAAATGCGCGGAGCGCATCTCCTGGCTTCAGGACCAGCTGATTACCCTCTTGCACGACTTCGTGCTGAACCAGATTTTCGACGCCGCGAAGGCTCCCGAGGCTTCGCGCATCGCGGTCACCGCAGTCGGCGGCTACGGCCGCGGAACGCTGGCGCCAGGCTCTGATATCGACCTCCTCTTCCTCCTGCCCGCCAAGAAGGCGGTCTGGGCGGAGCCGGCGATCGAATTCATGCTCTATATCCTGTGGGACCTCGGCTTCAAGGTCGGCCACGCAACGCGAACGATCGAGGAATGCATCCGCCTGTCGCGTGCAGACATGACCATCCGCACCGCAATCCTCGAATGCCGCTATGTCTGCGGGTCCGCGGCCCTGGCGAACGAACTCGAAACGCGCTTCGATCACGAGATCGTCCGCAATACCGGCCCGGAATTCATTGCCGCCAAGCTCGCCGAGCGGGACGAGCGCCATCGCAAGGCGGGCGACACGCGCTACCTCGTCGAGCCGAATGTCAAGGAAAGCAAGGGCGGCTTGCGCGACCTGCACACGCTCTTCTGGATTTCGAAATATTTCTATCGGGTCAAGGACTCCGCCGATCTCGTCAAGCTCGGCGTCCTTTCGAAGCAGGAGTACAAGCTCTTCCAGAAGGCCGAGGATTTTCTCTGGGCGGTGCGCTGCCACATGCATTTCCTGACCGGCAAGGCGGAGGAGCGCCTCTCATTCGACATCCAGCGCGAGATCGCCGAGGCGCTCGGCTATCACGATCACCCCGGGCTCTCGGCGGTCGAACGCTTCATGAAGCACTACTTCCTGGTGGCCAAGGACGTCGGCGACCTGACCCGCATCTTCTGCTCGGCGCTGGAGGACCAGCAGGCCAAGGACACGCCCGGGATCACGGGCGTCATAAGCCGCTTCCGCAATCGCGTCCGCAAGATCGCGGGCACGCTCGATTTCGTCGATGATGGCGGGCGCATCGCGCTTGCGAGCACCGACGTGTTCAAGCGCGACCCGGTAAACCTCATGCGCCTGTTCCACATCGCCGACATCAACGGGCTCGAATTTCATCCGGCGGCGCTGAAGCAGGTGACCCGTTCTTTGAGCCTGATCACGCCCCACTTGCGCGAAAACGAAGAGGCCAACCGGCTCTTCCTGTCGATTCTCACCTCGCGGCGCAATCCGGAACTGATCCTTCGCCGGATGAACGAAGCGGGAGTGCTCGGCCGTTTCATTCCCGAATTCGGCAAGATCGTCTCGATGATGCAGTTCAACATGTATCACCACTACACGGTGGACGAGCATCTCCTGCGCTCGGTCGACGTCCTCTCCCGCATCGAGCGGGGCCTGGAGGAGGAGGCGCATCCCCTGACGGCGATGCTGATGCCTGGTATCGAGGACCGCGAGGCGCTCTACGTCGCCGTTCTGCTGCACGACATCGCCAAGGGGCGCCCGGAGGATCATTCCGTGGCCGGCGCCAAGGTCGCGCGAAAGCTTTGCCCGCGCTTCAGGCTGACCCCGAAACAGACCGAAATGGTGGTCTGGCTGGTCGAGGAACATCTGACCATGTCGATGGTCGCGCAGACCCGCGACCTTAACGACCGCAAGACCATCGTCGATTTCGCCGAACGGGTCCAATCCCTCGAACGGCTGAAGATGCTGCTTATCCTCACCGTCTGCGACATCCGCGCCGTCGGGCCCGGCGTCTGGAACGGCTGGAAGGGCCAGCTCCTGCGCACGCTCTACTACGAGACCGAGCTTCTGCTCTCGGGCGGCTTTTCGGAACTGTCGCGCAAGGAGCGGGCGAAGCACGCCGCCCATATGCTGGAGGAGGCGCTCGCCGACTGGCCGAAGAAGGAGCGCCAGGCTTATGTGCGGCTGCATTACCAGCCCTATCTTCTGACCGTGGCGCTCGAGGAGCAGGTGCGTCATGCAGGCTTCATCCGTGAGGCGGACAATGCGGGCCGGACGCTCGCGACCATGGTGCGGACCCATGACTTCCACGCCATCACCGAAATCACGGTGCTGTCGCCCGACCACCCGCGCCTGCTGACCGTCATCGCCGGCGCTTGCGCCGCGGCTGGCGCCAACATCGTCGGCGCGCAGATACACACGACATCGGACGGCCGGGCGCTCGATACCATTCTCGTCAACCGCGAGTTCTCGGTCGCCGAGGACGAGACGCGCCGGGCGGCAAGCATCGGCAAGCTGATCGAGGACGTGCTCTCCGGCCGCAAGAGGCTGCCCGAGGTGATCGCCAGCCGGACGCGTGTGAAGAAGCGCAGCAGGGCCTTCACCGTGACGCCGGAGGTGACCATCAGCAATACGCTGTCGAACAAGTTCACCGTCATCGAGGTCGAAGGCCTCGACCGGACCGGTCTGCTTTCCGAAGTGACCGCGGTGCTGTCGGACCTATCGCTCGACATCGCCTCGGCCCATATCACCACCTTCGGCGAAAAGGTGATCGACACCTTCTACGTCACCGATCTGGTCGGCTCGAAGATCACCAGCGAGAACCGGCAGATGAACATCGCGGCGCGCCTCAAGGCGGTGCTGGCGGGCGAGGTGGACGAAGCGCGCGAGCGCATGCCCTCCGGCATCATTGCGCCGACCCCTGTGTCCCGCGTACCCCACGGTTCCAAAACGACAAAAGCCGAAACATGAGTCTGGTCAAGAAATTCGCTACCGTCGGCGGCGCAACGCTCGGAAGCCGGCTCTTCGGCTTCATCCGGGAAACCTTCATGGCGGCCGCGCTCGGCACCGGCCCGGTCGCCGACGCCTTCAACACCGCCTTCCGGCTGCCGAACACCTTTCGCAGGCTTTTTGCCGAAGGGGCGTTCAATTCGGCCTTCGTGCCGCTTTTCGCCAAGGAGATCGAGGCGCACGGCATGGAGGGCGCACGGCGCTTTTCCGAGGAGGTCTTCGGCGTCCTCTTCACCGTTCTCCTTCTCCTGACGATCGCCATGGAACTGGCGATGCCGTTCATCGTCGGGCAGTTGATCGCTCCCGGGTTTGCCGACGACCCCGCGAAATTCACAAGCACCGTCACCTTCGCGACGATCATGTTTCCCTATCTCGCCTGCATGTCGCTGGCGGCAATGATGGCGGGCATGCTCAATTCGCTGCACCGCTATTTCGCGGCAGCCATCGCGCCGGTCTTCCTGAACTTCATCCTGATCGGCGTGCTGGCCTATGCCTGGTACAGCGGCCAGGATGCGGTCGCGGTCGGCTATGATCTCTCCTGGGGGGTGCTGGCCGCGGGCCTCGTGCAACTGGCGATCGTCTGGGTCGCGGTGCGCAATGCCGGGATCCGCATCGGTTTTCGCCGACCCCGGCTGACGGCAAACGTCAAACGCCTGCTGGTGCTGGCGCTTCCCGCGGCGATCACCGGCGGCATCACGCAGATCAACCTCCTGATCAACACCAATATCGCTTCTGCAAAGGAAGGCGCCGTCTCGTCGCTGGTCTATGCCGACCGCATCTATCAGCTGCCGCTCGGCGTCGTCGGCATTGCCGTTGCGACCGTGCTTCTGCCCGAGCTTGCGCGGGCTCTGCGCGGCGGCAATCTCAACGAGGCGGCAAACCTGCAGAACCGTTCCGTCGAGTTCACGCTGTTCCTGACACTTCCCGCCGCCGCGGCACTGCTCGTCATGTCGGAGCCTATCGTCCGGCTCCTCTTCGAGCGCGGCCAGTTCTCGCCGGAATCCACCGTCGTCGTCGGGCATATTCTGGCGATCTACGGCCTCGGCCTGCCGGCCTTCGTGCTGATCAAGGCCTTCATTCCCGGTTTCTTCGCCCGCGAGGACACCCGCACGCCGATGATCTTCGCCGGAATTTCCGTGGCAGTGAACGTCTCCCTGGCGCTGACGCTCTTTCCGTCGCTTGCCGCCAGCGGCATCGCGACGGCCGAAATCGTCGCCGGCTGGGTGAACGCCCTGCTTCTTTTCGCGACGCTCGTCTGGCGTGGGCACTGGGGGCGCGATATTCCCTTGCTGACGAGGATTCCCCGGCTGGTGATCGCCGCTGCCGTCATGGCGGCCGCGTTGTACTTTGCCGTGGATTGGCTCGCCTTGCCCCTTTCTTCCGCCGCACCGCTTACGACCCGCGCCCTTACACTCTGCGGCCTGATCGCCGCCGCGATGGCGATCTATTTCGCGGTCGCGTTCGGGACCGGCGGCGCAAGCCTTTCGATGATCCGCCGCAGCGTCAAACGGGGGGCACCGGCCTCGTCCGCCGAGCGGGCGAGCGAAGGGGCGGATCGGCAATGAGACAGTCGATTGCCCGCGTCGCCATCGTCGTGCCCGATTACGACGAGGGCATCGCCTTTTACTGCGGCAAGCTCGGCTTCGACCTCCTCGATGACAGCGACCTCGGCGGCGGCAAGCGCTGGGTCGTCGTGCGGCCGAAAGGTGCGGCGGAGACCGCGCTCCTGCTCGCCAGGGCCGAGGGCGAAAGGCAGCGCGCCGCGATCGGCAATCAGACCGGCGGGCGGGTCGGCTTCTTTCTCTTCACCGACGACTTCGGCCGCGATCACGCCGCCATGCTTTCGGCAGGCGTGACGTTCCTCGAGGCGCCCCGCCATGAGGTCTACGGAACCGTTGCCGTCTTCGTCGATCCCTTCGGCAATAGGTGGGATCTCCTTCAGCCCGCGTGACCATGCCTCTTGATTGCGCCCGGCCCGCCGTGCATAAGCGCGGCGGGTATCAACTGGAGCCAGGCCTTCCACAAGCCCGATTGGGGACGACATGAACGAATTCAAGCCGCTCGTATTTTCCGGTGTTCAGCCGACCGGCAACCTGCATCTCGGCAATTATCTCGGCGCGATCCGCAAGTTCGTCGCCCTTCAGGAAAACAACGATTGCATCTATTGCGTCGTCGACCTGCACTCGATCACCGCGCAGCTCGTGCATGAGGACCTGCCGGGCCAGATCCGGTCGATCGCGGCGGCTTTCATCGCCTCGGGCATCGACCCCGAAAAGCACATCGTCTTCAACCAGTCGGCCGTGCCGCAGCACGCCGAGCTCGCCTGGATCTTCAACTGTGTCGCCCGCATCGGCTGGATGAACCGGATGACCCAGTTCAAGGACAAGGCCGGCAAGGACCGTGAAAACGCTTCGCTCGGCCTGCTCGCCTATCCGAGCCTGATGGCGGCCGACATCCTCGTTTATCGCGCCACCCACGTGCCCGTCGGCGACGACCAGAAGCAGCACCTGGAACTCACCCGCGACATCGCCCAGAAGTTCAACATCGACTTCATGGAGCATATCCGGACGCGGGGCTACGGCGTCGACATCGTCGTCGGAGAAGAGCCGATCCATGCCTATTTCCCCCCGGTCGAACCGCTGATCGGCGGCCCGGCACCGCGCGTCATGTCGCTGCGCGACGGCACCAAGAAGATGTCGAAATCGGATCCATCCGACCTGTCGCGCATCAATCTGATGGACGATGCCGATACGATCCTGAAGAAGATCCGCAAGGCCAAAACCGATCCGGACGCGCTTCCGAGCGAAGCGGACGGTCTTAAGGATCGACCGGAGGCCGAAAATCTCGTCGGGATTTACGCCGCGCTCGCCGACAGGTCGAAAGAAGAGGTGCTTGCCGAATTCGGCGGCCAGCAATTCTCGACCTTCAAGCCGGCTCTGGCCGACCTCGCCGTCAGCGTGCTTTCGCCGATCACGGGCGAGATGCGCCGGTTGATGGGCGATACCGCGCATATCGACGCTATCCTGCGCAAGGGCGGGGAGCGCGCCCGGGAACGCGCCGAGAAGACCATGCGCGAGGTCCGCGAAATCATCGGCTTTTTGCAGTAGTTCACGAAAATGAGACCTTGCGGGCGCCGCGCGGCGTTGTAATGTTCACCGCATGGTTTCAACCCGACTCTCACGAATGGAAGGCCATCGCCGCAAGTTCATGGCGGTGATCGACGACACGCCCGAATGCGGCCGCGCCGTGCATTATGCCGGTATGCGCGCGAAGAATTCCAATGGCGGCCTCGTGCTGCTCTACGTGATCGCCGACGGCGACTTCCAGCAATGGCTGGGCGTCGAGGAGATCATGCGCGCCGAAGCGCGGGACGAGGCCGAGGCGACGCTGGCCAAGATCGCGCAGACGGTGCGCGAACGGATCGGCATCGAGCCGGAAATCGTCATCCGCGAGGGCATCGCCACGGAACAGATTCACGCCGCCATCGAAGAGGACCGCGACATCGCGATCCTGGTGCTGGCGGCCGGATCGGCGAAGGAAGGCCCGGGGCCGCTCGTTTCGTCCATTGCCGGGAAGGCCGCGGCCTTCCCGATTCCGGTCACGGTCATTCCCGACCTTCTGACGGATGAGGAAATCGACGCGTTGACCTGATCTCCACAGCGCTGCGCGTCCCATCACATGAGCAAAGGTCGCTGTAGCACTCTGAATCACGCTATTACGCCTTGCGGGCTCCACCCGAGGCTCCTATATTTTGGAACAATTCTAAAAAGCCGGTCGAGGAGCGCTCCCGGCAGAACGGAGTGAGACATGTTCATCCAGACCGAAGCCACGCCGAATCCCGCCACTTTGAAATTCCTGCCGGGCAAGGTAGTGATGGAGAACGGCACCGCCGAATTCCGGAGCGAAGAAGAGGCCCTTGCAGGATCGCCCCTTGCGGCTCGGCTCTTCTCGATCCCCGGGGTCACCGGCGTCTATTTCGGCTATGACTTCATAACCGTGAGCAAGGAAGCGCAGGAGTGGCAGCACCTGAAGCCCGCGATTCTCGGCTCGATCATGGAGCATTTCATGTCGGGGCAGCCGATCATGTCGGGCGCCGGCCGTGCCGAGCAGACGGATGCGGAGGACGAGTTCTTCGACGAGGGCGACGAGGCGATCGTCGCCACGATCAAGGAACTGCTCGAGACGCGGGTTCGGCCCGCCGTCGCCCAGGACGGCGGCGACATCACCTTCCGCGGCTTCAAGGACGGAACGGTGTTCCTGAACATGAAAGGCGCATGCGCCGGCTGCCCCTCTTCGACCGCGACCTTGAGGCACGGCGTGCAGAACCTGTTGCGCCACTTCGTTCCTGAAGTCGAAGCGGTCGAATCCGTCTGATCCGAAGCGGGTCGAGGCGCGGAAACCTGCATGGCGGGCCCGCGCATCCTTCGCTTCCAGTTCGGTGTCATTTTCCTTATATCGTTTTCCATATTCCTTATGCCGGTGTGGTTTTTGGGATAGAATCACAGGTGTGATTCCGACGTGCCGCAGCGACTTGTAGATGCGGCAACTGCGGTTGCGCACCCTCGCAGCCGCACCGATCGCAGGACGCAGGGAGGAGACCGCGGCTGAAATGCTAGTTCTTGCCATTGATACATCCGGGTCCGGTTGTTTCGCTGCCGTCTGCGACGGCGGCTCCGGAGAGCTTCTGGCATGCGCGGGCGCGGAAATCGGACGTGGCCATGCGGAGCGCCTCATGGAATTCGTGGATGAGGCCTTGAGCGTCTCGGGCCGGGAACTCGGCGAGATCGATCGGATTGCCGTGACGATAGGTCCAGGATCGTTCACCGGGATCCGTGTCGGCGTTGCCGCTGCGCGCGGCCTTGCCCTGGCGCTCGGAAAGCCGGCAGTCGGGGTCACGACGCTTCAGGTCGTCGCCGAAAGCGCGCGGCTGAAACAGGCAGGCCAGCCGGTGCTCGTCGTCCTCGACGCCAAACGGGGCGAGCTTTACCTTCAGGCCTTCGATGCTTCGGGACGGCCGCAAGGGGAGGCGGAAATCCTGGCCGCCGAGGAAGCGCGCTGGCGCTTTTCCGATTTCGCCGGCATCGTCTGCGGCTCCGGTGCCCTTGCCGTCACCGGCGCGGCGGGCAGCAAGCCGGACGAGATCGATATGGCGACCCTCGCCCGGCTGGGCGCGGCGGCCGATCCGGCTTCTGCGCGTCCTAAGCCACTTTATCTGCGCGGACCCGACGCCAAGCCCCAGGCCGGATTCGCCGTGACCCGTGCCTGACCGGAAGACGCCAAGCGCCATTCGCCCGTATACTCTCCAGAACGTCCAAGAAACGCCCCGATGAGCCTTACCGACTATTTCACCCGCCGCGCCGAATTCGACATTTTTGCGCTTGAAGAGGCCGATCTCGGCGCCGCGGCCGCGCTGCATCGCCAGCGCTTTGCTGCCGCTTGGAGCGACGGCGAAATCCATGGGCTCCTGAGTCAGGAGACAGTGTTCGGATTCGTCGCGCGCCAGACCAATGCCAATGGCATGTTCCGGCCGGCCTTCGGCGGCTTCGTCCTGTCGCGGGCGGTCGCCGGCGAGGCCGAGATACTGACGATTGGGGTCGACCCCCGCTACGCGCGCTCCGGTCTCGGCTGGCGCCTCATGCAGGCGGCGATGCGGGAGGCCGCCGTCAAGGGAGCAGAGGCACTGTTCCTGGAAGTCGACGAGACGAACCAGGCCGCGATCGGTCTCTACGGAAAGCTCGGCTTCCGCAAGGTCGGGGAGCGGAAGGCCTATTACCAGGCGCGGCCCGGCGAGCGCAGCGCGGCGCTTGTCATGCGGCTCGATCTTCGTTAGAGCATCTCGCTGTTTCATGGAAACACTGAAATGCTCTAACCCTTTGGGCCAACGCACTTCCGGACGGAAAACCGTTACACACTTTTCCTGGAAATGCTCTGGAGCGAGATGAGGAAGGCGTGTGCGGTTTCGCCCGTATCCCGCGTCCAACCCACTGGAACAGATCACGTTCATGATTTCACGCAAACGGTGAAGCGCAGTTTGGAAGGTGCCTGCGGATGATCAATTGGGTGCGGGTCGCTCTTTGCGGCATGCTGCTCGTCATGGTCTCGCTGGTGCTGATGCCGGTCCAGATCCTTTGTCTCTGGCTCGATCTGAAACCGCGGCGCTGGCTGCCGCGTCACTGGCATCGCGTCGCCTGCCTGCTGCTCGGCCTGCGCGTCCGCGTCCATGGCGAGCTCGACCGCCGGCGTCCCTTGCTCCTCAGCGCCAATCACGTCTCCTGGAAGGACATCCTGGTGCTTTCCTCCGTGGCGGACGTCGTTTTCGTTGCCAAGTCGGACGTCAAGAGCTGGCCGGTATTCGGGCTTCTCGCCCGCCTTCAGGCATCGGTTTTCGTGGAACGCGAGCAGAAGCGCACGACCGGTCACCAGGTCAATGACATCGGGCGGCGGCTCGCCGATGGGGAAATCGTCGTGCTCTTCCCGGAAGGAACGACCTCCGACGGCAACCGGCTGCTCGACATCAAGACCTCGCTGTTCGGCGCGGCCGCTTCGGCGGTTCCGCAGTCGCCGACCGGCGTGGTTCATGTCCAGCCGCTGGCGATTTCCTACACCGGCATCCACGGCATGCCGATGGGTCGCTATCATCGGCCGATCGCCGCATGGCCGGGCGACATCGGTCTGGTGCCGCACCTTCTCGGAGTGCTCAGAGAGGGAGCCCTGGAGGTCGATGTCGATTTTGGCGAGGCGGTGGATTATGACCGGCACGCGAACCGCAAGGAAGTGAGCCGCCTCATCGAGCAGCGGATCCGCAAAATGCTGGCGGATCGGCTGCGAGGGCGTTCCCGATCCGCCGCGAAGATCGAGCCGGCTGCCGCGCTCTCTGTGGCGCCGGACGTTCCGTCGGACGCGCGAAGGTCGCGGTAGCACTCTCAAATGCCTCAATCCGGGATCACCCTGAAAGGGTGACCGGTCGCGGCTCGCGCCGTGCCGGCCCGAAAATGCTTCAACTTTGGGGCGCTATGCACTAAAGAACCCGCATGACCCAGGAAACCGCTCTTCTGTCGACGTCGCCCGAGGCGGGCGACCTGAACGTTCCGGCGCGCAAGGTCTTCGTCAAGACCTATGGCTGTCAGATGAACGTCTATGACTCCGACCGCATGTCGGATGCGCTCTCGCGCGACGGCTATGTTGCGACCGATGTCCTGGAAGACGCCGATTTCGTGCTGCTCAACACCTGTCATATCCGCGAAAAGGCTGCCGAGAAGGTCTATTCCGAGCTCGGTCGCCTGCGCGAACTGAAGAAGGCCAAGGCGCGCGAGGGCCGCGAGATGCTGATCGGCGTGGCCGGCTGCGTGGCCCAGGCGGAGGGCGACGAGATTCTCCGTCGCGTCCCGGCGGTCGATCTCGTCATTGGCCCTCAGACCTATCATCGCCTTCCCGAGGCGCTGAAGCGGGCTCGCGCCGGCCAGCGTATCGTGGAAACGGACTATGCCATCGAGGACAAGTTCGTCCATCTGCCCGCGCCCGATAAGGCCAAGACACGTGCGCGGGGCGTCACGGCTTTCCTGACCGTCCAGGAAGGCTGCGACAAGTTCTGCACTTTCTGCGTGGTACCCTACACGCGCGGCTCGGAAGTCTCGCGCCCGGTGTCACAGATCGTGGCGGAGGCGGAGAAGCTCGTCGAGGGCGGCGTGCGCGAAATCACCCTGCTCGGACAGAATGTCAACGCCTGGCACGGCGAGGGTCCGCATGGGCGCGAATGGAGCCTTGGCGACCTCTTGCGGCGCCTCGGCGAAATCGATGGCCTTGCACGCCTGCGCTATACCACCAGCCATCCGCGCGACATGGACGACAGCCTCATAGAGGCGCACCGGTCGATGGCGAAGCTGATGCCCTATCTGCACCTGCCGGTCCAGTCGGGCTCCGACCGTATCCTGAAGGCGATGAACCGGCGCCACACGGCTGCCGAATACCTGGCGCTCGTCGAGCGCATTCGTGCGGCGCAGCCCGACCTGGCGCTTTCGGGCGATTTCATCGTCGGCTTTCCCGGCGAGACCGATCAGGACTTCGAGGATACCCTTCGGCTTGTCGAGGAAGTGAACTATGCACAGGCTTTCTCGTTTAAGTATTCGACGCGTCCCGGAACGCCGGGCGCCGAGCTCAAGGAACAGGTTCCCGAGGACGTGAAGGCCAAGCGTTTGGAAATATTGCAGGCTTTGCTCGTAAAGCAGCAGCGCGGTTTCGCCGAGGCCTGTGTGGGTCGGGAGATCGACCTGCTCCTGGAGAAGCCGGGCCGCATGCCGGGGCAGCTCGTCGGCCGGTCGCCGTGGCTGCAGCCCGTGAATGTTGATGCAAAAGCATCGCAAATCGGTGACATTATCAGAGTGCGAATCACCAAGGCCGGGCCGAACAGCCTGTTTGCCGAGATGATCGGGGAATCGGACGCGAGGAGCTGACCGCTTGAACGGACACGAACTGATTTCTTCCTCATCTCGCCAGTCGAAGACATCCGCGACGGACGCCAATCACTTCGTGCTCACCTTCGAGAACAACCGCTTTGCGAGCGAGCTCTTCGGTCAGTTCGACCAGAATCTGAAATTGCTGGAAGAGCGATTGCGCATCGACGCCCGGCCGCGGGGAAACTCCGTCGCCATCTCCGGTGACGTCGTCGCAACCAATCAGGCGCGCCGTGCCCTCGACTATCTCTACGGAAGGCTGCAGAGTGGCGCTTCGATCGATACATCCGATGTCGAAGGTGCGATCCGCATGGCGGTCGCCGCCGACGATCAGCTACAGTTGCCGACGATGGAGCGCAAAGCCAAATTGACAATGGCGCAGATTTCGACGCGCAAGAAGACAATCGCTGCGCGCACGCCGATGCAGGATTCCTATATCCGCGCCATGGAGCGGGCCGAGCTCGTCTTCGGCGTCGGTCCTGCGGGCACGGGCAAGACCTATCTCGCCGTCGCCCATGCCGCCCAGCTCCTGGAGCGTGGCGCGGTCGACCGGATCATCCTCTCGCGTCCGGCTGTAGAGGCGGGCGAGCGTCTCGGATTCCTGCCCGGCGACATGAAGGAGAAGGTCGATCCCTATTTGCGTCCGCTCTATGACGCGCTGTACGACATGATGCCGGGCGACAAGGTCGAGCGGGCAATCACCGCGGGGGTCATCGAGATCGCGCCGCTCGCCTTCATGCGCGGGCGCACGCTTGCCAATGCCGCCGTGATCCTCGACGAGGCGCAGAACACGACGTCGATGCAGATGAAGATGTTCCTGACCCGTCTCGGCGAGAACGGCCGGATGATCGTCACCGGCGATCCGAGTCAGGTCGACCTGCCGCGCGGCGTAAAGTCAGGGCTCGTGGAGGCGCTGCATATACTCAAGGGCGTGGAGGGCGTCTCGGTGATCCGCTTCAAGGATGCCGACGTCGTCCGTCATCCTCTGGTGGCGCGGATCGTCAGGGCCTATGACAGCCAGACGGCGGTTCACGACGAGAGCGAGCAGAACGATCGCTGAGGCGGCCGCGTTTATCATGACGGCATTGGACATTCAGATCAGCGTCGAGGCAGGAGACTGGCCGCCCGAAGACGAGCTTCGGTCTTTTTGCGAGCGTGTTCTCGAGGCAGCGGCCGATTTTCTCGCGCGTGAGGAGAAGCAGCCGCTGCCGGCACAGGCGGCGGAACTGTCGCTGGTCTTCACCGACGATCAGTCGATCAGGACGATCAACGCGGAGTGGCGAGGTCAGGACAAGGCGACGAATGTTCTGTCCTTTCCCGCTTTTCCGGTGACGCCGGGCAGGATGCCGGGGCCGATGCTCGGCGACATCGTGGTCGCCCATGAGACGCTCAGGCGGGAGGCGGTGGAGCTCGAAAAGCCCTTCGACGCCCATTTGACGCATCTTCTCGTTCATGGATTCCTGCATCTTTTCGGGTATGATCATATCGAAGACGACGAAGCGGAGAGAATGGAGGGGTTGGAGACTCGCATTTTGGCGCGTCTTGGCCTATCTGATCCCTACGGGGACCAACCCCCGCATTGACAGTTTGGAACGATGAGCGACTTCAAGACACAGCCGGCCGCTGTCGCGACCGAGGAGGCGGAAGCCTCCGGCGACACCGAGGCCGGTAGTAGTACCGCCGCCCGATTCGAGGGCAGCAAATCCACATCATCATTTTGGAGCCGTGCCGCGCGTCTGTTGCGCGGTGTGAGCCCGTCGAGCCTGCGCGAGGATCTCGCCGATGCGCTCATGACGGACGCCGAAGGCAATGCGGCTTTCTCGCCCGAAGAGCGGGCGATGCTCAACAACATCCTCCGCTTCCGCGAGGTTCGGGTCGAGGACGTGATGGTTCCGCGAGCCGACATCGAAGCGGTGGACCAGAATATCACCATAGGCGAGCTCATGGTGCTCTTCGAGGAGTCGGGACGCTCGCGCATGCCGGTTTACAGCGAGGGGCTCGACGACCCTCGCGGCATGGTGCACATCCGTGACCTTCTTGCCTATGTGACCAAGCAGGCGCGCAACCGCCGCCGCAACGGCAAAGCCCATGCGGCGACGACGGCGAACGGCGACAAGCCCGAAAGGGCGCCCCGGCAGCTGAAGGCAGGCTTCGATCTTTCTCGCGTCGATCTCGACAAGACGGTGGAGGAGGCGGGGATCGTCCGGCAGCTCCTGTTCGTGCCGCCGTCGATGCTCGCCTCGGATCTCATGCAGCGCATGCAGGCCGCGCGCATCCAGATGGCACTCGTCATCGATGAATACGGCGGAACGGACGGTCTCGTATCACTCGAGGACATCGTCGAAATGGTGGTCGGCGACATCGAGGACGAGCATGACGACGAGGAAGTGATGTTCGCGCGCAGCTCGGACGACGTCTTCGTCGCCGACGCCCGGGTGGAGCTCGAGGAGATCGCCGAGGCGGTCGGACCGGACTTCGACGTACGCGAGCAACTCGAGGATGTCGATACGCTGGGCGGACTCGTCTTCGCATCGCTCGGCCGGATTCCTGTCCGCGGCGAGGTGGTGCAGGCGATTCCCGGCTTCGAATTCCAGATTCTCGATGCCGATCCGCGTCGCGTCAAACGCGTCAGGATCATGCGCAAGCGTCCGCCGTCACGCCGCCGCCTGCCGAAGGTCGAGAAGGAGCCGTTGCCCGATGCGTTCACCACGGCCGGCCCCACTGGGGCGGGTGTCCAGCCCCCGTCCTCGTTCGAATAGGGCCGGCTCGCCGTCGCCTTGAGAGGGGACAAGCAGCCACTTTTTTGGAAGACTGCCGCCGATTGATTCGGTCGTGCTGCGTGTGTCCTTGAATCCTCGAGGACAGGGTCCCGCGCAAGGTCTCCCCCACGTCCGGCGCCGACGGGAGGTTCAATGGAAAGACTGGCAGGCAGAATCATACTTCTCTCGGGCGTGTCCCGAACATTCGTCGGCTTTCTCGCCGGCCTTCTGGCGGTGCTTGCCCAGCCGCCTTTCGGCATTTTCGCGGCGGCTTTCGTCTCCTTTCCCGTCCTTGTCTGGCTGATCGACGGGGTGGCGCCCGACCCCGGCGACGGCGTGCTGCGGCGGCTGATGCCGCCCGCGGCGATCGGCTGGTCCTTCGGTTTCGGTTATTTCCTGGGTGGTCTCTGGTGGCTGGGCAATGCGCTTCTGGTCGAGGCGGACGCGTTCGCCTGGGCGCTGCCGCTCACCGTCGTCGGCCTCCCGGCCGTTCTGGGGCTCTTTTACGCGCTGGCGGTCGTCATTGCCCGCAGCCTCTGGTCGGACGGCTGGGGCCGGATCGCCGCCCTCGCGCTCGGCTTCGGCATCGCCGAATGGCTGCGCGGCTTTCTCTTTACCGGCTTCCCTTGGAATGCCATCGGCTATGCGGCCATGCCGATGCCCTTGATGATGCAGTCCGCCAGCGTCGTCAATCTTTCGACGATCAACATGCTGGCCGTTTTCGTCTTCGCCGCGCCGGCTCTGATCTGGACGGGCAAGGGCGCGCGCGCCGGTCTCGCCATCGCCGCAGCGCTCTTTGTGGCGCATGTCGCTTTCGGCTTTTACCGGCTCGCCCAGCCGGCACCGGTGCCGCTCCAGCCGGAGATGACCGTCCGCGTCGTCCAGCCGGTGATCGACCAGGCCAAGAAGCTCGACGACCGGGAGCGTGCGTCGATTTTCGAGGACCATCTCTCGCTGACGGCCGCCCCGGTCCAGGATGGCGCCAAACGGCCGGACATCGTCGTCTGGCCGGAAACGTCGATCCCTTTCATCCTCACCGACAATCCCGACGCCCTGGCGCGGATCGCCGACGTTCTCCAGGACGGGCAAGTTCTCGTCGCCGGCGCCGTCAGGGTCGAGGATGCCGGTGCCGGACTGCCGCCGCGCTATTACAATTCGGTCTATGTCATCGACGATCGAGGGCAGATCGTCGGTGCGGCGGACAAGGTGCATCTGGTGCCTTTCGGTGAATACCTCCCGTTCGAGGATCTGCTGACCTCCTGGGGCCTGAGCTCCGTCGCGGCCTCGATGCCGGGCGGTTTCTCGGCGGCCAGCACCCGCCCAATGCTGACCTTGCCGGGCGGCCGGCGGATCTATCCGATGATCTGTTACGAGGCGATCTTCGCCGACGAGGTGGACGGCAATGCCCGGCTCGCAGACGCGCTCCTCAACATCACCAACGACGCCTGGTTCGGCGATACCCCCGGCCCGCGCCAGCATTTCCATCAGGCGCAGCTCCGCGCGGTCGAAACCGGAACTCCGATGATTCGTGCCGCGAATACTGGTATTTCAGCAGTTGTTGATGCACGTGGTGTTTTAGTGCTAGTATTGGGCTACAATTACAGGGGGGTTCTAGACACAATTCTGCCGGGAAAACTGCCTACGCTCACAAATGTCGCAACGCGCAGCCAAATTTTCTGGCTGACGATGGGAATTCTATTTCTGGTTGCAGTAATATCGCGCTTAGGTTTTAATATTGGGAAGAATTGACGTAAAACCCCTAAAATTGCATAGTGTATTTCGCCATCAACCTTTGCCTGCCGCCGAGCGTGACAGGGTTGCCGCGGCGCATATTTTGCAACGCGGGGTTGCTGGTAACGTAAACAGCGTGTTTAGGAAGGCGAATATGATCGAGAATAAGAAGAAACCGAACCCGATCGACATTCATGTCGGTAGCAGGATTCGCCTTCGTCGGACGATGCTTGGCATGAGCCAGGAGAAGCTCGGCGAGAGTCTGGGGATTACCTTCCAGCAGATTCAGAAGTACGAAAAAGGCACGAACCGCGTCGGCGCGAGCCGGCTGCAGAACATTTCGCAGATACTCAACGTGCCGGTGTCGTTCTTCTTCGAGGATGCTCCGGGCGATGGCGGCGGCACCGGGCCGGGGATGGCCGAGGCGTCGAGCTCCAACTACGTCGTCGATTTCCTGTCCTCCTCGGAAGGGCTGCAGCTCAACCGCGCCTTCGTGAAAATTTCCGACCCGAAGGTCCGGCGCAAGCTGGTAGACCTCGTTAAAGCACTGGCCGCCGAGGCGGAGAGCGAATAGGCGGCAAGTCGCCCGGCACGAAAGAAGCGGCATCAAGCCGCTTTTTTCGTATGGAGACTGCTGTCCGAGCTCCAACCCTGCCGATAAGGACGGCGGCGCTTCGAGGCTGCGCATCCGACATGGCGCGCTGGCCGGCGGCTCACTCCCGAGAGCGAAAATTTTCCCTCAATTCTGCATTTTCGTGAAAGCGGAACGTCGTGGCGATGCCGATATAAAGATATATTTATGTCGTTGTGTGCTTGTTTTTCACCGGCAAAACCACTAAACGTTTGACCGCTTCTTTCATTGAGGGGACTTCCCGCATGCGCGCAAACTACCTGTTCACAAGTGAATCCGTAGCCGAAGGTCATCCGGACAAAGTGTGTGACCGTATCTCCGACGAAATCGTGGATCTGGTCTACCGCGAAGCCGCAAAGACCGGCGTCGATCCGTGGACTGTGCGCATCGCCTGTGAGACGCTGGCGACGACCAATCGTGTGGTCATCGCCGGAGAGGTCAGGCTGCCGCCGAGCCTTCTCAAGAAAGACAAGAACGGCGTCGACGTCATCAATCCCTCGAAGTTCAAGTCGGCGGCCCGCAAGGCGATCCGCGACATCGGCTATGAGCAGGACGGCTTCCATTGGAAGACCGCGAAAATCGACGTTCTTCTGCACTTCCAGTCCGCACACATCGCGCAGGGCGTGGACAATGCCGCCGACAAGCAGGGCGAAGAAGGCGCGGGCGACCAGGGAATCATGTTCGGCTATGCCTGCCGCGAGACCGCCGAGCTCATGCCGGCGCCGATCTACTATTCGCACCGCATCCTCAATCTGCTCGCCGCGGCCCGCAAGAAGGGCGAAGGCGAAGTCGCCAAGCTTGGTCCGGACGCCAAGAGCCAGGTGACCGTGCGGTACGTCGACGGCAAGCCGGCCGAGGCCACCTCGATCGTTCTTTCCACCCAGCATCTCGACGAGAGCTGGGATTCGACCAAGGTCCGCTCCGTGGTCGAACCCTATATCCGTGAGGCGCTCGGGGACCTGAAGATCGCCGACGACTGCACCTGGTACATCAATCCTACCGGCAAGTTCGTCATCGGCGGACCGGACGGCGACGCGGGCCTTACCGGCCGCAAGATCATCGTCGACACCTATGGCGGCGCAGCTCCGCATGGCGGCGGTGCCTTCTCCGGCAAGGACACGACCAAGGTCGACCGCTCGGCCGCCTATGCGGCCCGCTACCTTGCCAAGAACGTCGTAGCGGCGGGCCTTGCCGAGCGCTGCACCATCCAGCTTTCCTACGCGATCGGCGTAGCCCAGCCGCTGTCGATCTATGTCGATCTGCACGGCACCGGAAAGGTCTCGGAAGATCAGGTGGAGAGCGCCATCCGCAAGACGATGGACCTGTCGCCGACGGGCATCCGCCGCCATCTCGACCTCAACCGGCCGATCTATGCCAAGACCTCCGCCTACGGCCATTTCGGCCGCAAGGCCGGCCGCGACGGTTCCTTCTCCTGGGAGAAGCTCGACCTGGTCAAGCCGCTGAAAGAGGCGATCGAGAGCGACTCGTCGTCCGTCAACGGAAGAGCGGCGAGCCGCGCGGCGTAAGCCCTGCCCGCGAGGCAGCTTCGGAAGAAGCCGCGTATTGAAGATATCGCAGCCGCCTGTTATCAGCCGTGGCAACAGTCAGGCGGGCGCTCCGGAGAGGAGCGTCCGCCTCCTTCATTGTGATTTCGGGCTTGGCTCGATCGGAAATCATGGATGCGGAGCTGGATGAGGAAAACGATGTGCGTCCTCTACCCGCAGCCTGCTTCATCTATGGGAAGAACGACATGACCGAAACGCGCGGTGCCAGAGCAACGGAGGCTTTCTTCGGCCGCCGCAAGGGCAAGCCCTTGCGGGAGCGGCAGGCGGCCCATCTCGAACACCTGCTGCCCCTTTTGAAGCTCGACCTCGGGAAGCCGGCACCGGCCGATCTGACGGCGCTTTTTCCCGAGCCCGTCGAAAGAATCCGCCTGGAGATAGGCTTCGGCGGCGGAGAGCACCTGATCCACCGTGCTGCGGAAGACCCGGCGACCGGCTTTATCGGGGTGGAGCCCTTCGTCAATTCGATGGCGAAGCTGCTCGGGCAGATCGAGGCGAAGGCGATCAGGAACGTCCGCCTCTACGACGACGACGCGACGCAGGTGCTGGATTGGCTGCCGGCGGCATCCGTCGACCAGATCGACCTGCTTTATCCCGATCCATGGCCGAAGCGAAAGCATTGGAAGCGGCGTTTCGTCTCCGCGGTCAATCTCGACCGCTTCGCACGCATCCTGAAGCCGGGCGGCGTCTTCTGCTTTGCCTCGGACATCGACAGCTATATCAACTGGACGCTCATCCATTGCCGCGACCACGCGGCTTTCGAATGGACGGCGGAGACAGCGGCCGACTGGCTGACGCCTTTCGCCGGATGGCCGAGCACGCGCTACGAAGCCAAGGCCCGCCGGGAAGGGCGCAGTTCGGCCTATCTGACCTTTCGGCGTAGGTGAACCGGGCGTCTGGAGTTTGGCCCCTCAGCCGGCCTGCCGGCCACCTTCTCCCGCGCGCGGGGCGAAGGGGGTTCGCGGCCGCTGCTTAAGTCCCCTCTCCGTCTGCGAGGAGAGGGGCAATTCTTACCCGCTCAATGCAAAGTGACGGTGCGAAGGTCGTCTTCCGCCGCCTTGAAGAAGGTGCTGGAGCGGTTGTCCGTCAGCAGGATAGGCGTTCCATCGGCGCCGAACAGGGCCCACAGATCGATTCCAGGCCCCATCTCGGGCGCTTCCGGAAAGCAACGGGAGACCTCCTCAGAACGCATCTTGCGGATATAGCCGACCTCGCCTGCGCCAAGATGCGCAAGGTCGTTCTTCGACAGCGATGTGTTGATGGCTTTCAGTCCCATGGTCATGCTCCGTGGTCGCCGGCGCAGGAAAAAATCTCGCCGGTTATCCTATTCTGGGACCGAAATATTAATTTTCTTTACCATACGGGCGGGCTCGGGGCGCACCAGGTCCACCGCAAGGAGGCCGTTGCGCAATTCCGCGCCGAGAACCTGCATTCCATCGGCCAGCACGAAGGTCCGCTGGAACTGCCGGGCGGCGATGCCCCGATGCAGATATTCCCTTTCGCCGGTCTCGATTTGACGGCCGCGGATCACGAGCTGGTTTTCCTCGGTCGTCACGTCGAGGTCTTCCTCCGAGAAGCCCGCCACCGCGAGCGTTATGCGCAGGCGTTCCGGCGCGTCGGCGGCAGAATCGCCGCGAATTCGCTCTATATTGTAGGGAGGATAGCCGTCATTGCCCTTCGCGATGCGCTCAAGGGTCTTTTCCATGCTGTCGAAACCCACCAGAAGCGGGCTCGTAAAAGGCGTTATTCTGCTCATTCTCCAAGCCCTTGCAGCTCAAGCGACCATGTGTCGGACCTGCCAAGCAGCATCCTGCCTGCAATATGGTGGCTGTGTGCAGTGAGTGCAAGCGGCTTGCCTCCGCAGGCCACGCAAATCATAGTCTCTGACTTGAGAGCGACGGTCCTGCAGGGAGATGAGAAGTGTCAAGCGCAAGAAAAATCATCATCGACACGGATCCGGGCCAGGACGACGCGGCGGCAATCATGCTGGCCCTCGGCAGCCCGGAGGAAATCGAGGTCCTCGGCATCACCGCGGTTGCCGGCAATGTCCCGCTGACATTGACGGCCCGCAACGCCCGCATCGTCTGCGAGCTCTGCAACAGGACCGACGTGAAGATCTTCGCAGGTGCCGAGCGGCCGGTCGCCCGCCCGCTCGTCACGGCCGAGCACGTGCACGGGAAGACGGGGCTCGATGGCCCTGCGCTCGACGAGCCGACGATGCCGCTTCAAGAGCAGCACGCCGTCGACTTCATCGTCGAAACGCTGCGTGCGGAGGCGCCGGGCGCCGTGACGCTTTGTACGCTCGGACCGCTGACGAATATCGCGCTGGCCTTGACGAAAGCTCCGGAAATCGCGCCTTCGATACGCGAGCTCGTGATGATGGGCGGCGGCTTCTTCGAGGGCGGCAACATAACGCCTGCGGCGGAATTCAACATCTATGTCGATCCGGAGGCAGCCGAGATCGTCTTCCGCTCCGGCATCCCGATCGTGATGATGCCCCTCGATGTCACCCATCGCGTTCTGACACGGAAGGTTCGCGTGGAGAAAATCCGCGCGATCGGCAACCCGGCGGCAGCGGCCCTTGCCGAGATGCTGGAATTTTTCGAGCGTTTCGACATCGAGAAATACGGCACCGACGGCGGGCCGCTGCACGATCCGACCGTGATCGCCTATATCCTGCGGCCGGAGCTATTCACAGGGCGGGACTGCAACGTCGAGATCGAAACGGCGTCTCCGCTCACCACGGGCATGACCGTGGTCGACTGGTGGCAGGTCACCGGCCGGGCGCACAACGCCAAGGTCATGCGGCACATCGACGACGAGGGCTTCTTCGAGCTCTTGATCGAGCGGTTGGCCCGTCTCTGAGAGCCATGTACGCCTTGCCTGGAAAAGAAGACGGCGCCCGATGAGGATCGGACGCCGTCTTGCAGCCGGTGCGGGCCGCGATCAGAATTCTTCCCAGTTGTCCTGCGCGAGCGCATTGGCGCCGGATGTTTTGGCAAGCACCTTTTGAGTCGAACTCGAGTAGGCGGCACTGCGCGGCGCCTGGGCGGGACGATTTTCCGCGGGGGCAGCCGCACGCATCCGCTCGGCCGTACCGCGCAGCATTTCGGCCGGGGCCTGGGCCTGAACGCCCTGCGGGGCGATCTGGAAACGGGCGACCAGCGCGCTTAAGGCGCGAGCCTCGTCGTTCAGCGCCATGCTGGCGGCCGTCGTCTCTTCCACCATGGCAGCGTTTTGCTGTGTCACCTGGTCCATCTGATTGACGGCGGAATTGATCTCCTTGAGGCCCACCGCCTGTTCCGAGGCGGAGCTTGAGATCTGGCGGATAAGCCCGTTGATCTGCACCACCTGCTCGGCGATCTTCTCGAGCGCGCCGCCTGCCTTGCCCACGAGGTCGACGCCCTCGCGAACCTGGCCCGCCGATGTGTTGATCAGCGTCTTGATTTCCTTTGCGGCATTGGCAGAGCGCTGCGCGAGTTCGCGGACCTCCTGTGCGACGACCGCGAAGCCCTTGCCGGCGTCGCCGGCGCGGGCGGCCTCGACCCCGGCATTGAGCGCCAGAAGGTTGGTCTGGAAGGCGATTTCATCGATGACGCCGATGATCCGGCTGACTTCATGCGACGACTGCTCGATGCCATTCATCGCGGCGATCGCCTTCTGCACCACCTCGCCGGACTGTTCCGCGTCGCTGCTTGCGACCTCGACGGATTTCGCGGCGACCTTGGCGTTTTCGGCGCTGGCGTTCACCTGCGAGGTCAGTTCGTCAAGCGCGGCCGCGGTCTCCTCGAGACTTGCTGCCTGCTGTTCCGTCCGATGCGACAGGTCGTTGGCGGCACCTGAGATCTCGCTGGTGCCGCTGCCGATATTGACGACCGAGTGGTTGACGGTGCGGATCGTCTCTTCGAGGCTCTCCATCGTCGCGTTGAAATCGCGTTTCAGCTGGGCGTATTCGCCGGGGAAGTCGCCGGTAAGGCGGAAGGCGAGGTCGCCGGCGGAGAGATGCGACAGGGCCTTGCCGAGACGTGCGACGATGTCGCGCTGCAGAGCGCTGGCCTCGCTGCGTTCGTTTTCCGAACGTCCGCGTTCGAGTTCGGCCTGCTCTCTCTCGTGACGTGCCTCGCTTTCGAGCCGCCTGTTGTCGGCGAGCTGGTGACGGAAGCCCTCGAGCGACCTGGCGACGGCGCCTGTCTCGTCGGAGCGTTCCTGACCGGAAATCGGCCGGGTATATTCTCCGTTGCTGAGCGTCTCGACGTCGCCCACGAGGCCGGCAAGCGGCTTCTGGACGAAGCGGCGAACGGCGAAATAGAGGCCGGCGAGCACCGCGCCGAGGACTATCAGACCGCCGACGATCATCATATAGGTCTGATCGCGCACCGGCGCATTGATGGCTGAGCGCGGAACATCGACCAGAACCAGCCATTGCGCACTCACGTCGGGCAGGCTGAAAGGATAGACCACACGGTCGAAAGGCTCGTTACCGTCGTAAGTCAGGTTCTCGATCATGCGGGGCGTGCCGGCGGAAAGGGCGTCTTTCACCAACTCGGCGCCTTCGCCGTCATATTCCTTCATCAGCAGTTCGGGGATAGGTGCGGCGAGCCATTTGCCGCTCTGCGACAGCAAGTAGACCCGGCCGGATCCGAAAGGCTTGACCGCCGAGAGACGGTCCGCGAGTGCGGCGAGCGAAATATCGACACCCGAAACGCCGATCATTCTGCCGTTCGACATCACGGGATAGGCGATCGACGTCATCGTGGTCGGGACATCGGTGCCCTCGGCGAGATATGGCTGGGTGATGGCGCCCTTGCCGCTTTTCGCCGCGAGGCCGTACCACTCGGCCGCATAATCGGCCTTGAACGTCGAGAGCTGGATATTTCCGTTGCGGTCCTTGGACCAATAGGGCGTGAACGCACCGTCGGCATTGCCGCCAAGTTCCGTGTTGTCGATGACGTCCTTCCCGTCATAGGCCTTGGGCTCTTCGGCGAACCAGCTGCCGAAGGCAAAGCCATGCTGCTCCAGGTTGGCCTTCAGGAGATTGATTGCGCCTGCACGGTCGGTGGACTGCCCGGCATGGCCGCGCCCGAGAACGCCCGACATGGTCCGCGCGGCGGCGGCAAGTTCGCCGACGCTTCCC
The DNA here is from genome assembly GCF_002885915.1 of Sinorhizobium sp. M4_45. Lineage (NCBI taxonomy): Bacteria > Pseudomonadati > Pseudomonadota > Alphaproteobacteria > Hyphomicrobiales > Rhizobiaceae > Sinorhizobium > Sinorhizobium sp. M4_45. The sequence goes on from NZ_NWVE01000004.1 coordinate 347,337, forward strand.
GCGATGTCGGCCGCGATCGCCCGCGCTTCCGTCTTCGCGCCGTCGAAGACCAGCGTTTCGACACGATCCCGCGTCTGGGAGATAAGCACGTAATTCGACGCGAGCAGCACGAGGGCGATCGTGCCTCCCGTCACCGCGATCAATTTTGTCGCCAGCGATCTGGCTTGGAACTTGAACATGAAATCCTCACGCACTGAGAGGTCCGCAGGTGCTGAACCCGCGGCGCGACATATTCGGAACTGTGGGTGAAGCTCCCTCATGGAGCGCCAGATGCCGACCGGCATGGAGGAGCGGCCGAACCGGAGTTGGCCTTCTCGCTGACCTGATTAGACGATCAAAGATTAAAATACGGCCAACGCCGCACCTGATTCCGGGTTCAAGCGGCAGGATTTGCGCGTCGGCCTTGCCGGCGGGCGCTTATCTCACGGTATTTCAGCGCGTTTCAATGTTTCATGGAAACACTGAAACAGTCTGAACCTGTGCGCTTCCGGACGGAAAACGGTGGCACACTTTCCTGCAAGGTGCGCTAGAGCCGGGCGGCGACCTCGGCGGCAAGCGGTATCGAGGGCTGCGCGCCGGGCTTGAGGCAGGCCAGCGATCCCGCAACGGCGGCGCGGCGGAGCGCTTCTGAAAATGCGAGGCCGGCGTCGAGGCCGGCGGCGAGATAGCCGCAGAAGGTATCTCCGGCACCGACCGTATCGACGGGCTCGATCGTGAGCCCCTTCGCGCGATGGAGTTCGCCTTCGTGAATCGCCACCACGCCCTCAGCGCCAAGCGTTACGATCACGGTCTGGCGGGTCTCGGCGTGCAGCCCCTTCATAGCCTCTTCCCGCTCGGCGCCGGCGATGCCCGCTTTGCCGGCGAGCAGCTCGAACTCGGTCTCGTTGGCAATGACGATATCGGCCATGCGGCCGAGGCGCGCCGCATCCGGCGTCAGCGGCGCGATGTTGATGATCGATCGGACGCCGCGCCGTTTTGCTTCGGAGAGTGCCTTTTCCACCGAGGCAGCTGGAATTTCGAGCTGGAGCATCAGCGTGTCGGCAGCAGACATTCTTGCAACAGCGTTCACGGCGTCGTCCTCGCTCACGCGTGCGTTGGCGCTGGCGACCACAACGATGACGTTTTCGCCGTCGCCGCCGACGATGATGTGTGCCGTGCCGGTCGGCTCGCCGACGGTCTTCGTCAGATCGAGATCGGTGCCGGCCTCCTTGAGCAGCGCCAGCGCGCCCTCGGCGAAGGCGTCGGAGCCGACGGCACCTGCCATGCGCACCGAGGCGCCGGCGCGGCGCGCCGCGAGCGCCTGGTTTGCGCCCTTGCCACCCGCCGCAGTGGAAAAGTCCATTCCGGCAACAGTTTCGCCGGGCTTCGGAAGGCGTGCGGTGGTGGCGATCAGATCCATGTTGATGGATCCAAAAACAGTGATCATGTGGAGGCGTCCCGTCGGCTTCTTTGTTTTTCGCCTGTCGTCATTCCAAACCGCTGCACGGTTTCGCGCGACACACGCATTTGCCGGAGAGTGCCCGACGCCGTCAGTCCTCGTCAACCACTCTCAGCTTCAATTGCCCCATGCGCCCGTCCATCGGGCGCCCGCTGCCGTCGCCCGGCTTTTCGCCCTGTCTCGGATCGCCCTCGGCCTGCAGCTCGAGCGCCTCGATCTTGGCGCCCCGACGGGTCAGCTTGTCCGAGGAGATCAGGATGTCCTCGACATCCTTCTGCGTCATGGCGAAATGGCCCTGGAGCTTGCGTACGCGCTCATCGAGACGCGAGAGGTCTTCCATCAGCCGTACGACTTCGCCCTGTATCAGGTGGGCCTGCTCCCGCATGCGGGCGTCTTTCAGGATCGCCTGGATGACCTGGATCGAGAGGAGCAGGAGCGACGGAGAGACGATGACGATCCGCTGGCGGTGCGCCTTCTGGACGATCGCCTCGAAATGCTCATGGATTTCGGCGAAGATCGATTCGGAGGGAACGAAGAGGAAGGCCGTATCCTGGGTCTCGCCCGGCAGGAGATATTTGCCGGAGATATCGCGGATATGCACCTCCATGTCGCGGCGGAAGGCCTGCGCGGCCTGTTGCCGCCGTTCGGCGCTCGCCGCGTCCCTCATGGAATTCCAGGCCTCGAGCGGAAACTTCGCGTCGATGACCAGTGGCGGCTGGCCGTTCGGCATGCGGATGGTGCAGTCCGGCCGCGCGCCGTTGGAAAGCGTCGCCTGGAAGGCGAAGGCGCCCATCGGCAGGCCGTCCGCGACGATCGCCTCCATGCGCGACTGTCCGAAGGCGCCGCGCGTCTGCTTGTTGGCGAGGATGCTCTGCAGCCCGGCCATATCCTTGGCGAGCGACTGGATGTTGTTCTGCGCGTTGTCGATCACCGCGAGCCGCTCCTGGAGCCGCCGCAGATTTTCGTGCGTCGCCTTCGTCTGCTCGCTGATCGAGGCGCCGATGCGATGCGTCATCCCGTCGATGCGCTGGCTGAGCGACTGGTTCAGTTCCGCCTGCCGGGCGCCCAGCACCTCGGTCATGGCCGCGATCCGTCCCTGCATCTCCGTCTGCGCCGCGATGAGCGCCGACATTTGCTCTTCGCGGTCGATCGCGCGAGCCGAACGGGCGCGCCGCACCATAATGGCCGAGAACAGCACCACGAGAAGGGCGGCGGCTGTGACGAGGAGGCCGGCCGTGACGGGCAGGGCGCCGATGAGGAACAGCGGCCGATCGAAGGAAAAGGGGATGGGCTCCATGGCCGCAGACTAACAGATTCGCGTGCGAAAACCAGATCAAAACGAGAACATACATTTTCGCGGCCGGTCGTTCCCCTTTGGAGCGCCACGGGTTTCGCAATGGCAATTTTCTTGCGCGTCGAGGGAAAGATCGGCTATGGGGATCGACATGACGATCAAGCCGCTCATCATTCTTCCCGATCCGGTTCTGCGCCAGGTGTCGACACCGGTGGAGACCATTGACGCCGACATTCGCCGGCTCGCCGACGATATGCTGGAAACCATGTACGACGCGCCGGGCATCGGTCTCGCCGCGATACAGATCGGCGTGCCGAAGCGCCTCCTGGTTCTGGATGTGACGAAGGAGGGAGAGGAGAAACAGCCGCTCGTCTTCATCAATCCGAAGGTCGTCCGCTCGTCCGAGGAGCGTTCGGTCTATGAGGAAGGCTGCCTTTCGATCCCCGACTATTACGCCGAGGTCGAGCGACCCGCCGCGATCACGGTCGAGTATGTCGATCGCGAGGGCAAGGAACAGGCGGTCGAGGCCGAGGGCCTGCTCGCCACCTGCCTGCAGCACGAGATCGACCATCTGAACGGCGTCCTGTTCATCGATTACATCTCCAAGCTCAAGCGAGATATGGTGATTCGCAGGTTCACCAAGGCGGCCAAGACGCGCGGCGCAAAGGCGATCTGATCCGTTCATGTCTTAGGTCGACCCGGCCCGAAACATCGTGATCTAGCGTCGCGGCCGCATTCAACCTGGAGCCGCCGCCCGCTCACGGGCAATCGAAAGAGACGGAGGCCGCCACTTGCCGCTTCGCATCATCTTCATGGGCACGCCGGAATTTTCCGTACCGACGCTCCTGGCGCTCGCCGGGGCGGGTCACGAGATCGCCGCCGTCTATACGCAGCCGCCGCGGCCGGCCGGCCGGCGCGGCCTCGACCTCAAGAAATCCTCCGTGCATCAGGCTGCCGAGCACCTCGGCATTCCGGTGTTGACGCCCGTCAACTTCAAGGACGCCGCGGACCGTCAGACCTTCCGGGATTTCGGTGCGGACGTGGCGGTCGTCGTCGCCTACGGGCTGCTGCTGCCGGAGGAAATACTCTCCGGGACCCGCTACGGCTGCTATAACGGCCATGCCTCGCTCCTGCCGCGCTGGCGGGGGGCGGCGCCGATCCAGAGGGCGATCATGGCCGGCGACCGTGAGACCGGTATGATGGTGATGAAAATGGACAAGGGGCTCGATACCGGTCCCGTGGCTCTCGCGCAGTCGGTTCCGATCGACCAGACGATGACGGCCGGCGAATTGCACGACCGGCTGATGCAGGTCGGAGCGGTGCTGATGACGGAGGCCATGGCCAGGCTCGAGGCCGGCGAGCTTCCGCTCACGCCGCAGGCGCAAGAGGGCGTCGCCTATGCCGCCAAGATTTCGAAGGAAGAGACCCGGATCGATTTTTCCCGGCCGGCGACCGAGGTGCACAACCATATCCGCGGCCTCTCGCCTTTTCCCGGCGCCTGGTTCGAACTCGACATTGCCGGCCGCCAGGAACGCGTCAAGGTGCTTGGCTCCGAAATGTCGGAAGGGAAAGGTGCTGCCGGAGAAGTGCTTGACAGTACTCTCAGCATCGCCTGCGGAGAAGGCGCGGTGCGGCTGACGAGATTGCAGCGTGCGGGCGGCAAGGCGCTCGCCTCGGCCGATTTCCTGCGCGGCACGCCCATCGCTGCCGGCGCGAGGATCGCCTGATGCCCCGCTATCGCCTGACCGTCGAATATGACGGTTCCGATTATGTCGGCTGGCAGAGGCAGGACAACGGTCCCTCGATCCAGGGCGCCATCGAGAAGGCGGTCCTGTCGCTCACCCGCGAGACGGTCTCGATCCGCGGCGCCGGGCGCACCGATTCCGGCGTTCATGCCAGGGGGCAGGTGGCGCATCTCGATCTCACGCGCGAGTGGAAGTCGTACACGCTGCAAAACGCCCTCAACGCGCATCTGGCGCTCGCCGGCGAGCGGGTCTCGATCCTCGATGTCGCGGAAGCCCCCGGCGATTTCGATGCGCGTTTCTCTGCAATCCGCCGGCATTATCTCTATCGGATCGTTTCCCGCCGGTCGCCACTGGCGCTGGAGGCGCGGCGCGCCTGGTGGGTGCCGAAGCCGCTGGATCACGACGCCATGCACGAGGCGGCGCAGCGCCTCGTCGGCCATCACGATTTCACCACCTTCCGCTCGGCCCACTGTCAGGCGACGAGCCCCTTGCGCACGCTCGACCGGCTGGACGTGACCCGTGCGGGCGAGCTCATCGAAATCCGCGCCACGGCACAAAGCTTTCTCCACAACCAGATCCGTTCCTTCGCGGGCTCCCTGAAGCTCGTGGGCGAGGGCAAGTGGACGCCGGATGACCTGCAGACCGCACTCGAAGCACGCGACCGCAAGGCGTGCGGCCCGGTCGCCCCGCCCGACGGGCTTTATTTCATGCGGGTGGATTACTAAGCTGGAAACAGCAGCCGCTCATCCGGCCTGCCGGCCACCTTCTCCACATCATCTGGCGGATGCGGGGCTTTCACGAACGCCGCCGCTCAACCCGGCATCAAGCCGAGCAGGCGCTGCAGGAACTGCATGATCATCAGCGGTGACAGCAGAAAGATCGCGGCAAGGGCGGCGGCGAGCAGGTTCTGCTTGGCGGTAACGGTCCGCAAGAGGCGGAAGAGCAGCGCCGAGCTGGCGACGAGCAGCAGAAGCCACAACAGGGCTGCCATACCGGCGCTGCCGGGTATGACCAGCAGCAACGCGGCCGGAACCGCCATGGCATAGGTCAACGGGACCTGGAGCCAATTGGTCGTGACGATTACCGGCACCACCAGGACGGAAAAGCCGAGCGGGCGCGAGAGGACGGCAATCAGCACGATCGGCAGCAGCCAGCTCACCAGGTCGACGGCGAGAAGCTTCCCGAAGAAGCCGATGCCGACTGTCGTGCCGGTCGGCATCACCGAGAGATAATAGAGCCGCCATGAGGCCCAGCCGACGGCCAGCGCCGGCAGCGTCCAGAGGATCGCCGTGAAGGAGCGCCACAACCCGCTCTCGCTGATGTCCAGCCAGCGATAGCCTTCGTGGTTGCCCTGGATCAGCAGCCACAGCCCCTTGATATAGACAAGGACTTCCTCAAGCAGCGGCATGGCCGAACCAGCGGGCGATGAAGGTTTCGTAGATCCCGGTCAGGGTTTCGAGATCGGCAAGGGCGACGCGTTCGTCGACCATGTGCATGGTCTTGCCGACGAGGCCGAATTCGACGACCGGGCAATAGTCCTTGATGAAACGCGCGTCCGATGTGCCGCCGGTGGTCGACAGCTGCGGCTGCCGCCCGGTGACGGCCTCCACGGCACCTGAAAGCGAATCGATGAGCGCGTTGTTGCGCGTCAGGAAGACATGGCTCGGACGCTCGTTCCAGACGATCTCGTATCTGGCCGGAGCGCGGCCGGGCCTCAGCGCGCTGTCGGCTGCTGCGCGGTCGAGACGCGCGACGATCTCCGCCATCAGGCTTTCGGCCGTCCAGCGGTCGTTGAACCGGATGTTGAAGGCGGCGCTCGCCCTCGCGGGAATGACGTTGACCGCGGAATTGCCCACGTCGATGGTCGTGACTTCGAGGTTCGAAGGCTGGAAATTTTCCGTTCCGTCGTCGAAGGGCGGATCCATCAGGGCCTTTGCGAACTGCAGGATGCTGCGCACCGGATTGTCCGCAAGATGCGGATAGGCCGCGTGGCCCTGGACGCCGTGAACGGTGATCCGGCCGGAAAGCGATCCGCGCCGGCCGATCTTGATCATGTCGCCGATGCCGTCCGGATTGGTCGGCTCGCCGACGAGACAGGCGTCCCAGCGCTCGCCCCTTGCCGCCGCCCATTCGAGGAGCTTAACCGTGCCGTTGATCGCCGGGCCTTCCTCGTCGCCGGTGATGAGGAAGGAGATCGAGCCCTTAGGCTCGCCATGCTTCTCGATATGGCGGGCGACGGCCGCCACGAAACAGGCAATGCCGCCCTTCATGTCGACTGCGCCGCGTCCGTACATTTCACCTTCGGCGATCGCGGCGGAGAAGGGCGGTCGACTCCAGGCGGCTTCGTCGCCGACCGGCACCACATCGGTGTGACCGGCAAACATCAGATGCGGTCCGTCGCCCCCGATCCGGGCGTAAAGGTTTTCGATGTCGGGCGTTCCGGGTTCCTTCGCCACGATCCGGTCGACCTTGAAGCCGACCGGTGCCAGCATGGCTTCAAGAGTCGTCAGCGCGCCTCCCTCGGCGGGTGTGACGGAGGGGCAGCGAATGAGGGCAGCGAGATTGGAGACGGGATCGGTCGGGAACATGGAAGGTATGCCTGCGAAGCCGGTGGGCCAGAAAAGGTAGTCCGAGAAACAGAGATTGCCGGTTTATCCGATCAGCCACCCGCTGTCACGTCCGATGAACCCGGCGGGTTTCGCAGTGCGCTGAAAAGAGAACGGGCCGGACAGATGTCCGGCCCGCCATCGACCCCTTTTGGGGGGGGCAGGAAGGCTACTCGCCGGGGGCGAGATGCGGGGCTTCGATATGCGCTCCGGTGTGCTTCAGAGGCCTTTCGCCGGAAAGCTTGCGGATGAGCACATAGAAGACGGGCGTCATGAAGATGCCGAAGGCCGTGACGCCGATCATTCCGGCAAACACCGCCACGCCCATGGCTGAGCGCATTTCCGCCCCGGCACCGGTGGAGGTGACGAGCGGCACGACGCCCATGATGAAGGCCATCGAGGTCATCAGGATCGGTCTGAGCCGGAGGCGGCTCGCCTCGATCGCGGCACTGACGGCATTGCTGCCGGACAGCTCCAGTTCGCGGGCGAATTCGACGATCAGGATCGCGTTCTTCGCCGATAGACCCACCAGAACGATGAGGCCGATCTGGGTGAAGACGTTGTTGTCGCCGCCGGTCAGCCAGACGCCCGTCAGCGCCGCCATGATGCCCATCGGCACGATCAGGATGATCGCGATCGGCAGCAGCAGGCTCTCATATTGGGCCGCAAGCACGAGATAGACGAGCAGCAGCGCCAGCGGAAAGACGAGGATGCCCGAATTGCCGGCGAGGATCTGCTGATAGGTCAGGTCCGTCCACTCGTACGAAATGCCGGGCGGCAGCGTCTCGGCCGCAATCCGCTCGATGGCCGCCTGCGCCTGGCCGGAGGAGAAGCCGGGTGCCGGTCCGCCATTGATGTCTGCGGCGAGGAAGCCGTTGTAGCGGATCGCCCGCTCGGCGCCGACCGTCTGCTCCACGTTGAGCAGGGCCGACAGCGGAATCATCTCGCCCGTCTGCGAACGCACCTTCAGCTTGCCGATGTCGTCGGCGTGGCTGCGATAGCTCGCATCGGCCTGGATGCGCACGCTGTAGGTGCGGCCGAACGCGTTGAAGTCGTTGACGTAGAGCGAGCCCAGATAGATCTGCAGCGTCTCGAACACGTCCGTGACCGCGACGCCGAGCTGGCGCGCCTTGGTGCGGTCGAGGTCGGCATAGAGCTGCGGCACGTTGATCTGGTAGCTCGAATAGAGCCCGGCGAGTTCGGGTGCCGCCATCGCCTTGGCGAGGACGGCCTTGGTCGCATCGTCCAGCGTCCGGTAGCCGAGTCCGTTCCTGTCCTCGATCTGCAGCTTGAAGCCGCCGGTCGTGCCGAGGCCCTGGACGGGCGGTGGCGGGAACATGGCGATGAAGGCATCCTGGATCGCACCGAACTCCTGGTTCAATTGCATGGCGATGGCGCCGCCCGAAAGTTCGGGCGTCGTACGCTCCTCGAACGGCTTCAGCGACACGAAGACGATGCCGGAGTTGGACGAGTTGGTGAAGCCGTTTATCGACAGGCCCGGGAAGGCGATGGCGTGTTCGACGCCCGGGTGCTTGAGGGCGATCTCGCTCATGCGCCGGATGACGTCTTCCGAGCGATCGAGCGTCGCCGCGTCCGGAAGCTGCGCGAAACCGATGAGATATTGCTTGTCCTGGGCCGGCACGAAGCCGCCGGGCACCGCGCGGAAGAGCACGAAAGTGACCCCGAGGAGGACGACATAGACGCCCATGACCAGTGACTTGCGGGTAAGAATGCCGCCGACGCCGCGGCCATAAGCCTCCGAACTCGCTCCGAAGAAGCGGTTGAAGCCGCGGAAGAACCAGCCGAACAACCGATCCATGACCCGCGTCAGACGGTCCTTCGGGGCGTGGTGGTCCTTCAGGAGAAGGGCGGCGAGCGCCGGCGAGAGCGTCAGCGAGTTGAGGGCTGAAATCACCGTCGAGATCGCGATGGTCAGCGCGAACTGGCGGTAGAACTGGCCGGTGAGCCCGGTGATGAAGGCGAGCGGCACGAATACCGCTACGAGGACCAGCGCGATCGCGATGATCGGCCCAGACACCTCCTGCATGGCGCGATAGGTTGCCTGCACCGGCGAGAGACCCTGGGAGATATTTCGTTCGACGTTCTCGACGACGACGATGGCGTCGTCGACGACGATGCCGATCGCGAGCACCAGGCCGAAGAGGCTGAGCGCGTTGATCGAGAAGCCGAAGACATACATCACCGCGAAGGTACCGACGATCGAGACGGGCACGGCGACGAGCGGGATGATCGAGGCGCGCCAGGTCTGCAGGAAGACGATGACGACGACGACCACGAGCGCGATGGCTTCGAGCAGCGTGTGGATGACCGATTCGATCGACGCCCGGACGAACTGCGTCGTGTCGTAGACGATCTCGTAATCGACGCCATCCGGCATGGTCTGCTTCAGCTCGGCCATGACCTTGTGGACGTTTTCGGAGATCTGGATGGCGTTGGAGCCGGGCGCCTGGAACACGCCCATGCCGACGGCGGCCTTGTTGTCGAGAAGCGAGCGCAGCGAATAGTCCGCCGCCCCCATTTCGACGCGGGCGACGTCGCCGAGGCGCGTGATCTCCCCGCTATCGCCCGATTTGACGACGATGTCGGCAAAATCCTCGGGCGTCTTGAGGCGGCCCTGAGCGTTGACGGAGAGCTGCAGGTCGAGGCCGGGAACCGACGGCGAAGCGCCGATGACGCCGGCGGCTGCCTGGACGTTCTGTCCACGGACGGCGTTGGCGATGTCGCTCGCTGCAAGCCCGCGCTCTGCGGCCTTTTCGGGGTCGATCCAGACGCGCATGGAATAGTCGCCGCCGCCGAAGATCTGCACCTGGCCGACGCCGTCTACGCGCGCCAGCCGGTCCTTGACGTTAAGGACGCCGTAGTTGCGCAGATAGTTGATGTCGTATAGCCCGTTGGGCGAAATCAGGTGCACGACGAGCGTCAGGTCGGGCGAGCTCTTGACGGTGGTGACGCCGAGCCGGCGCACCTCTTCCGGCAGCCGCGGCTCGGCCTGGGAGACGCGGTTCTGGACCAGCTGCTGAGCCTGGTCCGGGTCGGTTCCGAGCTCGAAGGTGACGGTCAGCGTCATCAGACCGTCGGCGGTCGCCTGGCTCTGCATGTAAAGCATGCCCTCGACGCCGTTGATCTGCTCTTCGAGCGGCGTGGCGACGGTTTCGGCGATGACGGCCGGGTTGGCGCCCGGATATTGCGCCCTGACCACGATCTGCGGCGGCACGACTTCCGGATATTCGGAAATCGGCAGGCCGGTCATGCCGATCAGGCCCGCGACGAAGATGATCACGGAGAGAACGCCCGCGAAGACCGGGCGGTCGACGAAGAAGCGTGAGAAATTCATGGCATCCCCCTTGGGAACTTCAGACAAGCAGGGAGCGTCTGCGGCGAAAATGTTCGCTGCGAGCACCGGTGCATGCCGTAGGAATGTGTTTTGGGCGCCCTGCCTCTATGGTCCGGCAGGGCGCAGGCGCTTTATGGCTTGGCGATCGAGGCGGTCGCCTGTTCGGCCGGCTGCGGGGCAACCACGACTCCGGGGCGCACGCGCTGCAGGCCGTTGACCACGATGTTCTCACCTGGCTTCAGGCCGTTCTCCACGATCCGCAGACCGTCCGCGACGGGCCCGAGCGTGACCTGGCGGTACTCCACCTTGTTGTCGGCGCCGACGACCAGGACGAATTTCTTGTCCTGGTCCGAGCTGATGGCGCGGTCGCTGATCACCAGCTTTTCCTCGGGCTGCGGATCGCCGATCCGGATTCGCACGAACTGGCCCGGGATCAGGCGGCCATCGGCATTGGCGAGTTCCGCCCGAAGGCGAATCGTGCCGGTTGCCGCATCCACCTCGTTGTTGATGAGCTGGATATGGCCGGTGATCGGCGTTCCCTCGTCGGCGGACGTGCCGACCTCGACGGGGATGCGTTCGATCGCCTCGGTCCTTGCCGCCGAGGCGGAAAGCTTCGCCAGAGCTGCCGCCACGACCTCTTCGCTGGCATTGAAGCTGGCATAGATCGGGTCGACGGATACGAGCGTGGTGAGCACCGGCGAGGCGGAGCCGGCGGAGACCAGATTGCCCGCCGTCACGTTGAGCCTGCCGACGCGGCCGCTGATCGGCGCACGCACTTCGGTGTATTCCAGATCGAGTCTGGCGGTCTGGAGGGCGGCCTTCGCCGAGCGGAGGTTCGCCCGCGCCTCGTCGTAGACGCTGAGCCTCTGGTCGACTCCGCTCTGTGGGATAGCGTTGGTGGTCACCAGCTTGCGGCCGCGTTCGAGTTCGGTCTTGGCCAGCGCGACACGGGCCTCGGCTGCGGCGACCTGAGCCTCGGCGCGCTCGACTGCTGCGGCAAAGGGTTCGGGGTCGATCGTCACGAGCAGATCGCCCTTCCGGACCAGCGCGCCTTCACGGAAATGGGCGCTCAGGATGGCGCCCCCGACGCGGGGACGGATCTCGACGCGCTCGATCGCTTCGAGCCGGCCGGAGAAGCTCTCCCAGGTCGTGATGCGGCGCGATTCGGCCTTGGCGACGGAAACCGGAACGGCCGGCGGGGTCGCTGCTGCTGCGGGCGCTTCGGTCGCGGCATCCGCCTGGAAACGCTGAGGCAGCCCGAAGAAGACGGCTGCGCCGCCGCCGACGGACAAAAGAATGCTCAGGCCGGCGCCCCACAGGACCCGGCGGGTTACTGTCGATGTCATGTTTTCTCCTCGCCGGTTGGGAGCCCGGCTCTGTGCTTACTGCCTTATTTGTTACTCTTTGGCCGGCTTCGCTCCCGCCTGCTTGAAAAAGCGGGAAAAGATGCCGGATAGGATTTCTTCATGCGATGGCAAGATTTCCTGCGCCGCACCGCCGACAGGCAGCCATGAGGCACGCCCCGGCAGCACATGCGTTTCCACCGGAACGCCGGCCTTGCGGAGACGCTCGGCATAGGCTTCGGCCTCGTCGCGCATCGGACACTCATCGCTGGTGACGACGAGGGCCGGAACGAGACCGCCGAGCCGGCTGCAATGGCCCGGCGCCGCATAGGGATGCGTGAGCCCGCTGCGCTCGCCGAGATATTGCTGCCAGCCTTCGGCGATCGATTGCACCGAACTCTGCGGACAGAACTTGCGAAACGAAGCCGTTGCCAGGCATGGGTCGAGCAGCGGCGACAGCAGGATCTGGCCTTTGAGGTCGGTCAGAAACTGATCGCGCGCCATCAGCGCCAGGCCGGCCGCGAGATTGCCGCCCGCCTCTTCGCCGGCGACGAACAGCATCGACTTCTTGTGCGCGAACTGCGGACAGCGGCTGCGCATCGACGAAAGCATCGCATAGGCGCAGTCGAGTGCCGCCGGAAACGGGTTCATGCACGCCGAAGGATATTCCGGCGAGATGACGACCGCGCCCGCGGCCGCCAGGGAATTGGCCACGTTTTCGCCCGCCGCGATCGAATCGTCGACGAAGCCGCCGCCATGGAGATGCAGTACGATCGGCGGCGGCGCGAGCAGCGATGCGCCGCGGTAGACACGGGCGCGGCACGAGCCTTTGCTCGTCTGCATCGTCTCTTCCGTAAATTGCGCGTTCATCTCTCTTGTCTCCGCCACGGGTGAATCCCTAGATGAGGGACAACTCGCGATGTTTGCAGCATATCATTGTCTTTCGTCTGGAATAGTCCGCGGGTTGTGATTACACTATTCGGTATTTCGAACAATTCGGTTATTGAAAATGGACCAACTCACGGCCATGCGCGCCTTTCTTCGGGTTGTGGAGACCGGCAATTTTACCCGTGCCTCCGCCTCCCTCAACATGCCGAAGGCGACCGTCACCAATCTCATCCAGGGACTGGAAGCGCATTTGCGCACGAAACTGCTCAATCGTACCACGCGGCGCGTCCTGGTGACGCCGGACGGTGCGCTTTATTACGAACGCGCCGCACGGCTGCTTTCCGATCTCGACGAACTGGACGGCAGCCTCTCGACGGCCCAGAGCCTGCCGAAGGGGCGGCTGAGAGTCGAGACGGCAAGCGCCTTCGCCAATCTGGTAATCATTCCGGCGCTGCCCGAGTTCCACGAGAAGTACCCTGATATCCAGATCGATCTCGGGGTTTCCGATCGAACGATCGACTATCTCGCGGAGAACGTCGATTGCGCCATACGGGCCGGTACCCTGACGGATCAGTCGCTGATCGCCAGGCGCATCACGGAGATGAAGTTCGTCGCCTGCGCCTCGCGGGATTTTCTCGAGCGGCACCCGGTGCCGCAGCACCCTTCCGATCTGGAGAAGAATTGCTACGTGGTCGGCTATTTTCTGCCGAAGACCGGTCAGCAGATGCCGTTCCATTTCCGGCGCGGCAACGAGGAGATCGAGGTCAGTGGGCGCTATACGGTGGCTGCGAACGAATCGACCACCTATCTTGCCGCCGCCCGGGCGGGATTGGGCGTCATCCAGGCGCCGCTCTTCATGGTGCGCGAGGACCTTCGCCGCGGGACGATGGTTCCGGTTCTGCCCGAATGGCAGGTCGAGCCGATGCCGATCTATCTCGTCTATCCGCCGAACCGTCACTTGAGCAGCCGTTTGCGCGTTTTCGCCGATTGGGTCGTGAAGGTCATGGCGCAGTCGCAGAACGGCGAGTGACGACCCGTTCTCACCTGTTCGTCTGCGCGTCGTAGCGCTCGCGCGCGGCGTCGAGCTTTTCGAAATGCGTCTCCGCCCAGCGATCGAGCACGACCAGCGCTTCGCTCAGCGAGCGGCCCACCTCGCTCAGCCGATATTCGACATGCGGCGGCACGGTCCCCTTGTCCTCGCGGATCACCAGCCCGTTTCGCTCCAGTTCCTTCAGCGTCTGCGTCAGCATCTTTTGCGAGACGTCGCCGAGCGTGCGCATGAGCGCGGCGTTGCGCATCGGGCCGGACTCCAGCGCGGAGATGATCAGCATCGCCCATTTGCTGGCCACGAGCTCCAGCGCGTGACGCGAGGAACATGTCGGATCGAAAACACTGGGCGTCGATTGCATGGCGGTCGGGGGCGTGGAAGCCGGGTTCGCAGACATTGTGACGGTTACCAAAAGGTGCGTAATTGCACTTCGGTGCCCATGCTACAAGATTGACGCCAGAGTTCAAATCATTGGAGAACAGGAATGGCGTGGATCATGCTTGTGGCGGCAAGCGCCGTCGAGATCGTCATGGGGCTTGCGCTCAAATATGCAGACGGCTGGACCCGGCCGGTTCCCAGCATCATCGGCGTGGGCGCGGCATTGGGCAGTGTCTATCTGCTCACCATCGCGATGCGCGACCTGCCTGCCGGCACGGCCTATGCCGCATGGACCGGCATCGGCGCGGTGGGCATCACCGTGCTCGGCATGGTTCTCTTCGGCGATCCGGTGTCCTGGCTCAGGCTTGCCTGCATTGCCATGATCATCGTCGCCGTCGCAGGTTTGCGCTTCCTCGAGGCTTGATCCGCAGGGGGTTCATCTCAAGGTTTCCCGCCGCGGTGCCGATCACCCGGCGGGAAATGCCATCTCAAGGCTGGCGCTTCTTGGCGTTGTTGCGCTTGGCACCAGGCTTGAAGTCGCCGGTTTTCTGCGCTTCGGGCTTGCCCTTCTTTTTGCTCCAGGGCTTCGCGCCCCGGCTGTCCGGATGCGCATCCTGCGCGACGGGAGGCTGCTTGTCGAACTTGCGCTTCGGCTTGAAGTCCTTGTGCTCGCGCTCCGATGCGGCCGCCGGCGGACGCTTCCTCTCGAAGTCCGGCTTGTCCTGCCGTGGCCTGGAGGTGTCCGGGGCACCGGGAAGAGTTTTGACGCGAATACCCTTTTCCAGCAGCCGGTTCGGGCCGATCGCGGCAAGAAGGCGTTCTGCGCCGTCGGCCGTCATCTCGACATAGGTTTCCTCGGGCTGCATGCGGATCGCGCCGATATCGCGCTTGCTCAGCTTGCCGTAACGGCAAAGCATCGGGATCAGCCAGCGGGGCTCGGCGTTCTGCTTGCGCCCCACGGAGAGGGAAAACCACTGGCCGTCGGCGAAGTCGGCTCGCGGAGCGGGTTCGCTGTCGGCCGTGAAAGCCGGGCCGTCGCGACGGGGTTTCCTGCGATCATCGTAGACGGCGACCTCAACGAGTTCCTCCGGAGCGGAACGGTTCGAGCGGAATTGCCGGACGAAGGCCGCGGCGATCTTTTCCGCCCCGTACCGGCTGATCAGCGTCTCGACGATCGCCTGTTCATCCTCGCGCGGCGCTTCGGCAAGGGCCGGATCGGCGGCGATGCGCTCGTCGTCGCGGCGTGCCACCTCGTCGGCCGACGGGGGCTTTGCCCAGGCGGCGGTAATCCGTGCGTTTTCAAGCAGCCGCTCGGCCTTGCGGCGGGCATTCACGGGCACGATCAGCGCGCTCACGCCTTTTTGGCCGGCACGACCGGTCCGGCCGCTGCGATGCAGCAGCGTGTCGGAATTGGTCGGCAGGTCGGCATGGATCACGAGCTCGAGGCCCGGAAGGTCGATCCCGCGCGCCGCAACGTCGGTCGCGATGCACACGCGGGCGCGGCCGTCGCGCATGGCCTGCAGTGCGTGGGTGCGTTCGTTCTGGCTGAGCTCGCCGGAGAGCGCCACGACCGAGAAGCCGCGATTGTTGAAGCGGGCGGTCAGATGGTTGACCGCGGCGCGCGTCGAGCAGAAAACGATCGCATTCCTCGCTTCGTAAAAGCGCAGCACGTTGATAATGGCATTCTCACGGTCGCTCGGCGCCACGAGCAGCGAGCGGTACTCGATGTCGCCATGCTGCTTCTGCTCGGAGGTGACGCCTATGCGGACGGCGTCGCGCTGGTAATTCTTGGCGAGCGTCGCGATCGAGCGCGGCACGGTGGCGGAGAACATCAGCGTGCGGCGATCCGCCGGCGACGCCTCGAGAATGAACTCCAGGTCCTCGCGGAAACCGAGGTCCAGCATTTCGTCGGCCTCGTCGAGTACGACGGCCTTCAGTCCCGATATATCGAGCGATCCACGGCGGATATGGTCGCAAAGCCGCCCCGGCGTGCCGACGACGATATGGGCGCCGCGTTCCAGCGTGCGCCGTTCGCTGCGCATGTCCATGCCGCCGACGCAGGAGGCGATGGTGGCCCCCGCCATCTCGTAAAGCCAGTCGAGCTCGCGCATGACCTGCAGCGCCAATTCGCGCGTCGGCGCGATGACGAGTGCCAGCGGTGCGCCGGCCTGCGCGAATTTCCTCGCCGAACCGATGAGCGTCGGCGCCAGTGCGAGGCCGAAGGCCACGGTCTTGCCGGAGCCGGTCTGGGCGGAGACGAGCGCGTCGGCGGTGCCGAGCGACGGATCCAGCATGGCTTGCTGAACCGGCGTCAGCGTCTCGTAACCGCGTTTTGCCAACGCCTCGGCGATCGCCGGCGCGATCCCTGCGAATTCTGTCATGTCTCTTCTTTCGGATTTCGGTTGTCGTCGGCGGAAGAGCGGACCTCGGTGCAGGCCGTCATCAGGCGTCGATTGCCGCGGCCAACGTGGTCGCGGCCCTATTCAGTTGCCGCGCTACATACTTGGTGAGCGTTGAAATGTACAGGGCGGAATCAATCTCCGGCCGGCGCGTTGCGGCGGCTGCCATACTCGTTTGCCCTGTTTGCGCCCGGCCAGAGGCAGAGACCGATGAAAACGATCGGGCTCAGAACCGGGATGAAGAGGCAGAGCGCCAGCGGACCGGGATAGCCGATATCGTGCAGGCGCTTGATCGCCAGCATGGCGATGGAGACGGTCGAAAGCACGCCGGAGACGATCAGAGCCAGCGTCGAAAGCGCGAGCGCCGCGTCGTCCACCTCGTTCTTCATCATCTGCGCCAGAAAGATGGAGCCGACGGCGAACCAGAAGAGCCAGGCGAGGAGAAAGGGCAGGCGGCCTATACGGCCGGAGGGGCTGAAGAACAGCCACATCATGCTCGGCTGCCGCCCCTCCTTGGCCATCGTCAGTCCCGGAGCAGTTCGTTGATGCCGGTCTTGGAGCGGGTCTTCTCGTCGACCCGCTTGACGATCACGGCGCAATAGAGGTTCGGCGCCGGCTGCCCATTGGCCATGGTGGAGCCGGAGGCCATGGAGCCGGCGACGACGACGGAGTAGGGCGGCACTTCGCCATACATCACCTCGCCCGTCGCACGGTCGACGATTTTCGTCGACTTGCCGATGAAGACGCCCATGCCGAGCACCGAACCCTCGCGGACGATGCAGCCTTCGACCACCTCGGAGCGGGCGCCGATGAAGCAATTGTCCTCGATGATGGTCGGCCCGGCCTGCATCGGCTCCAACACGCCGCCGATGCCGACGCCGCCGGAAAGATGCACGTTCTTGCCGATCTGCGCGCAGGAGCCGACGGTCGCCCAGGTGTCGACCATCGTACCCTCGCCGACATAGGCGCCGAGATTGACGAAGGAGGGCATCAGCACCGCATTCGGTGCGATATAGGCGGAGCGGCGGACCACGCAGTTCGGAACGGCGCGGAACCCGGCCTTCTCGAATTCGTTGACGCTCCAGCCGTCGAATTTGGAGGGGACCTTGTCCCACCAGACGGCTTCACCCGGGCCGCCCTTGACGAGTTCCATCGGATTGAGGCGGAAGGAGAGGAGCACCGCCTTCTTGAGCCACTGGTTGACCGTCCAGGTGCCGTCCTCACCCCGTTGCGCGACGCGTACCTTGCCGCTGTCGAGCAGGTTCAGCGCCGTTTCCACGGCGTCGCGAACCGCACCGCGGGTGCCGGTGTTGACCGCGTCGCGTCCTTCGAAAGCGGTCTCGATCGTCTGCGACAGGGAGGCGAGGTCGTGGTTCGTCATCGGAATTCCTTCGAGTTCGGCGTTGTGCTGCAAGCTCTACTGCATAATTCCCCGAATCGGAACCAGCTTCACGGATTATGCAGCGATTCAAGATGTCGCGCGGCCTCGCCGAAACCTGGCGCCCATGGAGCGTGATCCTCAAAAAGTTGAAGGCCTTTTCGGCTCGCGCTCCTCAACGGGACTTGGCAAGTCTCGACTAATCCGGCAGTAGGGACGCCTCTATGACCGAGAAAGACCCGAAGGGACGCGTCCGGACGAGGTCTCGGGTGTTCGAAACGCGACGGGAAACGAAACATGGCACGCATGAAGAAGCGGACTCTGCGCCGCAAGGATGGGGTCTGGGATCCGCTGGCAGACAGCTCCCAGAGCAGGCAACGTGCATCGAGCGTGCCTTTGACGCCGCAATCGGCTTCGCCCACCTATCGTCTCGCCTATATCGACGACGATTTCCTGTGTCGTGAGGAACTGAGGCCCGTCCGCCTGCAGCTCGAGCTCCTGAAGACCGAGATGATGCTCGAGGAGCGCGGTATCAACTCCACCGTGGTGATGTTCGGCGGGGCGCGCATTCCGGAGCCCGGCGGCGAGGCCTGGGCCGCCAAGAACGACATCCAGCGCAAGAATCTCGAGGCTGCGTCGGTCTATTATGACGAGGCGCGCAAGTTCGCGCGATTGTGCTCGGAGCAGTCGGCAAAGCTCGATTACAAGGAATATGTGGTGGTCACGGGCGGCGGTCCCGGCGTCATGGAGGCGGGGAACCGCGGCGCAGCCGACGTCGGCGCACCTTCGATCGGCCTGAACATCGTGCTTCCGCACGAGCAGGCGCCGAACCAGTTCGTCACGCCGGACCTGTCCTTCAATTTCCACTATTTCGCCATCCGCAAGATGCATTTCCTGCTGCGCGCCAAGGCGGTCACGGTCTTCCCGGGCGGCTTCGGCACGCTCGACGAGTTGTTCGAAACCATGACGCTGATGCAGACCGGCCGGCTTGCCCTGGTGCCGCTCATCCTCTTCGGCGAGAAGTTCTGGCGCAGCATCATCAATTTCGAGGCGCTGGCCGAGTTCGGAACCATCGCGCCCAACGACATCGACCTGTTGCACTTCGTGGAGACGGCCGAAGAGGCATGGGAGATCATTGCCGGGTTCTACGAGAAGATCGACCCCCGCTCGGTCCCGATGGCGTCCGGACGGCGGTAGTTACGCCGCCGAAACCACCCTGCGCAGGAAAGCCGCGAGATCTTCCGTGACGTAGTCGATCTGATCGTCCGCGTCGCTCGACGTTTCCCAGGCCTCGGCAAATTCGTATTCGAGATTGCGCGGCACGAGCAGCACCGTCTTCATGCCGAGCGCCTTCGGGACGACCAGGTTGCGCGGCAGATCCTCGAACATGACCGCATTCGCCGTGTCGATGCGGTGAAGGCCCATGAACTTGTCGTAGGTGTCGCCGGCGGGCTTCGGTATGAAGCCGGCGGCGACGATGTCGAAGATATCGTTGAAATGGTCGAGGATGCCGAGCGCCCGCGCGGTCATCTCCGCATGGGCGACGCTGCCGTTGGTGAAGATGAACTTGCGTCCGGGCAGCGCCTTGATCGCCTCGCCGAGCGCCGGGTCGGCCGGCACCACGCTGTAGTCGATGGCGTGGGCTCTTTCGAGGAAATCGTTGGGGTCGATGCCGTGATGAAGCATCAGGCCCTGAAGCGTGGTGCCGTGGTCGCGGTAGTATTCCTTCTGCAGCTTCTTCGCCTCCGCAGGCTCCAGCGACAGGAGTTCGGCAACATAGGCCGTCATGTTGCGGTCGATCTGTGAGAACAGATTGACGTGATGCGGATAGAGCGTGTTGTCGAGGTCGAAGACCCAGTCGGTGACATGGGCGAATTCGGCGTGGGTCGGCAGGCGGTCGAGCTTCTTCATGGCGGGTTTATGACACGGGCGGCCTTGCGAAGCAAAACGGTTTGTTCACCTGTGCCCCGATTGGCCATGGATTGTTTTCGGCCTGCGTGCTAGCGGGCAAATATGGAAACCTGGGTTCTCATCACCGTCGCCGCGGCCTTCCTTCAGAATGTCCGCTCCGCCATGCAGAAGCACCTCAAGGGCGTCATGGGCACCACCGGCGCGACCTTCGTGCGCTTCGGCTTCGGACTGCCTTTCGCGCTTCTCTACCTCGTCCTGCTTTGGCGCGCCGGCGGGCATCAGCTGCCGGTGCCGAACGGCACTTTCTATCTCTGGGCGGTGGTCGGCGGATTGGCGCAGATCGCCGCGACCTTCCTGCTCGTCCATCTCTTCTCCTTCCGCAATTTCGCGGTCGGCACGGCCTATTCCCGCACCGAGCCGGCACAGGCGGCGCTCTTCGGGCTGATCTTCCTCGGCGAAAAGGCGAGCCAGGGAGCGTTGGTTGCGATCGCCATTTCGGTGGTGGGCGTCATGCTGATCTCCGTCGCCCGAACGACGCTCAGCGCGCGCTCGCTGCTTGCATCGGTCTTCAGCCGCACGGCGGGCATGGGGCTGCTTTCCGGTACCTTCTTCGGTCTCTCGGCGGTGTCCTACCGCTCGGCCTCGCTGGCGCTGGAGCCGAGTCTGCCTCAGCCGGACTATGTGATCCAGGCGAGCTTCACGCTCGGCTTCGTCATCCTGCTTCAGACGATCGTCATGCTTTTGTGGATCGTCGCGCGTGAACGCGACGAACTGAAACGCATAGGCGCCGCCTGGAAGCCCGCTTTCGTCGTGGGCTTCGTCGGCGCCTCGGCCTCCTTCGGCTGGTTCGCGGCGATGACGCTGCAGCAGGCGGCGATCGTCAAGGTGGTCGCTCAGGTGGAGATGCTGTTCACCTTCGCCTCTTCCTTCTTCATCTTCCGGGAGTGGATCAACCGGCTCGAACTGCTCGGCTGCCTGCTCATCGTGCTCGGCGTGGTCATGCTGCTCGTCTTGTGAGGGCTCGGCAAGCGGCACGAATAGATGCCCGAATTTCGGCGGACGGCGCGTCTGGCTGATGCTACAAAGCAATATGCTTTTCGATCTGCCGAACGACGATATCCTTTACGATGCGCTGCTGGCCCGCAGTTCCGATTATGAGGGCCAGGCCTTCGTCTGCGTCAAGAGCACCGGCATCTTCTGCCGGCTCTCATGTCCCGCCCGCAAGCCGAAGCGGGAGAACACTTTGTTCTTCGACAGCATTTCCGCCTGCATCAATTCCGGCTTCCGGCCGTGCCGACGTTGCCGCCCGCTGGAAGATGCATCCGGGAAAGATCCGCTCGTCAAGGAGCTTGTCGAGCTGCTCGACCGCCGGCCGGAGCATCGCTGGACGGAGGGCGATCTCGTGCGGCGCGGCTTCGATCCGTCGACAGTGCGGCGCGCCTTCAAGCGATCCCTCGGCGTCACCTTTCTCGATCTCGCCCGCCAGCGGCGAATGGGCGAGGCCGCACGCCAGCTCTCCGGCGGCGCCAGTGTCATCGAGGCGCAGATCGATGCAGGCTATGAGTCGCCGAGCGGTTTTCGCGCCGCCTTCGGGCGGCTGATCGGACAGGCTCCCGCGAAATCGCAGGGGCGCGTGCTGCTCTTTGCCGATTGGATAGAGACGCCGCTGGGCCCCATGGTGGCGGTTGCCGACCAGACGCATCTTCACCTCATCGAGTTCCATGATCGCAAGGCCCTCCCGGCCGAAATGGAGAGCCTCAAGCGAAAGACGCACTCTGCGGTGGTGCCCGGCAGAACGCCGCCCATCGATCAGGTGGAGCGCGAGCTCAACGACTATTTCGCCGGGCGCTCGGCCGATTTTCGGACACCGCTCGCCCTCGACGGCAGTGCCTTCGAGCGTCAGGTATGGGCAGAACTCGTTGCGATACCCGTGGGCGAGACACGCTCCTACAGCGACATCGCGCGGAAGGTCGCCACCCCGCAGGCGGTGCGTGCCGTGGCCAGGGCCAACGGCACCAACTGCCTCGCAATCGTGGTGCCATGCCACCGTTGCATCGGCGCTGACGGATCGCTGACGGGCTATGGGGGCGGGCTCCGGCGCAAGCAATGGCTGCTTCGCCACGAGGGCAGAATGCGTCCTGTGGGGCTTTTCGGAGAATGGGACCGGGAGATGCCTGCGCGGGCCGCCGCTCCAACGATGTAACGGATACGATCAACCTGACGGACTGGGAGAAGATACGATGAGCCAGGAAGAAAGAGCGCTCGCCTTCGGGGCACTGCACCGGAAAGGCGATCCGGTGGTTCTGTACAACATCTGGGATGCAGGCAGCGCCCGGTGCGTGGCCGAGGCCGGCGCCAAGGCGCTCGCCACCGGGAGCTGGTCGGTCGCGGCGGCACATGGATACGGGGACGGGCAGAAGCTGCCGCTGCCTCTGCTGCTCGAGACCGTGCGCGAGATCGTCGCGGCAACGGACCTGCCGCTCTCGGTGGACTTCGAGGGCGCCTATTCGGAGGACCCGGCCCAGGCCGCGGCCAATGTCGCGCAAGTCATCGATGCGGGCGGGATCGGCATCAATTTCGAGGACCAGATGGTTGGCAGGGGCGGCGTCCATCCGATCGACAAGCAGGCGGCTCGCATCCGCGCGATCCGCGAGATGGCGGAGCGACAGGGCATCGCACTGTTCGTCAACGCCCGCACCGACCTCTTCCTGCAGGAAAGCGATGCGGCGCGCCACGCGGCCCTGATGGAGGAGGCGATCGCCCGCGCCGAGGCCTATGCGGATGCGGGCGCGAGCGGCTTCTTCGCACCGGGCCTCGCCGATCGGGACCTCATCGCCAGGCTCTGTGCGGCATCACCTTTGCCGGTCAATGTGATGATGAAGCCGGGGGCGCCGGACATTGCCACGCTTGCGGCCGCCGGCGTCGGGCGGGTGAGCTATGGGCCGTTCCCATACCGGGAGATGATCGCCCGGCTGCGCGGCGAGGCGGAGAATGTTTACGGGACAAGGTAAGAGATTGGTCCCTCATCCCCGCTGCCGGGACCCTCTCCCCGTCATGACGCGTCAAGACGGGGAGAAAGGTTAGGGTAAGGGGCACGCCAACAAGGCGCGCCTCACGGCACGATCAGCGTGCCTGCGCCGTGCTCGGTGAAGATTTCGAGCAGCACCGAATGTGCCGTTTTGCCGTTGAGGATGACGACGCCCTGGACGCCGGCCTTGATCGCCTCGATGCAGGTCTCCACCTTCGGGATCATGCCGCCCGAGATGGTGCCGTCGGCGATCAGCGCCCGCGCCTCGGCGACCGAGAGCTGCTTGATGAGTTCGCCCTTCTTGTTGAGAACGCCCGGAACGTCGGTCAGGAAGAGAAGGCGCGTCGCATTGAGGGCGCCGGCGATGGCGCCGGCAAAAGTGTCCGCGTTGATGTTGTAGGTGTGGCCGTCCCGTCCCGGCGCCACCGGCGCGATCACCGGTATCATCTCGGAGCGGGCGAGCAGATCGAGAAGGGTGCGGTCGACTTCGACGACATCGCCAACGAAGCCGAGGTCGAGCACGCGCTCGATGTTGGAATCCGGGTCGCGGAAGGTCTTCTTCGCCTTTTCCGCAAAGACCATGTTGCCGTCCTTGCCGCAAAGGCCGATCGCCCATTCGCCCGTCTGGTTTATGAGCGCGACGATCTCTTTGTTGATCGACCCGGCAAGCACCATTTCGACGATCTCGACGGTCTTTTCGTCTGTGACGCGGAGACCGCCCTCGAATTTGGACTCGATGCCCATCCGGTTGAGCATGGCGCCGATCTGAGGGCCGCCGCCGTGAACGACGATCGGGTTGACGCCGGACTGCTTCAGAAGCGCGATATCGCTGGCAAAGGCGCGTCCGAGGTCGGCATTGCCCATGGCGTGGCCGCCGTATTTGACGACGATCGTCTTGTTCTCGTAGCGCTGCATGTAGGGCAGGGCCTGGGCGAGCAGGCGGGCCTGAATTTCACTTTCTGATGCGGACATGGCGGATCCTCGAAAAATACCGGCTGCTGTTTAGCGCAACTCTCTGACGGATGGAATGATCCGGGCGCAACATAAAGCCATTGTGACGGCGGTCGCCTGGCTGAGCCGAAGTGCTCGCCGCGTGCGCGGCATGGCCGAGAAGCCGATTGACGGCGCTGGCGATTTGACTGATCCTGCTTTGATCCGGAAAGGACCGCCGCAGTTCCGAGAATAGGCGCATCGACGCCTGCCTGGAAGAGATCGAAGGGAATCGTGCCGGCCCTCTAAAGCTGAGAGAGTGCAGGAAGCCATGACGACGCAGAAGCCCGAAAGCGGAGATTCCCGCCGCGACGAGGTGATCGCGGGAGAGTACGTGCTCGGCGCGCTGTCTGCCGAGGACCGTCGCAAGGCCGAGGCGCGCATGGCAACGGACCGAAACTTCGCCGCCATGGTCATCCGCTGGCAGAACAATCTTGCGGCCTTCGGCGACGCCTATGAATCGGTCGCGCCGCGCCGCAGGTTTCGCTCCTCCGAGCACGCGGTCTTCGAAGCGGGCCGGGGCGCAGACGACCCCCGCGGTATCTGGGGCTCGCTTCCCCTTTGGCGCAGCGTCGCGCTGGTATCGCTTTCGGCTGTCGTCGTAATGGCAGGCGCGGTGGCCGGACTTTTCAGCGATCGCCGAGGCGGTACGCAACTCGTTGCGAGCCTCGAAGCGCAAGGCAGCGCCGTCAACCTCGTCACGCACTTCGAACCGGCTACGGGGCGCCTCAGACTGTCGCCGGCCGCCGCCGGACAGATGGAGGAGAAATCGCTCGAACTCTGGCTGATCAAAGGTGACGATCCGCCGGTCTCGCTCGGCGTGCTGCCGCCGTCCGGCGAGGGGGAAATCGTGCTTGAGCCGGGAATGCGAAGCCGGATTGCCAGCGGCTCCAGGCTCTCCGTCAGTGTCGAGCCCCTGGGCGGCTCGGCGACCGGCTCGCCCACCGGTGAGGTCATCGCGCAAGGCACCGCGCGCGCTTTCTAAGTCTCTTCCATACGGGCCACGCAGTCACGGCAGGAGTGCCGCGGCCGCTTTGAGCGCCGTGCGCCCGCGTGGACGCACAAAGTTTGAGTTCATGTCGGCTGCTGCAACTCTGGTCGGTTTGTCGGCACAGCGGCGCTGTGGGAAACTTTCGGAGGACTGCAATCTCCCCTCTTCCTCATCCTGTGACGAGCACAGGAATGAGGAATCCAACCGGCCGTGGCGGGTATCCCGAATCTCAACAAGCCTTAATTCAATTTGTCGTATCGACGCATCGTGCTTTCCGGAAATTGATACCGATTTTCGGGCCGATGCGGTAAATTACGATATCAGGCCGGACCGGCTGCGGGAGGACGAAGCACTTGCGCCTCTCGCTCCAGATTCGGCCAATGCCAGTTGCATCGCCCCATGGAGGTTCCGATGATCAGCCGGCGCGACTTGCTGATGGCGGGCGCGGCCCTGGCCGCGGTGATCACCCTGCGCGGTCTGGTATGGCCCATGCGCGCCGTCGCCGGCGAAGCCTTCGAAATCACCAGGACCGACGCGGAGTGGCGGGCGCTGCTCGGCGAGGACCGCTATCGCATTTTGCGGGAGGAGGGCACGGAGCCGCCGTTCAGCAGCCCGCTCGACGATGAAAAGCGAAACGGCGTCTTTCACTGCGCGGGATGCGCGTTGCCGGTCTATTCCTCCGATGCGAAATATGACAGCGGTACCGGCTGGCCGAGCTTCTGGCAGGCGCTTCCCGGCGCGATCGGCACACGCGAGGACGATACCCTGTTCATGACGAGGACCGAATGCCACTGCCGCCGCTGCGGCGGTCATCTCGGCCACATCTTCGACGACGGTCCGCCGCCGACCGGCAAGCGGCACTGCATCAACGGGCTCTCCCTGTCATTCGTACCGGAAACTGCCTGAGTGCGGCGATCTTCCCGCCGGCTCCGGCGAGAAGGTCGTTGTGCGACGAGGGCCGATCGCCTCCAGCAACCGATCAGAATGTTCCCGCCTGCGGCGACGGCGTCTGCGCCTCGGAAAGGGCTGCCTGAAGCTTCTGTTCCTGCTCCGGCGAGAGCGACGTCTTCAGTACGCGGCCGCGCAGGCCGGAGAATTCGGCCAGCACCTTTTCCGGCTGCACCTTGCGCACCAGGACGAAGAGCGCCGAGGAATTGTTCGGGATGGTGTTGCCGAGCGACTTGATGAAGTCGTCGTCGATCCCGTAATCGACAAGCGAGCCGGAAAGCGCACCGGCACCCGCGCCGATAGCGCCGCCGAGGGCGAAACCCGCGAGCGGATTGAGGAAGAGCAGCCCGACGAGCCCGCCCCAGAGGGAGCCGGAAAGGAGGCCGGAGGTGGCTCCAACGGTGGTCAGATTCATGCTCTGCTTCAGATGCACCTTGCCTTCGGCGTCGCGCACGACGACGACCGCATCTTCCAGATCGATCAGATACTCCTTCCTCAGGCTGTTGAGCTTCAAGAGGACCTTGTCGGCCTCATCCGTCGAATCGAATCCCACGACAATCAAATCGGACATGTCTCTCTCCTGATCCTTCGGGCAGACAATCTGTCGCCGCGAAGCAGAGATAGAGCGCTTTTTATGTCAGGGTAGTGACGGAGGTCGAAGACGAGGGGATCGCCCTTCGGCGGCGCGTTCCGCGCCTCAGCGCGTTACGGCAAGCTCGATCGCCGCGCGGAGGTCCTCGATGCCTTCGCCCTTTTCCGACGATGTCGACAGCACTTCCGGAAAGGCCGCCGGCCGCTTCTTGATCTTTTCGAGCGTTTCCCCGACGAGGCGCGGCACGCCGGCCGCCTTGATCTTGTCCGTCTTGGTCAGCACGATCTGATAGGAAACCGCAGCCTTGTCGAGGAGTGCCAGCACGTCCTCGTCATTTTTCTTGATGCCGTGGCGCGCGTCGATCAGCACGTAGACGCGCTTCAGCGTCGAGCGGCCGCGCAGATAGTCGAACACCAGCTTCGTCCAGGCGTCGACCTGTTCCTTGGGAGCCTGCGCGTAGCCGTAGCCCGGCATGTCGACGAGGGCCATCGGCGGCAGGTCGTCGGCTTCGCCGGAATAGCCGTCCGGCACGAAATAGTTGAGTTCCTGGGTGCGGCCGGGCGTGTTCGATGTGCGCGCAAGGCCCTTATGGCCCACGAGCGCGTTGATCAGCGACGACTTGCCGACATTGGAGCGGCCGGCAAAGGCGATCTCCGTCGGTCCCTCCGGCGGCAGGAACTTCATCGACGGCACGCCGCGGATGAAGATCCACGGCCGGCCGAAGACGCTTGCGGCATTCTGCTTGTTCGTCCCGGACATGTTCTGGCGTTCCTCTTTGGCCTCGGCATCAGGCTTTTGCAGAGGCTTGTCAAGCTTGAGAGCGCCCGGGCGGCGCCGGCGGCGCTCTGGAAATCGAAAGGAAAAGCCCCGGAACGCGTCGCACCGGGGCTTCCAACTCTTTCACTGCGCTTCCTGGAAGTGCTCTATTCCGCCGGTTTCGGTTTCTTCGAGAAGAGCGACTTCAGATTGTCGAAGAGTTCGACCTTGACGCCCTGACGCTTCATGATGATGCCCTGCTGCAGGATCGACAGCGTGTTGTTCCAGGCCCAGTAGATCACGAGACCGGCGGGGAACGATGCCAGCATGAAGGTGAAGACCACCGGCATCCACGTGAAGAGCATCGCCTGGGTCGGGTCCGGCGGCGTCGGGTTCATGCGCATCTGCAGGAACATGGTGACGCCCATGATGATCGGCCAGACGCCGAGATGCAGGAAGGACGGAGCATCGAAGGGCAGGAGGCCGAAGAGATTGAAGATCGTCGTCGGATCGGGCGCGGAGAGATCCTGGATCCATCCGAAGAAGGGCGCATGCCGCATCTCGATGGTGACGTAGATCACCTTGTACAGCGCGAAGAACACAGGGATCTGGATGAGGATCGGCCAGCAGCCCGCCAGCGGGTTGATCTTCTCTTCCTTGTAGAGCTGCATCATCGCCTGCTGCAGCCCCATCCTGTCGTCGCCGAATTTCTTCTTCAACTCCTCCATCTTCGGTTGAACCTTCTTCATGTTCGCCATCGATGCGTATTGCTTGTTGGCGAGCGGGAAGAAGATGAGCTTGACGACGATCGTGGTGATCAGGATCGCGATGCCGAAATTGCCGAAGAGACGGAAGAAGAAATCCATCATTTTGAACATCGGCTTGGTGATGAAGTAGAACCAGCCCCAGTCGATCAGCTTGTCGAAGTTGGGGATCGAATAGGCCACTTCGTAATTGTCGACGACCGGGACTTCCTTGGCACCGGCGAAGACGAGGTTCTTCAGCTCCACGGACTGGCCGGGGGCAACCGTCACCGCATCGCTCTTGTAGTCGCTCTGGTAACGGGGGCGCCCGTCGGCGAAATGCGAGAACCGGATGTCGAAGGGCGTCGCCTGCGGCGGCACGATCGTCGCGGCCCAGTATTTATCGGTGATGCCTAACCATCCGCCGGTCGACTTACCCGGTTCGACGGGCTCGTCGTCTTCGACCTTGGAATAGCCGACTTCCTGGAGGCCATGCTCTCCCGCAACGCCGACGAAGCCCTCGTGGAGCACGTAGATGCTCGGAGTCGTCGGCTTGTTGAAGCGCGTGACGCGGCCGTAGGAAGACAGGGAAACCGGCGCGGCGGTCTCGTTCTTGATGCTGTCGACCACCTGGAACATGTAGCGGTCGTCGACCGAGATGGTCCGGGAAAAGGTGATGCCCTTGTCGTTCGTATAGCTCAGCGTCACCGGCGTCGAAGGGGTGAGCTTGTCGCCGCCCGAAAGCGTCCATGTGGTCTGCGGCCCCGGAACCGATCCGGTCGCGTCCGATCCGATATAGCCGATTTCCGTGAAATAGCCGTCGGCGGTCTCCGCCGGGCTGAAGAGCGTGATGACCGGGCTCTTCGGGTCGACGGTTTCGTGGTAGCCCTTGAGCTTCAGGTCGTCGAAGCGTGCGCCGGTCAGGTTGATGGAGCCGGAAAGCGCCGGCGTGTCGATCGCCACGCGGGCCGATTTGCCGATTGCCTGATCGCGGCTTTCGCCTGCGCTCGGGATCGCACCGCCGGGCAGCGCCTGTCCAGGTGCAGCCGGCTGAGCGCCTGGCTGTTCCTGGGTCTGTTGCGCCTGTTCCGCGGCAATGCGGTCCTTTTCCATCTTCGGGCTGACATAGAAGAACTGCCAGGCGATAAGGATCAGCACGGAAAGGGCGATCGCCACGAAATAATTGCGGTTGTTTTCCATCATGATTTCCTGGAACCGGCCGGTGGCCGCTTCTGTTTCGGCTTGTTTTCGATGCGATCCCGAAGCGCCCGAGTCAATGCGTCGAAAGGGGCATTCAGGAGATCGCGCCGGGCGACAATCACATAGTCGTGTCCGGGTTTCATTGCAAACCCGGCCGAAAGCCGCACGGCTTCCTTGAGGCGTCGGCGCATTCGGTTTCGCTCGACGGCATTGCCGTGTTTCTTGGTAACGGTGAAGCCGACGCGGGCTTCTCCCTCCGGATCGTTCCGGTCGAGAACTTCGAGGAGAAATAGCGGGCCTCTGCGGCTTTCTCCAGCCCGGACCGCCAAAAACTGCGGACGGCTTTTCAGCCGCCCGACAGCCGTCTTGTCTTTATCTGTCGTCATTTGCCCGGACATAAGGTTTCGGGCAGATTCGGCTTACGCCGAAAGACGCTTGCGGCCACGAGCCCGGCGGGCTGTGAGGACCTTGCGCCCACCCTTGGTGGACATACGTGCACGGAAGCCGTGACGGCGCTTGCGAACAAGCTTGGACGGTTGGTAGGTACGCTTCATTTATTTAAATACCGCGGTGTGCGGTCCTTCTTGGGTTTGCATGATGCAAGAGCGTTTACGCGCCGGGCATGGCTCCGCCAACGGGCGGCTCCACCGGACGTGCGCGGCTTATAGGGACAAAAACCCGATAAAGTCAATTCCCAGACGCCGGTGGCGTGCTCATGATCGCCGCATGACATCCTAAAATGAGTGGGCCCGATGGGTGCTTTGTTAACCACGCGCATTTTAGCATTTACTTAGTAGCGTGTAAGCCGTGAGTTACTTTCCCGTTTTAGGCGAGTATGCGGCTGGGGACAGGGACAGGACATGAAAATTCGTGGAAAGATAAACCTTATCGTCGGCATCATGAGTCTGCTGGCGATAGCGATCACCGGCATGTCGTTGCTGATCGTGAGCGAGTACAACCAACGGCTCGGTGAATACCAGAACGCATCCGACCGGGCCTTCAAGGGCGAGAGGCTCAATCGCCTGGTAACGGCGGTGGTGATGGAGGCGCGGGGTATTTATGCAGCGCCGACGGTCGAGAAGGCAAAGCCTTTCGCCGAGGGAATTCTCAAGAACCTCGACAAGATCGACGCGCTGCTCACCGAGTGGCGGCCGCTGGTGCCCGCCGACGTCCTGCCCGCCTTCGATACCCTCGTCCGGCGCGCGGAGGAATTCAAGACGTTCCGAAGCGAGACGGCTCGCCTCGGCACGCAGGTCGCGCCGCAAGCGGCCAACGAGCAGGGCAACAACGAGGCGAACCGGGCCAACCGCAAGGCGTTCCAGGCGGAAATCGACGTGGTCGTCGACGAGAACCTTGCCTCGCTTCACACGATCACCGCGGATCTTGCCGACTACAAGCGCTCGATCGTGCTGATCGTCCTTGCAACGGCAGCACTCGGCATGCTGGCCGGGATCGGCGCCGCCTTCTATATTGCGACCAATCACCTCAGCCGCCCGATTCTCGATCTGACGGGCAAGATGAAGCTGCTTGCCGGCGGCGATCTCTCGGTTGATGTGCCCTTCGCCGGGCGCAAGGACGAGATCGGCGACATGGCGGCGGCGGTCGAAGTCTTCAAGCAGAACAGCCTCGCCGTGCGAGAGCTCAACGCCCAGGAAGAGGTCCTGCGCGAAAAGAGCGCGGACCTGCAGTCGAGCATCGCCACGGTCGTTGCGGCGGCTGCGGCAGGGGATTTCACCAGGCGCATCGGCAAGGACTACGACAACGACGACCTCAACCGTTTTGCGGCGAGCGTCAACGAACTGGTCAACAGCGTCGATACGGGCATCGCCGAGACCCGGAGGGTCATTGCGAGCCTGGCGACGGGCGACCTCACGCAAAGCATGAAGGGCCAGTTCCAGGGCGCCTTCGCCGAGTTGCAGACGAACGTCAACGATACCTTGCAGACCCTGCAGAAGACCCTGCGCGAGGTCCGTATGACGACGGACTCGATCAACGGGAACTCTACGGAGTTGCGCAGTGCCGCCGACGACCTGTCCAAGCGGACTGAACAGCAGGCCGCCGCCCTGGAGGAAACTTCGGCGGCGCTCGACGAGATAACCGCCGCGGTTCGCAATTCTACGGAGCGGGCCCAGGAAGCGACCGTCATGGTCACGGAGGCGAAGGACAGCGCAGCGGAGTCGGCATCGGTCGTCCGCAACGCCATCGATGCCATGGGCCGCATCGAACAGGCTTCGAGCGAGATCGGCCAGATTACCAACGTCATCGACGAGATCGCCTTCCAGACGAACCTGCTGGCCCTCAATGCCGGCGTCGAGGCGGCGCGCGCAGGGGATGCCGGCAAGGGTTTCGCCGTCGTTGCCCAGGAGGTCCGCGAACTCGCCCAGCGTGCAGCCAGCGCCGCCAAGGATATCAAGTCGCTGATTTCCAAATCGGGCGGCGAAGTGGCCACCGGCGTCAAGCTCGTCCAGGCGACGGGAGCCGCACTCGGTCAGATCGAGACGCGCGTCCTCAAGATCAACGATCACATCCATTCGATCGCGACGGCCGCACGCGAGCAGGCCACGGGTCTCGGCGAGGTCAGCACCGCGGTCAACCAGATGGATCAGGTCACCCAGCGCAACGCCGCCATGGTGGAGGAGGCGAACGCCGCCACGCATAAGCTGTCCGCCGAGGCCGACAATCTCGCCAACCTCATCGCCTACTTCAAGGTCGAGCGCGAGGCGGTGCGTACGGTCGCGCCGGCAAGGGAAGCGAGCCGCCCGGTGGCCTCGCCCGCCCGCCGCATGATGGGCACGGTTGCGCGCGCATTCGGCAACGGCTCCGCTGCGGTCGCTCGCGACGACTGGGAAGAGTTCTGAGTCCGCCTGACGCGGCGCGCTCGAGTTGCGTAACAGGAGCTATGCTCGCGGCGATCGGCGATCGCCGCGAGCGGAAATTCGCCGTGCGGGCCGCACTGTGAGAAGCTGCAGGCGCTTTCACGCGGGCGTGACTTGCCGCTGCGGCTCGGTCACGGCGTCGTTTGCCGGCGCGACCATTCGTTATTGGTTTCGGGGGTGAAATCCTTCTAACTCGAGGGCAGAATCGCACCGAAGGCAAATCGCATGACCCATAGTATCGGCAACGGGGCAAAAGAAGGTCCGGCTCTCGAACACGCATCGAGCAGGGGAGAGCTGGAGCCCGTTCGTCGCCGCTCTCCTTGGCGCTTCGTACCGATCACGCTTCTCCTTGCCGGCGGTGCCCTCGGTTATGTCTACGGTCTGCAGGACTATGTCTCGCTGTCTGCGCTCGCCGACCAGCATGAGACGCTCGCCGCCCATGTCGGCGCTCATCCGCTCCGGTCCGGTCTCATCTTCTTCGCTATCTATGTCGCGGCCGTGGTCTTCTCCATTCCGGCGGCATCGGTGCTGACGGTTTCGGCCGGCTTCCTGTTCGGGTGGCTTGCCGGCGCAGCCGTGGCGGTTCTCGCCGCAACCCTTGGAGCCTGCCTTCTTTTCGTCGCCGCCCGCGGCGCCTTCAGCGACCTTCTCAGGCGCCGCGCCGGCGGATTCCTGGAGCGCTTTGCCGAGGGGTTCCAGGCCAATGCCTTCCTCTATCTGCTCGTCCTGCGGCTGGCGCCGGTCTTCCCGTTCTTCGTGATTAATATCGCGCCCGCCTTTTTCGAGGTGAAGCTTCGCACCTATGCGATGGCAACGCTGGTCGGCATCGTGCCGGGAACTCTGGCCTATAGTTGGCTCGGCTGCGGCCTCGGCGACGTGATCGCCTTGGCATCCGAGAGCGGCCGCGAGCTCGCCCTTTCCGATTTCGTCACTACCGACGTTTCGCTGGCGCTGGTCGCTCTTGCGTTCATTGCGGCGTTGCCTCTGGCGTTCAGGCTAATACAGTCGCGCCGCAAGCAGGCGTGACGCAATCGAGGGGCAGGCAAGCGTGGGCAGGATACTGACACCCGATATATGTGTGATAGGCGGCGGTGCCGCCGGGCTCTCCGTGGCCGCCGGGGCGGCCGCTTTCGGCGTGCCCGTCGTTCTGGTCGAGCACGGCCGGATGGGCGGGGATTGCCTCAATTACGGCTGCGTGCCGTCAAAGGCCCTGATCGCAGCAGCCAAGCATGCGGAAGCGATCCGCAAGGCTGCGGAATTCGGCATTGCCGCGGCGGGACCGGTCGTCGATCACGAGCGGCTGACGGCGCGCATACAGTCCGTCATCGAAGGCATCGCGCCGCATGATTCCGTAGAGCGCTTCACCAGCCTCGGCGTCGAGGTGATCAAGGAAACGGCCCGCTTCATAGACGACCGCACGGTCGCTGCCGGCGACCATCTGATCCGCGCCCGCCGCTTTGTGATCGCCGCCGGCTCCTCCCCCGCCATTCCCCCGATTCCTGGACTTGCGGAGACGCCGTTTCTCACCAACGAAACGCTCTTCGGCCTGAACCGCCTGCCGCGACATCTCGTCGTCATCGGCGCGGGCGCGGTCGGCCTGGAGATGGCCGCGGCTCACCGCCGGTTGGGCGCCGATGTCACGGTCGTGGACAGGGCCGCGGCTCTATCCGGCCAGGATCCCGAGCTGGCGGCGATCGTGCTCGACGGGCTGCGTGCGGAAGGCATGCTCCTGCACGAGCGCACGGAGATCCGCTCGGCAGAGCAAACGGAGACGGGCGTCCGGCTTTTCTGCGAAAACGAGAGCGGCCCTTTCGAGATCGAAGGGAGCGACCTGCTGGTGGCTGCCGGTCGTGCCCCCAATCACGGACCGCTCGATCTCGATGCGGCCGGCATCCGCCACGGCCCGAAGCACATAGAGGTCGGGGCGGACCTGCGGACGAGCAACCGCCGGGTCTATGCGGTCGGCGATGCGGCGGGCGGCCTCTTCACGCATCAGGCGAGCTATCACGCCCGGCTGGTGCTGCAGCAGATCCTTTTCCGCCTGCCGGGACGCGAGAGGGCGGCCATCGTTCCGCAGGTGATCTTCACCGCGCCCGAACTGGCGCAGGTGGGGCTGACGGAGGAGCGCGCGCGGGAGACCGCCCCGGGGGGCAGAACCGTTCGCCTGGACTTTTCCGCGAATGATCGCGCCCGCACCGACGGATTGGATCGAGGGCTGATAAAGATCGTCGTCGGCAGGCGCGGGCGAATACTCGGCGCCGGCATTGCAGGCCCTGGAGCGGGGGAGATGATCGGTCTCTGGGCCTTCGCCGTCGCCAACCGCCTGACCCTCAGACATTTCCAGACTTATGTCGCACCCTATCCGACTCTCTCGGAGATTGGAAAACAGGCGGCTATCTCCTATTATTCCCCCATGGCGCGAAATCGCCTTCTGCGGACCGCGATCCGGTTTCTGCGGAATTTCGGCTGATCCAGGGAATCTTTTGGGCTTATGGTAGAAGACGCACGTCCGGCCAATGCGAGTGCGGCACCTCGAGGGGCGGTCGGCTTTCTTGGCGGGCTTTCCGGCAAATTGCTGCTGCTTACGGTCGCCTTCGTGATGCTGGCCGAGGTACTGATCTTCGTGCCTTCCGTCGCCAATATGCGCATACGCTGGCTTCAGGACCGCCTGAACACCGTGGCGGCGGCCGCCGTCGTGGTCGACGGGCTTCAGAATGTCGAGCTGCCCCGCGCCGTGCAGCGCGAAACCCTGATGGCGACCGGGACGAAGGCCATCGTCATCCGCCGCAAGGACGCCTCCCGGATGATCGCCAGCGTCGACATGCCCCCCGCGATCGACGGCGAATACGACATAGCCAACTTCACGGCTCTCGGCGCGATCCGGGACGCCTTCGACACGCTCATCTTCGGCGGCAACCGGGTGGTGCGCGTCTATGGCCCGCTGGGCGAAGGCGATGCGACGATCGAGCTGGTGATGAAGGACGCCAAGCTGCGCACGGCCATGCTCGTCTATTCACGCAACGTCTTCCTCCTGTCGATCGTCATCTCGCTGATCACCGCGGCGCTGATCTTCCTGGCCATCAATCGCATGCTGATTCTCCCGATCAGGCGGCTGACCAAGAGCATGCAGGAGTTTTCGGACGAGCCGTCGAGTCCCGAGCGCGTGCTGGTCCCGCCGAAGGGCAAGGACGAACTGGCGGTCGCCGGTCAGCACCTGGCGAGCATGCAGCGCGAATTGCAGAGAACCCTGAAGCAGCAGAAGAGCCTTGCGGAGCTCGGCCTTGCCGTTTCCAAGATCAACCACGACATGCGCAACATCCTGTCCTCCGCGCAACTCATTTCCGATCGCCTGGCCGATGTCGACGATCCCGTGGTCAAGCGCTTCGCGCCGACATTGCTCCGGACCATCGACCGCGCTGTCGGCTATACGCGCGAAGTGCTCTCCTACGGCCGCACGACGGAGGCCGAGCCGCATCGCCGTTTCCTGGCGCTGCGGCCGCTGGTCGAGGACGTAGCCGAACTGCTCGCCGTCGATCGCCAGGACGGTATCGAGTTCGAGATACAGATCCGCGACGACATCGAGGTCGACGCGGACAGCGAGCAGCTGTTCCGCATCGTCCACAATATCTGTCGCAACGCGGTCGAGGCGCTGGCCAATTACAAGCCGGAGGATGGCTCCGAGCGGCGGATCTCGGTTTCGGCGTTGCGTACCGGCAGCGTAGTGACCATTTCGATCGACGACACGGGCCCCGGCATGCCTGCCAAGGCACGCGAAAATCTCTTCGCCGCCTTCCGCGGCTCGGCGCGCTCCGGCGGAACGGGCCTGGGTCTGGCAATCGCCCGCGAACTGGTGCTCGCCCATGGCGGAACGATCGCGCTCGTCGAAAAGCCCACTCCCGGCACGCTGTTTCGCATAGAACTGCCGGACCGCCCGGTGCGGCTCGATGCCTTCCGCGCCAAGGGACGTTCCTGAGATTCCGTTCCTTCCCTGCATCGTCGTAAAAATGAAATTTTTTCCCGAAGGCGCTTGCAATCGCCGAAAGGACGCTTTAGAGGATCGCCACGCAAGCGGTGGTCACCGCTTCCAGGCACGCACCCGTAGCTCAGCTGGATAGAGCACCAGACTACGAATCTGGGGGTCAGGAGTTCGAATCTCTTCGGGTGCGCCATTCTTTCCACATTATCTCCGCCCTCTTCACTCTCCGAATAGGTCTGTGGGGAAAGTGCCATGAAATTCGTGAATCCTCTGCCTTTTGTGGCTGATATCGGCCGTGCGAAAAGGTTCTACTCTGAAGTGTTACAGCTTCGGATACTGGAAGATCATGGCGACTTTGTCCGTTTCGACGATGGGTTTGCCATTCACGAAGGCACCTCATTGCACCAAACAGTTTTTGGAGAGTGCCGGGACGAAGATGCTCCCTATGGGCGGCGGAATCTCGTTCTCTATTTTGAGGACGAAGATCTCGACGCGGCGTTCAAGCGTATCGCTGAGCATGTCGAACTCATTCACGAGGTCAGGCGACAATTTTGGGGGCAACGCGTGTTCAGGTTCTTCGACCCGGATGGGCACATAATCGAGATCGGAGAGCCGATGTGACGATCGTAACGGCCGAAATCCAAATGGCCGTTACCGTCCGCATCTTGCCCGTTCACGTCCAACGGCGTCGACGCGAATTTCCACCCGAAACGGTCACTCAGGCCGCCCGCGGAACTCTCTGTCCAGCACCCCCATGATTATGTCGTCTTCCCATCGGCCGTTGATGAAGGCCGACTCCCGCTCACGCCCTTCCTCAAGGAACCCGCACTTGCGATAGCAGGCGATCGCGCGGGTATTGCTTGCCAGCACCCTCAGGGAGATGCGGTGGAGGCCGGTCGAGAATGCATAAGCCAGAGCGAGCATGATCGCTTCTGTGCCGTATCCTCGGCCGAGATAGGCAGGGTCATCGATGCCGATCGCGAGGGCGGCGCGCTTGTCGCGCCTGTCCATGCTGTGAAAGCGGACATGACCGATGAAGCGACCAGCATCGATTACCCACGCATATTCCTGCTCCTCGATGTGGCGCATGGCGGCTTCCGCGTGCCGCCTCGTAAAGGGCGCGTCAGGATCGAAGGCGCCACCATATGCCTCGATGATTTCCTTGTGGCGTCCGAGCGCGAGGCGCACGTCTACGTCTTCGCGGGTAGGACTGCGGAGGATGAGACGGGCACTTCGCAGTTCGGGAAGGTTCGTTGTCATCTGCAAATCCTCGAAATGTCGAACGGCTCTGCGTTGGCTGAGCGGCATCCATTCACATGATCATGCCGCAACGGCCTCAGCAAACCCGAACGCTCATTGTCTCGGCGCGAGGCCGTCTAGCAGGAAGTCGAGGCCCTTCCGGAAGGCGCCGTCCCAATCATTGTCCAGCAGCAGACGGGAGCGTCCGATCGTCGCGTAGTGTTCGTTGAGGCATGTAAGGCGCTGCTGTGCCGCGGCCCTGTCATCGTCCGAGACGTCGAAGCTCGCCCGGGTGACGGTGGCGCCCATCACATAGTTCCAGAGCGACCATATCGCGACGTTCAGATCTGCGTCGGCTACACCGGCTCCGGACAAGGTTCTGCCCAGCAGTTCCAGGCGGCTGAGGATGTTCGGGCCGAGCGCCCGGCGCGGCAGCAGAGATGCCGACCAGGGATGGCGCAGCATGCTGGCGCGCCAGTCCTCGAGCATGTGAACGACTTCTCCGCGCCAGTCCTGAGACCCGACCGTTTGTGGCGGTCTCCGGTATTCGAGCACTGAGTCCAGTGCCAGATCGAAGACATCCTCCTTGTTGTCGACGTGCCAGTACAGGCTCATCACGCCCGAGCCGAGGCGATCGGCCAGCCGACGCATCGTCAATCCGTCTATTCCCTGAGCGTCCAGCAGTTCTACCGCGGTCGCCACGATACGCTGCCGGGAGAGAGAGGGTTCACTGCGCGCCTCCTGCGCGGGCGGTGGCGATACGCCTGTCCGCTGAGGCCGTTTGCTCCGGGCGCCGCTGCGTTTGGCCGTCATCCGTCTTCCTTGCTGATCAGAATGCCGATTTAAGCCGACAAGGCGACGAAAGTCGATCCTGAACGGTTGACTCGTACTATGTACGATGCGAGTGAATGGTACACCGTACGAGTCATCAGATCATGCGGCAGCAAAAGTTCAAATCCCGAAGGCGGCGAGGCCCATTGCGCGCAGCCCCGGACCCGAGAGAAAAAACATGTCACGCGCAATCACGCATCTGCTTATCGGAGGGCTGATCATCATGACCACGGGCGTCCCCACTGCCACGACAGCGAATGAGAATGACCTCAAGCTGACCATCGTCAATCCGCAAAACCTCTACGACCCGACGCCGAACGGCTACAGCACGGCAGTGATCGTGCCCAGCGAGGGCCGGTTGGCCTATATCTCCGGGCAGGGCGGCCAGGACAGCAGCGGAGCCTTGTCGCCGGACTTCGCTGTCCAGGTCGAGCAGGCCTATGCAAATCTGCGCACGGCCCTCGATGCGCTCGGTGCCAAGCCGGATCAGGTCGCCAAGCTCACGGTCTTCGTCGTCGATCACGACATGTCCAAGCTTGAGGTGCTGACCAGCAACGTCAAGAAAATGTTCGGCGCCGCGCTGCCGGCGCAGACTTTGGTTCCCGTTCCCAAGCTTGCAATCGACCCCATGCTCTTCGAAGTCGAAGCCGTTGTCGTTCTGAAATAGTCGCGACGAGATATCAGGCGCATACCAACGGGGGCGGGTGCCATGGGTAGAAATGGCGAACGCCGCCGGCCTGCACGGATCGGCAGCGTCTCGAAAGTCCCCATCGATGTCCTCCGCTTGATAGGCATCTTCTGCTGGTATATATCATGATAGATATCGAAAGCGGAGGTTACCATGGCAACCAAAACAGCCAAGATATTTGCCAGCGGCCGCAGCCAGGCCGTCAGGCTCCCTGCAGAGTTCCGCTTCGAGGGCAGTGAGGTGTTCGTTCGTCGTGATCCGAAGACCGGTGATGTCATTCTGTCACGCAAGCCGGATTCATGGGACGGTCTTTTTGAACTCTATGGCAAGGATCAGGTCGGGGACGACTTCCTGGGGCCGGCCGACCGCAAGCAGCCTTCGCAGGATAGAGATCCGTTCGAGGGCTGGAAGGAATGAGCCTGTGGATGCTCGATACCAACATTGCCAGTCATGTCATCAAGGGTGACCGCCCCGAGATCCTCGATCGGTTGGTTTCGCTTCCCATCTCGGACATTGTCGTATCATCCGTCACCGAGGGGGAGTTGCTCTACGGTCTCGCCAAGCGAGGCGATCCCAGGACGCTATCTGAACGGGTCAGGCAATTCCTTCTTCGTGTAGACGTGTTGCCCTGGGATCGCGCTGCCGCCCGAAGCTATGGCGACCTGCGCGCTGCCTGTGAAGCCAAGGGCGCGGCTCTCGCGCCCCTCGACATGATGATTGCTGCCCATGCGATCGCCTTCGAAGCGGTCCTTGTGACCCGCGACAGAGCTTTTACCCGGGTTGCGGAGTCCCTGAAGACGGACGACTGGACGGACCAAAAACTGAAATGAACCGGATCGAGAAGCTGCCGCCTGCCTTTGAACGCTTCGATAAGATGCTGGGCGTGCTCGATTTCGCGGTCTTCGAGAACGCAGGCGGTACGGAGGAGGAGGTGCTTTCGGCAGTTCCGCAGGCGTTGCGCCACTTCCATAGGTTCGATGCCGGGAAGCTGCGCGCTCTGGGAAGCCGGCGCATCACCGAAAAGGCATTCTTCGGCGACTGGTACGACCCGGACAGCGGCAACCTGCTGAGGCTCGGCCGTTATAAGACCGCCGACGGATCGCAGCTGACGGATCCGGTCTTGAGCTCGCTTGACGGTGTGAAGATCATCTCGGGTGCAAGCGCCTGCCCCGAAACCGGCGGGCAGTTCGCCTACGCTTTCTCCAGTCCGCCCTATCCGCTCGACGCCAGGCCCGGCGAGGTGCAGGCGGTGTTCGAGGAGATCAGGGACTTCATATTGCCGCCGCACCGCGCGAGCGAAATTCTCGACTGGTCCGACATGCGGCTGCCGGAGGTTTCGGACTATTTCGATGACGGCGCCGAATGGTGGGGCGTCTTCCTCTTCAGTGTCCACATACCATCCATGCGGCGCCTCACCATCATTGCCGGCTCGACGACGGACTGAGCGCCGGATTCCCGCCGGGGCTCGTTTGATTTCCTCATTCCGCTCTATCGAAAAAGTGCTATTGATTCCGCCGTTCGGGTCCGAGGGGCAGATGCGTCTGAAAGATTGTTATAATTTCCACGATTTCCGTCGGATGGCAAAGCAGCGCCTGCCGTCGCCGATCTTCAACTACATCGATGGCGCGGCCGATGACGAGGTCACCTACCGGCGCAATACGACTGCGTTCGAGGGCTGCGATCTGGTTCCGAATGTCCTGCGCGGCGTCGGCGATATCGACATGTCGGTGACGGTGATGGGCCAAAGGCTGGCGATGCCCGTCTATTGCTCGCCGACCGCGCTTCAGCGTCTGTTCCACCATCAGGGCGAACGTGCGGTGGCGGCAGCGGCGGCGAAGTTCGGCACGATGTTCGGCGTCTCCTCGCTCGGCACCGTCAGTCTGGAAGAGGCCCGGCGGATCTGCGACGGCCCGCAGGTCTACCAGTTCTACTTCCACAAGGATCGTGGGTTGAACCGCGAGATGATGGGGCGCGCCAAGCAGGCCGGCATCGAAGTGATGATGCTGACGGTGGACAGCATCACCGGGGGCAATCGCGAGCGCGACAAGCGCACCGGGTT
Organism: Sinorhizobium sp. M4_45; assembly: GCF_002885915.1. Taxonomy (NCBI): domain Bacteria; kingdom Pseudomonadati; phylum Pseudomonadota; class Alphaproteobacteria; order Hyphomicrobiales; family Rhizobiaceae; genus Sinorhizobium; species Sinorhizobium sp. M4_45. The sequence continues at coordinate 388,037 of NZ_NWVE01000004.1, forward strand.
TGCCATTCCTTTCAAGCTCAATCTCGCCGGCATCACGCAATTTGCGATCAAGCCCTCCTGGGCGGTCAATTACGTTCGCCATGAGCCTTTCAGGCTGCCGCAGCTGGAAAACCATGTCGATATGGGCCGCGGCGCGATGTCGATAAGCCGCTACTTCACCGAGATGCTCGATCCGTCGATGTCCTGGGACGACGTCGCCGAGATGGTGCAGCACTGGGGCGGCCAGTTTTGTCTGAAAGGCGTGATTTCGGTCGAGGATGCCAAGCGCGCTGTCGAGATCGGCTGCACCGGAATCGTGCTCTCCAATCACGGCGGGCGCCAGCTTGACGGTTCACGCACCGCATTCGACCAGCTTGACGAGATCGTTCAGGCCGTTGGAGACAGGATAGATGTGATGATGGACGGCGGCGTGCAGCGCGGCACCCATGTGCTCAAGGCGCTCTCGCTGGGAGCGAAGGCGGTCGGGCTTGGCCGCTACTATCTCTTCCCGCTCGCTGCGGCAGGACAGGCCGGCGTCGAACGGGCGCTGGAACTGATGCGCATCGAGATCGAACGCGGCATGAAGCTGATGGGCTGCTCGTCGGTCGACGAGCTTACAAAGGAAAACCTGCGTTTCCGGTGAGAATGAACCTTGCATTGCCGCGGCGCATGCGGGTGACGCAGGCGGACTGAAGCCTGCCTCGTAAAAATTTTCCGAATCATCTCACACCTTCGAGGGCAAGCGGCTTTTGGGGATGCTCACTCCCGCGGGAAGCGCGTCCCGCATCGCCATATCCATGACGGCAATCGCCCTCTGAGCGCCACTGCCAGGCAGGACCGACGGCCTCACGAGCGGAAACCGGCGTTCCGGCGGCAACGCCGGGCACGCTCCATATGTCCGCCTATGACCCAGGCCCGTGGAACGCCGCTCGATGTCTTGCGGATCACGAAACCTTCAGGAGGAAGCGGTTACTCCGTCATTTTCTAGAACGATTCCAAGGTTGTACCGGCGCACGAAGACGGCTCGTGACTGCGCGCCTGTTCTTCCTTAGGTTGAATGAAGGTTCACTGATTTGCGCTTCGGCGGAGCCGGCAAAGGCGCCGAGTTCTGGCGACGGTGACGAACTATCCCGCAATCAAACCCCATAAAATGTTCTGGTTATTTGCATATAAGCGGCGATTCCCGCCATTCCCGTTCGAAATCGGTCAGGGGAAGGCGACTGCATGCGAGCAAATTCTAGAATCTTGGAAATGGGCGACCGGCGCGCGAACCGGTGGGGCAGGATATTATCGACGCATCTTTTGGTTGCGGCCGCAGGTCTGCTGGCGATGGCGCCGTCGGCATCCGCCGCGCCGCCTGCGGCCGGTACGGTCATCGGCAATCAGGCGGTTGCGACTTATCAGTCGGCCGGACAGACCTTCTCGGTCACCTCGAACCGTGTCGAGACGACGATCAAAACGATCGCCGGAGTCCAGATCGAGAACGATACGAGCAAGGACGTCATTGCCGGCGGCAATGCGTTCTTCCCGCATACCGTCACCAACGTCGGTAATGCCGCCGACAGATACGATCTGACGACCTCCGATCTCGGGTCCGGTCTTTCCGTGGCCGGCATCTATGCCGACGACGACTGTGACGGCGTCCCGAACACGCTGACGGCGATCACCCGGACGGGGTCGCTTAACCCGGGCGAAAGCGCCTGCGTGGTCATCGAGGTCAATGTCGCGGCGGGGGCGACCGGCAGTCCCACGCTCAAGATCACCGCCGCCAGCACGCTCGAAACGGCTGGCAATTTCGTTTCCGGCACGCCGAACCAGCCGAACGACTCCGATACGGACACCGTAAATGTCGTGGACGGCGCCGTTCTGCAGTTCACCAAGAACATGAGCCTCGCCGCCGATACGGACGGCTCAGGCTCTCTCACACCCGGCGACAGGGTACGCGTTCGTTTCAACTACTCCAATACCGGCGGAGCCGATGCCACCGACGTGGAAATCTCGGACGTCCTGCCTGACGAGCTCGTCTACGTGGCGGGAACGGGCAAATGGTCGGACGGCGGCACGATGAACGATGCGGGTGGAGCGACAGACCACACGAACGGCCAGGGCCACACGATATCCTATTCCTTTGACGAGGCCCTGGGCCTCAAGGCGGTTATCTCCGCCCTCCCGGTCGGCAAAACGAGCTACATCGAATTCGAAGCGAGCGTCGCGGACGGTGCGGCCGGCACGATTGCGAACACCGGTACGATCGTTTCGAAACAAACCGGTCAGCAAAGCTCGAACGAGGCGCGGATTACGGTCGACAACGGCGACGCAATCGCCGTCACGCTGGCCGATCGTTCGGCAACCGACCCGGCCTATGCCGGCCGCTCGACAAGCGACCTCCCGGACAACAATCTCGGCGGCAGCGTGATATCCGAAAACGACGGGGACGGGGAGGCAAACGACACCGTCGCCTATGTGACGGGCTATCTGCCCTCGAGCACACCGGTGCCCTTCGAAGTGATCATCACGAACCATTCGAATACGGCGCAGCGTTTCAACCTTTCCGCCGCGCCGGGCAATTATCCCTCCGGGACGACCTTCACTTTCGTCGCGGACGGTGCGCCGATCCTGGATACGAACGGTGACGGCCAGCCGGACATACAGGTGGCTGCGAACACTGTGTCGAAAGTCTCCGTGCGCGCAAACCTTCCTTCCGGCTCCGCCCGGTCGGCGGACGCGGAGGCATGGGAGGCCACGGTGACGGCCACCGCGATCGCCAACCCGGCCGTGTCGAACCGGACAAGGCTGCAGATCAAGTCCGCCGTCGGCGGCGGCACCGTCGATCTGCAGAACGGCGGCGATAAGGCAATCGGAGCCGCCGTTGACAATGGGGGCGAGCCCTGGACGACCGTCGAAACAGACCCGGGGGAGGCTGCAGAATTCACCCTCGTCGTGGTCAACAAGCGTTCGGTACCCGACAGCTTCAACCTGTCCTTCAGCGAAACGAACTTCGCACCCGGCGCTATGCCCGCCGGGTGGCAGGTCGTGTTCACAAACGGCAGCGAAACGGTGACCAATACCGGTGTGATCGGTCCCGGCGCCTCGGCGACGTTCACGGCGCGGGTCACGCCTCCGGCGTCTGCTCCGCCCAGTTCACTCGGCGAAACGAATATCTACTTCCGTGCCGCTTCGACGAGCAGCCCTTCGGTTGTCGATACGAAACTGGACCGGGTCACGGTCAGGCAGCGGGTCGATCTCGCGATCAGCACCGACCAGATCGCACAGGCGGCGCCGGGCGGCGTGGTGGTGATCACCCACGTGCTGGAGAACCGCGGTAACGTGTCAATCAAAAACGGCGCGATCGGCTATGATCCGGCATTTCCGAGTTTCGCCGAGTCCCTTTGGCACGACATCAACGGCAACGGAGTATGGGATTCGAGCGATAAGCTCGTAAACAGCCTGGCCGATATCGTCGGTGAGGGGAGTCTCACTCCGGGAGATACCGCGCTTCTGTTCTCGCGGGTCCAGGTGCCTTCCACCGGGGCGAGCGGACTTTCCGAGAGCGCGAAGATCGTCGTCGGAACCAATCTTACCGGGCCTGGCGGCGCATCGGTAACCGATCAGAACACGGGCAACAACGCGGTCACTGAAACCGTCACCGTTGTGTCCGGCAATGTCGCCGTCGCCAAGGTTCAGGCGCTCGATGCCGAATGCAACGGCGAGGCCGACGTCGACTTCAGCCCACACCCGCAGGCTGCCTCTCCCGGCGAATGCATCGTCTACCGGGTCACGGCAGTCAATGTGGGGACCGCAAACGCCGATGGATTGAGGATCGACGACGCGGTTCCCGCATACACCACCTATGTCGGCTCGTCGGCGGCGGCCGCAGGCGGTTCCGAGGCGTCCATATCGCAGCAGCCGGGCGACGGCGCGACCGGCGCCATTCAATCGAAGCACGGCACATTAAGCCCCGGCCAGGAAGCGACGCTCACGTTCCGAGTCCGGATCGATCAATAGCTTCGCCGAAGATCGAGCGGGCGGGTCCCGTCCCGTCCGCTCGAAGGTCGCTGCATGAGGATAATCGGAAAGACAATGCCGGTAATGTATCGGGCACTTGGCAGATTTATCGTCGTCCTGGCGGCGCTTGCCTCGATGTTCCCGGCTGCCGCTATCTCCGCCCCTCCGCCCGCCGGGGCCAGGATCGAGGCGCGGGCGACCGTTACGTATTTCAACGCCAAGCTGGGCATTCAGGAGTCCGTATCGACCAATATCGTGGTCACCAACGTCAAAGAGGTGAAGAGCATCGACACGGTCTACGATCAGACCGTCTATCTGGCGCCCGGTTCGACCGGTCAGTTCGCTTTCTACGTTCGCAACGTCGGAAACGCGATGGCCCGCCCGTCGGCCGTTACCGAACAGCTTTCCGGCGACGATGCCGACTTCTCCGACCTCGTCGCCATCATAGACCAGAACCGCAACGGCGCCGCCGACCCGGGCGAATGGGAACTCACGCCCGACATGGCGATCGAGCTCGCAGCCGGCACCGAGCTGCCCGTGATCGTGCAGTTCGAAACGCCGGCTGCCGGGAAGGAGGGCGACAGGGCAGGCATGCGGCTGAGCGCCAGAGACGGCGATGCTGCCGGTGCGGCCAACGGCGTGGTGGTGATTTCCTCCGCCGGCCTCGTTCTCGAAAAATCGGCCAACCGGGACGAAGTTCCCGCGGGCGGCCCGCTTCGCTACAGCCTGCGTCTGCGAAACAACGGCGTCACTGCCGCCCCCGGCTACTCGCAGATCGAGGGAAACGCCGTGCGGGTGGACGGGTCGCCGGTGTCGGGCGTTCTGGTGCGCGATCCGCGGCCGCTCAACACCCGCGTCACCGCGGTGTCGGCGACGGGCGGCTTCAACGAACTCTATCATATCGAAGGGCAGCCGCAGCACAGCTATGTGACGGCGCCTCCCGCGGATATGTCGAGGGTGGATGCGGTCGCCTTCTTCAGGGCGGGCGATTATCCGGCCGGTTTCTCCGCCAATCTCGAATTCGAGGTCGCCGTCGCCGGGAACATGCAGTCGGGCGCGATCCTCAATACGGCATCCACCTGGCAGAAGGTCGGTGGCGACTGGGTCGAAATAAGCTCCAACCTCGTCAAGACACCCGTCAAGGGCGGCAGCGCCGCGCTGACCTACACGGCACCCGACGGAACCCCGATCACCAGCGCGGCGCTCGACAGCAACGTGCGGCTGAAGCTGGATGCGGCTGCGTGCAACACCACCGACGGTGTGGACCGAATTCCCATCAGAATTGCCACCGATCCGGAGGCCGATCTCGAGACGGTGCTGGCGACGGAAACGGGGGCGAATACCGGCCTTTTCACCACCACGCTCATCCCCCTCCAGCGGGTGCTGCCGGCGGTGGAGGGCGACAACATCCTGTCCGGGGACCGGAGCACGAAAGCTTCCGCAAGCGCAACGTGCGGCGGGCAAAACGTATCCGCCGTACTCACCGTCAATCCCGGCGGCTTCGTCTTTCACTCCGCCAGCAACGCCGCGGTCTCCGGCGCAATCGTCATAGTCCGCAACGCCTCCGGCGCCGAGATAGAGCGTACCGTGTCCGATGTGAGCGGCTTCTACGTCGTAAGCGCTGCCGAGACTGCAGGCACGTACCGGATCGAGGTGCTGCCGCCCGAGGGACTGTCCTTCCCCTCGACGCGAACGACCTTTCCCGCCTGGGGCCGCAACCTGGACCCCGATGCCTCCTACGGGCGGCTGTTCAAGACGACAGGCCCCTTCACCGGTGTCGATATTCCGGTCGATCCCGACGGTGCCGCGGCGCTGCGGCTGGAACAGTCGGTCGACCAGGCCATCGCAGCGCCCGGCGACATTCTGGTCTATACGCTCACCCTGACCAATACCGCCGGCATAGGGCTTTTGGACGCCTTCATCCATACGGGCTTGCCGAAGGGCATCACCTACCTGGAAGGCACGCTCCGTCTCGACGGCAAACCCGTCAAGGTCTCGGGATTTCCGGGCCGGAACCTCGTCTTCGACGTCGGATTCGTCGGACCCAACGGTACGGTGACCCTGACCTACATGGCGGTCGTCGACCCGACTGCCAGCGGTCAGCTCGCCAATATCGCCCATGCGTCGGGTCATCTGGCCGGCAGGGGGCCGTGCGTTCCAACGATGCGCGCGCCGTGGTGCGCATCGAAAGGGACGGCGGCGTCTTCAGCGATGAGGGCGTCGTCCTCGGCAAGGTCTACATCGATTTCAACGAGAACGGGCGGCAGGACCGTTATCTGCCGACCGGGCGGGATGCGGCGAAAGGCGCTCTCGAGCGTGCGGAGCCCGGAATTCCCGGCGTCAAGCTTCAATTCTCGACCGGGGCGAGCGTGGTGACCGACATCGAAGGGAAATATTCGATGCCGGGATTGCCCCCCGGGGCGCATGTCGTCGCCATTTCGACGGCTACGCTGCCGGCGACCGTCGAATCCCGCTCGACGTCGGCGCGCGACGCGCTGAGCCCCCGCAGCCGCTATCTGCGCATGCTGCCGGGGCAGGTGGCGAGCGAATATTTCGCGGTCACGCCCCGAAAGGGTGTCAGCCGCGACGACGTTCTCGCCGAACTCGAATCCCGCAGGCGGGCCTATGCCGAAAATGTGGACCCGGACCGGAATGGTCCGGTTCCGGAACGGCTGGAACTCGGGGGCGAGGAGTGGGTCGACTACTTCGGGCGCCTGTCGTCGTCCCACGGCGAAGCGACGAAGAACACCGAAACGCAGATCGTCGCGCGGGACCGGCCCGAGAACGGAAAGCCCGCGGCCGCGGACACCGACACCGGCGCGCCGAAAGCGCTGGCTCTCGAACGCACGCGAGATCTGGAGGCCGAGATCAAGGGGCTGTCCGCCGAGCTCGGCTTTCTCGACCTGGAATCCGACAGCCTGCTCAACAGCGACATCGTTTCCATCCGCGTGAAGGGGCCGGCCGACGGCAAGCTCGGGCTCAACCTCAACGGCGAGCCGGTTTCCGAAGGGCAGGTCGGTCAGCGTGTCGTCTATTCCGCAGGAGGCGTTCAGGCGGCGGAATATGTCGCGGTCCGTCTCGAAGGCGGCCGCAACACGCTCGAGGCCACGTTCTCGGACCCTTTCGGCAATGTCCGCGGGCGCAGGGAAATCACGGTCCTTGCGGCGGGCCGTCCGGCGAGGATCGAACTCGTCGCGCCGCCCGCCGCCTTCGCCGATCCGGCCTCGCCCATCCCGGTCCTGATCCGATTCGTCGATGCCGAGGGCGTGGCCACCGAGGCCTCCATGGACGTGACGCTCGAGGCGTCCGGTCAGGGCCGGTGGGGAGCCGACGACATCCGCAGCACCGAGCCGGGGGTTCAGATCTTCGTCGACAAGGGGGAGGCACTCGTCGACTACTATCCGCCGGCGCTCTCCGGCACGCACAGGATCGCCGTGCGCAACGGCCTCGGCCGTTTCGAGACCGAGGTCAAGCTTCTGGCCGACGACAGCAGGAGGATCATCGCCGGTGTCGTCGAGGGCGTGGTCCGGCTGCCCGGCAGCGTCGAGCCCGCCACGGGACTGGAGGGCTTCGACGCCTCCACGACGGGTGTCGACGGCGAGCTCTATCTGCAGGGCAAGATCAAGGGCGATGCTCTGCTGACGCTGCGTTACGACGGTGATCTCGACACCGAGGAGCGGCTGTTCCGCGACATCGATCCGGAGCGCTACTATCCCGTTTACGGCGATGCGTCGGAGCGCGGCTATGACGCCCAGTCCCGGTCCCGGCTCTACGTGAAAGTCGAGAAGGGTCTCAACTACGTTCTCTACGGCGATATAGACATTTCTCCGCAGGCGAGCGAGTTTCAGCTCGGCTCCCATAGCAGGCTGCTGACCGGTGCCCGGGCCCATGTCGAAGCCGGTCCCGTCACCATCGATCTCTTCGCCGGGCGAACGGACCAGAGCCAGGTCATACGCGAGTTCCGTGCCGAGGGGTTGTCGGGCCCTTACGATCTGGACCTGGCGGGTTATGCGGAAGGCTCGGAACAGGTCGAGGTGATCACGCGCGACCGGCGCCAGCCCTCGCTCGTCGTCGATACCGTGCTCCTCAAGCGCTTCGACGACTATCGGCTGGACTATTTCGGCAACGCGATCATCTTCAATGCGCCGGTCCCGGCTTTCGACGGCGACGGCAACCCGAACTTCATCCGCGTCACCTACGAGCTCGAGACGGACGGCGACGCCTACTGGGTCTATGCCGGAGAGGCGCGCTACCGGGTGAACGACCGCATCGCCGTCGGTTACCGCGAAATACGCTCCGAAGCGGAGCGCAGCTTCGACGATCGCCGCACCGTGCGCGCGGGATATGTGTCGGCCGATCTCGGCGCCTATGGAAAAGCCGAGGTCGAAGTAGCGCAGACCGTCGACAAGGATGGCGAGACCGGCCTTGCTTCGCGTCTCGGCTACGAGGTCAAGAGAGAGCGTGTCACGCTCCGCGTCGGCGCCGCCCGGGCCGACGAGGATTTCGCCGAGGGCTCGTCTCTCTCCCCCGGCAGTGCCGAGGTGAACGTGTCGGCCGACTGGAACGTCTCGCCCCGCCTCAAGATCACGACTTCGGCGCTCTACGACCAGCAGATGCCTTCGGGCAACGAACGCTTCGGCGTCGAAGTGCTGCCGAGCTGGATGATCAATCCCGAGCTTACCGTCTCGGCCGGCATGCGCTTCGTCCGCCTCGAACCGGGCGACGGCGAGGAGCCGCGGTCCGTGCCCTCGGGCGTTCTCGGCGCCGAGTGGAGCCCGGCCGCCCTGCCCAGCCTGGCCCTCAAAGGCGAGGTCGAGGCAGACCTCACTGACTTCTCGCATCTGCGTGCTCTCCTGGAGGCATCCTATCAGGTGAACGAGCGCGTGAAGGTCTATACGGGCGTCGATTGGGCTACGAGCGGATCGGAATTTCTCGATTTCTCCAGCGCCGACGGTGCGACCGGAACGATGAAGACCGGCGTCGAATACCGTTTCAGCGACGACGTGAAGACTTTCGGGGAGATGCGTGGCGGTTCGCAGACCGGCTTCGCGGGCGGTGTCGCCGGCGACTGGGAGATCGGCCATTGGGATCTGCCGGGCTGGATCGCTGGCGAGGACACGCGCGTCTATGCGAGCATCGAGCGCTTCCAGCCCTACGATCTCGACGAGCTGATCGGGCTGCCTTTCGGCGTGGACGACGACGAGGACACGCCGCAGACCACGCTTGCGGCCGGCTACCTCGCAACGCTCCGCGACGGAAACGCGCGGCTTGGCCTCGGTGCCGAACTGTCCTTCAAGGACGGTGGATATACGGCCTACGGCCAGCAATATTGGAGCCAGCGGGCCGGCGAGTGGACCTGGGCCATCGAAAACCGCCTGGCCACGGCGGACACCGACACGCAACAGCGCCTGCGCGATCACCTGCGCATCGGCGCCGCGCTCAGGCCCGACGAGGAGAGCATCGACGCCCTTTTCCTCGGCGGCATCAGGGTAGAGCGCGACTTCGCCACCGATATCGATGCCGACACGGCCTACTGGTCGGCCGCCGGTTCCTGGGCGCTCGGCCCGGATATGCGCATCACCGCCAAGCAGGCCGGGCAGTACCAGGCGAAGTCGGTCGGCGACGTGACCGGTGACACTTTCGTCCTTCTCGCGCAAACGGGCATCGAGCGGGACATCGAACTGGAGGATGAACTGCGCCTGCGGCTGGGCTTCAACGGCACGCTCTTCTACGATCCGCTCACCGGCCAGAGCCATAGCGGCTTCGGGGCGGAGATCGGCTTCGTGCCGACGAAGAACGTGCTCCTCGCCGCAGGCTATAACCTTACCAAGGTCAATGCCTCGAGCGTCTCCGAAATTTATACGGCCGGCCCCTATGTCCGGCTGTCGATCAAGCTCGACGATTCGCTCTGGGGCTTTTTCGACCGTGCGGGTTTGACGGTGCCGGTCGAAGGGGAGAGCAGGTGATGCACCGGGCACTCGGAAACGTCTTCCGGCCAGGAGCCTCCGCCCTCCCGCTGCAGACGGATACCATACGGGGCAACGATGTGGGCGATTGCCGCCTCGGCGCAAGCTTCTTGCGCTCGGTGGACCGGCGACGCCGGATTTGAGATCAGGATCGCGAACCAGATGAACCATGCGGAAGGAAAGCAATTTTTGATGATCTCTCTGCCCCGTTTTGCCAAAAGCGCAACCGTCTCCCTCGTCAATGACGGCCACCGGGTATATTTCGCCTGCTTCCGTGAGACGTTGCCGGGCAGCGGGCCGGTCCTGATATGATCGCGGGGTCCGCAGCCGTCTCCCGGTTGGCGCGCTTTGCCGCAAGGGGGGCCCGTGCGCCGGGCTCCTGGTTCGGGGGCACGGCGCGGGTGGTCTCTTCATGTGCGCTCGCGGCACTGGCCGTCATCGACCTTCTGGCGCTCGTGACGTCGGCGCAGGCAGAGACCTTCGGTCCCGGATCGTACACCTACACGGTCCCGCCCGGCGTGACCCGCGTGAAGGTACGGGTGGTCGGCGGTGTCGGCGGCGCCGGTAACGAGTTTATCGATACCGGCTACAGCAGAGGCGGCGCCGCCCATATCATCGATGCGATCGTGAACGTTGTCCCCGGCGACACGATCAGCGGTACTGTTGCGCGCGGTGGCGAAGGCGGCTTTCTGCCGGGCGATTATGCGGAAGGAGGCACCGGCGTGGGCCGCGGCGGCGATGGCGGCGGAAGGGCGGTCATAACCGGGGGCACCTTTGGCGGCGGCGGCGGCGGCGGCACCTCGCTCGCGCTAAATGGGACAAGCATACTGAAGGCGGCCGGCGGCGGCGGCGGCGGCGGCGGCGCTGGAGACTCGAACTTTATCTACCGCTCTCCCGAACACGGTGGAAACGCCAGCGGGTTCGTATCGAGATCCAACTGCAACACCTCAGGCAATGGCGCGTCAGCGGCTAAAGTTAACAGCGGCGGCAGCGGCGGCGGCGGCGGAGGTGGGTATGCTGGAGGCGTAGCCGGCTCGGGATATGCGTACAATGCCTCCGACAACGGAACTCCCTCGACGGGCGGAAGCTCATGCAGAAGCAATCAAAGCAGCCTGTTCGCGACGGGTCCTTCCACCTCGTCGACCGCGACCAATTCCTCTAATGGCCGCAACGGTGCCGACGGCTATGTGCAAATCCTCGAGCTGAAACCGTCCCTTTCCAAGAGTTTCGCGGCAGGTTCGGTGAAGAAAGGCGAAAACGTTGCGTTGACCCTCACGATCACCAATCCGGCAGGTGCGGCCGCGCAAAACGGGCTCTCTTTCACCGATACGCTGCCGAGCGGTCTCGTAGTGGCCGGCGTGCCGGCGGCATTCCAGTGCGGGGGCGAGGTATCGAGAAGCGCCGACGGCAGCACGATCGGCCTCAGCGGTGGCAGTCTGGCAGCGGGGCCGAGCAGCTGCACGGTGACGTTGCAGGTCACGGCGGCGGCGTCGCAGGGCTCGGCATCGTGCCCCAATCCGAGCACCACCAACGGCCCGGGCAATATTTCCGGGCTTTCGTCCAACCTGGCGAACGGCGTAACGGATCAGTGTGTCAGCATCCGGCTGACACCCTCCCTGACCAAAGCGTTCGGCGCCGCTTCGATCAAGAAAGGCGAGGCGACGACGCTGACCTTCACGCTGTCCAACCCGAGCGGTTCGGGCGCGCAGACCGGGCTCTCCTTCACCGACACGCTGCCGAATGGATTGACGCTCGCCAGTGCACCGGCTGCCTCGCAATGCGGCGGCACGGTCACCGGCAGCGCCGACGGCAAAACGGTCACCTTGAGCGGTGGCAGTCTGGGAGCGGGACCGAGCAGCTGCACGGTGACGGCGCAGGTCACGACGGCGACATCGCAGGACCCGGCCTCCTGCGCCAATCCGAGCACGACCAATGGTGCGGCCAATATCACCGCGATCTCGGCCAATCTCGCAAACACGGTGACCGACCAGTGCCTCGGTGTCACGCCCGTCACGCCGGTCGTGACGATCGCGAAGATCTCCGATGGCGGTACGGGGACCTTCACCTTCAAAGGCACGGCGGCGAACCACAACGGCTTTCCGACCGACGGCAGCTACAGCCTTGCGACGTCGGCGCCGGGGACCGCGGTGACCGGAAATCCGGTCACGCTCGCCGCGGCGGATGTGCCGACCGCGATCGAGGAGTCCCTGCCGCCCGGGTGGCGGCTGGGCTCGGCGCGCTGCGAGGATCAGAACTGGCAGCAAACCGGCAATCCCCGGGGAGAAGTGATAGGCTCGGTTGCCGACGGCAGAACGCTGGTGATCCCGGCGGCGAACGCCAGGGCCGGCGCCAAGCTCGTCTGCAGCTTCACCAACCGCTTTGTCGGCTTCACTCTCTCCGGACAGGTGATCCGCGACGACGGCACCGGCGGCGGCACCGCCCACAACGCCGCACTGGACGGCGGCGAGGCAGGCCTTGGCGGCGTTCCTGTCCGCTTCACCGATTGCGGGGCCACCACCTATGCCAGCACGGTTACGGCCGGCGACGGCACGTTCTCGCTGCCGCTTGCCGGGCCTGCCGGCGGGGCCAGCGTCTGCGTCGTGCGCGATCCGGTGACCGAGCTTGCCGGGGTCAGCGGCGGAGCCGGCAATACCGGCGGCACGGTCGCGACGCCCGGATACGATGCCGTCGCCTTCACTTACAATACGACGACCGATTATCATTCCGTCCGTTTCGGCGTCATCGAGAGGCCGAGACTTGCTGATGACGGCGCGGCGACGGTGGCGCCGGGGGGCACGGTGTTTCTGGCGCATCGCTACACGGCCACGACCGCGGCGACGGCCAGCTTCTCCATCGCCAATGCCATCGGCCGGCCCGCTCTGTCCGCCTTCACCTACACGCTCTTTCGGGATGAAGACTGCTCGGGAACGCTCGATAGCGGCGAAACCGCGGCGGCCGGAGCGGTCAGTGTCGCTGCGGGCGAGGAGGTGTGCCTGATCGTGCGGGTGCAGGCGTCGGCCGGTGCGGCCGGGGGCGCCGCCCTCGAATATGACGTGACCGCCGACACGGCGCTTTCGGGCACGCTGGCGTCGCTGGCCCCGCTCACCGATCACGACGTGCTGACGGTGCCGGCAGCCGGCACGATCAGCCTGGTCAAGCGGGTGCGCAACGTGACGTCGGGCAGCGGCTTCGCGGTCTCCTCGGCCGGCGCGCCCGGCGACATCCTCGAATACCGGATCGCCTTCACCAACCCGTCGGCAGAGGCGGTGTCCGAGCTCTCGATCCAGGACGAGACGCCGGCCTATACCAGGCTCTCCGGTCCCCCCGCTGCCGCCGTCGCACCCTCGGGCATGAGCTGCACCCTGACCGTTCCGGCCGCCGGAGGTGTGAGCGGCTATGCCGGCCCCCTGCGCTGGGACTGCACCGGAACCATGAGCCCCGGCGCCACGGGCAACGTCGCATTCCAGGTCAGGATCGCGAACTAAGGGCTGTTGAGCGGTTTTGTCGGCACGCATGGCGATGCGTTTGAATTCCTTGAGTACCGACGGTGCGCCACTGCATGTGTCCCTGATCGTAGCCGATCAAAGGACAAAAACATGCAGCAGCTCAAAGTGCTTTTCGGAGGACTGCGATCTCTCCTCACCTCATCCCTGTGCTCGTCACAGGGATGAGAGCAGCGCCGCGTCTGCGGCGCGGGAAGCGTTCTTTCAGCCCAAGGACTTGGTCTGGGCTGGATTCCTGTGACGAGCACAGGAATGAGGAACTGGGATGTGCGGCTACTACATCGAAGCGAAGCGGGACGCTGTATACGGGCGTGACCCGGGACCCGTCGTGTCGCCTCACTATCTTCACGGTTTATGAAGCGCGCCGAGGGACCGCACCCTCTCCACCTCATCCCCTGTGCTCGTCACAGGGATCCAGCAGCGCCGCGTCTGCGGCGCGGGAGAGTTTCTCCAGCCCAAGGACTTGGTCTGCCTGGATTCCTGTAACGAGCACAGGAATGAGGAAATCAAACAAGTGGCGGCGCGAGGGGCAGTCTTATTTGCTCATAAGCGGGCATTCGTGGCCTAAGCGGGTGTGAAATTCACGCTGGCCGGGAGCGATCGGCGCCCCGGCCGTGCGGCAAATCGTGCGTCGTATTGCCATTCTGCAGCCGGCAGATGGACGGCGTTTCGGACGGAGGCACTGTGAGGCACTGGATCATATCATCGCTCTTGGCGGCCGGGCTTGCCTTGGCCTCGTGGAACGTGGCCGCGCAGGAACAGGCGGCGCCGTTGTCGGTCAGCCTTGCAGCGCAAAGCGTCGAGACCGGGGAGGACGGCAAGGAGACCTTCTCGTCGGCCGATGCGGCTGCTCCGGGTGCTCTCCTGCAATATACGGGACGTTACAGCAACGTGTCGAAAGAACCGCTTTCCGGCTTGATCATCAATGGGCCGATCCCGGCCAACACCTCGTTCATAGATGCGGGGCTGGCGGTTTCGCAGAAGGCGGCCTTCGAGGTGCTGATCGAGGGTGAATCCTGGCAGAGTATCCCGGCCTATAAGACGGTCGTTCTGGCAGACGGGACGAAGAGCCGCGTCGTGGCCGAGGCATCGGATTACCGCCAGATCCGCTGGCGGCTTGCGGAAGCTCTCGCGCCGGGCGCAACCCTGGTCACCGTCTACCGCGTGCAGGTCGGGCAGTAGCAAAGAAGGCTGAGCGGCATCGGGCCTGCCTGTGCCGCTGTCCCGATCATGACGGGTGGCTGAACCGGGCGACCCGCGCGTCCTTCGTGAGGTTGCGAAAATTGGTGCCGCTCATATGCACGAGCGTCCTGTGGTCGCCGCCCTCGAAATAGACGTCGTTTGCCCTGTCGAGGCTCTCGTCGAGAATGACCGGCACGCCATAGGCCTCCCCGATTGGCGGGACGGCTCCGGTCTCGCAATCGTTGAAGAGCTCGCTGACCTCTTCCTCCGAGGCGAGGCCGAGACGGCGGTTCATGACGTCCTGCAGGGTGGAGAGCTCGACCCGATGCGTGGCCGGGACGACGGCGAGCGCATAGCCCATCTCGTGGTGAACGACCACGGACTTGGCGAGCCTGTTGCCCGGCACATGGGCGGCTTCGGCGGTCTGACTGGTGGTTGCGGTACGGTGATGCGCGAGGGTGTCGTAGGTGATCCCTTCGCTGTCGATATAGTCCTGAAGTCTCCTGGCGATCGTCATCGTAGGCGCCTCTCCTATCCTGCTGCAGTCTCCCCAAGCCGTTTGGACTCAAGAAAAAAATGCAGCGCTTCAAAGTGCTACAGCAGCTTTCGGGCGTCCGGCGGGACGCGGGGCACTGTAGTGACGCGGAAGATGACATTCTCCTCTCATCATCGGAGGAGTCAACGGCCAACGGCCGGGTCTGCTACCACACGTAGGGCACGAGCCGGTAGCGCACGCGTTCCGCATAGGCAGCGTAGCCGGCGAGGCCTGTACGCAGCGCCTTTTCCTCTATGCCGACCCGGATCGCGAGCAATGCCGCCAGTCCGAGTGCCACGAGCAGGCCCCACCAGGAGCCCAGGAACAAAGAGGTTGCGGCGACGAAGAGAAGACTGCCCGTATAGAAGGGATGACGGACGTAACGATAGGGTCCCGTGGTGATCACGCTTTGCGCACGCTCCGTCTGCACCTTGACGACCGGCGATGCGAAGCTGTTTTCGCGCAACGTCCGATAGCTGAATCCGATGGAGAGGACGAGGAGCAGCGCACCCAGAGCCTGCACCCAGACCGGCATGGAAGACCATTTGAATCTCGCTGCATCGAGCGCCATGAAGGCGAAGCCGGCGACAAGGAACAGGAGAATCACCGAAAGGAGCACCTTGTCGGCGAGCGGCTGACCCTCCTGGATTGGGGCAGCCAGTCTTTCCTTGAGCAGGGCGGGATCGTGCCGGGCAAGGAGCAGCCCGACGAGGAACGAAAGCGCAAGCGTGAGGAACAGGTAGGCCCACGCCGCGGGCCAGGCGAGCGTTCCGGCCGACAGAAAGAGGACGCCTCCGATGAACCCGAACCAGACGATCGTCTGTACGGTCAGCCTGACAAGCATGAGCAAGCTCCTGCATAGTTTGTGCGATGAAGGGCGCTTTAGAGCGATGGACTCCTGGAGATAGTGTTCCGGCCAGCGCTCGCAACTCTCATCTGAGGCGGGTGAAGTGGTATTGAACGGGGCGCGCCCGCGACGTTCCATCGGGTGCTCGCCGGCGTTCACACACTTGTGCTTCGCGCGGAACTTAAAGTCGCATAACGGATTCCCATATTAGATCCGCTGCACCTTCGCTTGAGCCTTGACCGGCTCAGGATCAAGGCATGCGGCAATGCGAAGCACTACAGCCCCTTGCACGTCGAACCGGACGTGCGGTGCTGGAGCAGCACTCGCCGTCCGCAAAGGAGGGACGCGATGTATCGCTATATGATGAAGGAACTGATGCTCATCATCGCCGGCCTGACGGTCTGTGCGGTGCTGTTCCTGCTCGTCCTGTCGCAGGGAGCGGCCGCATCCTTTTAAGCGCGGTTCAGCTCTTCCCGAGAATCTCGATCGTCCTCGGGTCCCGGACGCCGTCGAAGTAAAGGTCGAGCGCCCGGGTGAAGGCGCCGACATCAGGCGCCGCCGCTTCGAAGAGCGTCATCGATGAGCAAAACTTCAGATCGTCCGGCCGGCCGAAGATCTCAAGAGCGTTGCGCCCCCTGACCCCATTGACCGCTTCCGTGCATTCGAGAATACGTCGGCCGAGAAGCGGATGTTCGACATAGGCGCGCGCCTCGCCGAGGCCCGACAGCGCATAAAAACGGGCCGTCGGCGAATGGCCGAGGCCCGCGATCTGCGGAAAGATGAACCACATCCAGTGGGTCCGCTTGGCCCCGGCACGAAGCTCCGCAAGCGCAGCCGGATAGGTGCCTTCCTGCGCCGCGACGAAGCGTTCGAGATCGAATGCCTCCCTCGTCATCACCCTCTCACCACTTCATCCATCACCAGCGCTGATGAACATGAACCTTGACGAGCCGCTCGTAAAGCGCCGCGATTGCCGCGAGCGTCGCGCCGTCGATCGGCGCAAGGGCGCTGGCGGCGGCGTTCGATTGCGCCTGCGCGGCATTGCGGGCTCCGGGGATAACGACGGAAACGGCGTCTTGCGCGAGGATCCAGCGCAAGGCGAATTGCGCCATCGGCACATTCGCGGGCACCAGCGTACGAAGCTCGTCGACCGCCTGCAGCGCCACGTCGAAGGGCACGCCGGCAAAGGTCTCCCCGACGTCGAAGGCTTCGCCGTCACGATTGAAGTTGCGGTGGTCGTCTGGAGCAAAGACCGTATCTTTGCCGATCTTGCCCGAAAGCAAGCCGGACGCCAGCGGCACGCGCACGATGACGCCGACATTCTTTTTTTTCGCCTCGGCGAAGAATAGGTCCTGCGGCCGCTGGCGAAAGATGTTGTAGATGATCTGGACCGTGGCGACGCCCGGATATTCGATAGCCTTCAGGGCCTCTTCGACCTTCTCGACCGAGACGCCGTAATGGCGGATCTTGCCCTTGGTCACCAGCCCATCGAGCGCGCCGAAGACCTCGGGCCGGTAGTAGACCTCCGGCGGTGGGCAGTGGAGCTGGACGAGATCAAGCGTTTCGACGCCGAGATTTGCGAGGCTGCGGTCGATGAAGGCCTCGATATTGCCGCCTGTATAGCCCTCCACCACGTGCGGATTGAGCCGGCGCCCCGCCTTCGTGGCGACGAATGGTTTCTCCCCGCCCCGTTCCCGCAGCACCGCGGCGATGATTTTTTCGGAACGCCCGTCGCCATAGACGTCCGCCGTGTCGATGAAGGTGACGCCGCTGTCGAGGGCGGCATTGAGCGCGCGCTTGCCATCCTCCTCGCTGACGTCGCCCCAGGAGCCGCCGATTTGCCAGGCGCCGAAACCGATCTCCGAAATCGTGGCGCCCGTTCGTCCCAAGATCCTTGTTTTCATCGAATGTATCCTCTCCATCTTGCTGCCGGAACTTCAGCTCCGGGTGGTTGGCATAACTATGACGAGAGTGGCGCAGATGAAAGCTCAGTCGCAGAGTGTCACGAGCGCCTTGCCGCGACTGAGATCGCTCACCAGAGCGAGCACGTCGTCTAATGCGTCTTGCCGTATCTCGACCGACAGCACCGCACCGGTGCCGGTGAAACTCTCGGAGGCGATCGACACGCCGCGCGTTGCCAGCCGCGCCTTGATGAGCGCGAGATCGGCGAAGTCGCAGGCGATCTCGGCGCGCTGGCGCTCGATGAGCTCGATCTTCTCCGCCGCCCGCAGGCAGAGCGCCGCCGTGCCGCCATAGGCACGGACCAGTCCGCCGCTGCCGAGCAGAATGCCGCCGAACCAGCGCGTCACGACGACGGCGACGCGATCCAGCGACTGACCGTCGATCGCCGCAAGGATCGGCTTGCCCGCCGTCCCGCTCGGCTCGCCGTCGTCGCTGAAGCGATAGCTCTGGCCGGCCCGCCAAGCCCAGCAATTGTGATTGGCCGCAGTGTCCGAGTGGGCGGCAATGAAGGTCTTGGCCGACGATTCGTCCTCGATCGGCCCGGCAATCGCCAGGAAGCGGCTCTTCTTGATTTCCTGTGTCGAGGTCTCGATGCGTTGGAGCGTGAACATCCGCTTTGTCCCGATTCTTCCAGCGGTCATAGCGGACGGATGGCGCACCGTCATCGTCAAGGTCACCCCTCCCCAACCCCTCTCCACAAGGGGGAGGGATGGGGAGGGGCAAATCGGAGCGCTCAGCCGATCGCCATCAGGCTGGCATTGCCGCCGGCTGCCGCCGTGTTGATCGAGGCGGAAACCTCTTCCACGAGCCAGTTCAGGCAATAGGCGTCCGGGTTGCGGGCGATCTCCTCGCTCGATGCGGCCTGGACGAGCAGGAGCGGGCCGGGCAGGGCGGCGATGGCCTTGTTGACGGCGCGGACGCGCTCGGTGTCACCTTCGACCAGCGCGCCGGCGAAGGGCCCGTCGGCGGCCCAGTCCTTTGACCAGGAGACGCGCAGGCCAACCGTTTGCGGCACGTTCTTCAGCGAAGCCTGCAGACCGGAGGCGGCATCGATCGCGACGCTGTTGCCGGTCGCGAGCGCTGCGGCGAGCTGGTGGTATAGCCCGCTCTCCGTCGCCGGGACGAGGAGGATGCGGCCGCGCGCATGGAGGGTATAGAGATTGCGTTCGCCGACCGGGCCGGGCAGTTCCAGATCCAGGCCAAGGGCCGAGCTGCTGCCGGCGTTGCGGGCCGCTTCGGCCTCCGCGCGCGCACCTTTGCCGTCGAGCCACTTGGCGAAGTCGAGAAGGACCGGATCCGTGTGCACCGAGCTGTGCTGCGGCGGAACCGGTGCGGTCGTAACCAGGCGGCCGAGATAAAGCGGACCGCCGGCCTTGGGACCGGTACCGGAAAGACCGCGCCCGCCGAAGGGCTGAACGCCCACCACCGCGCCGATGATGTTGCGGTTGATGTAGAGGTTGCCGGCCTTGATGCGGCTCGTCACATGCGCGATCGTCTCGTCGAGGCGCGTGTGGAGCCCGAAGGTGAGGCCATAGCCGGTGGCGTTGATGTCGTCCACCAGCCGGTCGAGATCGTCGCGCCGGTAGCGGATGACGTGCAACACCGGCCCGAAAACCTCGCGTTGAAGATCGGAAAGCTTCTCGAGTTCGATGATCGTCGGCGGCACGAAGGTGCCCACTCCGGTCTCCGAGGCAAGCCCGATCTGCTCGACCTTGCGGCCGAGCCCGCGCATCCGCTCTATGTGCTTCTCGATGTTGTCCTTCGCCTCTGACGTGATGACCGGCCCGACATCCACGGAAAGCCGATCGGTGCGGCCGATATCCAATTCGTGCAACGCGCCCTTCAGCATCGTCAGGATGCGGTCGGCCACATCCTCCTGCAGGCACAGCACACGCAGCGCCGAGCAGCGCTGGCCGGCACTGTCGAAGGCGGATGTGATCACGTCGCCGACCACCTGCTCGGCAAGCGCCGAGGAGTCGACGATCATCGCATTCTGGCCTCCGGTTTCGGCGATCAGCGGGATCGGCCGGCCGTCGGGCGAAAGGCGGTCGGCAAGCTGTGCCTGGATCAGCCGCGCGACTTCCGTCGATCCGGTGAACATCACACCTGCGGTCTCGGCTGCGGCGACCAGCGCCGCACCCACGCGTCCGTCGCCCGGAAGAAGCTGCAGCGCGCTTGCCGGGATGCCGGCCTCATGCAGGATGCGCACACCCTCGGCGGCGATCAGCGGCGTCTCTTCCGCGGGTTTGGCGAGCACCGGATTGCCGGCCACGAGCGCGGCGGCGATCTGCCCGGTGAAGATCGCCAGCGGGAAGTTCCACGGGCTGATGCAGACAATCGGCCCGAGCGGCTCGTGGCTGGGGCCGAGCGTGCGGCGCGTCTGTTCGGCATAGTAGCGCAGGAAATCGATCGCCTCTCGCACCTCGGCAATGGCGTTCAGTGCCGATTTGCCCGCCTCGCGGATGATCAGTCCGAGAAGCGTTGGCATGCGGGCCTGCATCAGCTCGGCGGCGCGGTCGAGGCAGGCGGCCCGTTCGGACGGCGGCACGGCCGCCCAATCCGGCGCCGCTTCGGCGGCAAGGCGCACGGCGCGCCGTGCGTCCTCTTCCGAGGTCTCGGTCACCGAGCCTACGACGTCGCGATGATCTCCGGGATTCAGAACCGCGCGCGTCTCGCCGGCAGCGGGACCGGTTGCGAGCCGCGGCACGGCGCTCCACTTCATGGCCGCGCTTTCCTTCAGCGCTTCCGTAAGCGACGCAAGCGTTTCCTCGTTGGAAAGGTCGAGGCCTGCGGAATTGGTCCGCGCATCGCCGAAGAGCTCGGCCGGCAAGGCGATCCTGTCGTGCTTGGCGCCGACGACCGGCATGGCGCGGACGACTTCGACGGGATCGGCGATCAGTTCGTCGATCGAAACCTTCGGGTCGTTGATGCGATGCACGAAGGAGGAATTGGCGCCGTTTTCGAGCAGGCGCCGGACCAGATAGGCAAGCAGCGTCTCATGGGTGCCGACAGGCGCATAGATTCGGCAGGGACGATCGAGCTTGCCGCGGCCGACGACCTCTTCGTAAAGGGGCTCGCCCATGCCGTGCAGGCACTGGAATTCGTATTTGCCCACCTGAAAGTCCCTGCCTGCCATGTGATAGATGGCGGCGAGCGTCTGGGCATTGTGTGTCGCGAATTGCGGGAAGACCACATCGGTCGCGGCAAGCAGCTTGGCTGCGCAGGCGATATAGGAGACGTCGGTGTGGATCTTGCGCGTGAAGACCGGGAAATCCGCGAGCCCGTCGAGCTGCGCCCGCTTGATCTCGGCATCCCAATAGGCGCCCTTCACGAGCCGCACCATGATGCGCCGCCCGGAGCGCCGGGCGAGATCGATGATGAAGTCCAGAACGAAGGGGCAGCGCTTGCCGTAGGCCTGCACGACGAAGCCCATGCCGTTCCAGCCGGAGAGCTCGCCGTCGAGGCAGAGCTCCTCGAGGAGATCGAGCGACAGTTCCAGCCGGTCGGCTTCCTCGGCGTCGATATTGAGGCCGATATCGTAATTCCTGGCGAGGAGAGCGAGCGCCTTGACCTTCGGCAGCAGTTCGCCCATCACGCGCGCGGCCTGCGCGCGGCTATAACGGGGATGCAGCGCCGAGAGCTTGATCGAGATGCCGGGGCCTTCATAGATGCCGCGGCCGGCGGAGGCTTTGCCGATCGCGTGAATGGCGCTCTCGTAATCCCTGTAATACCGTTCCGCGTCGGCGGCCGTGGTCGCCGCCTCGCCGAGCATGTCGTAGGAGTAGCGGAAGCCCTTTTCCTCGAGTTCCTTCGAACGCTTCAGCGCTTCCTGAATCGTCTCGCCGGTAACGAACTGTTCGCCCATCATCCGCATGGCCATGTCGACGCCGCGCCGGATCACCGGCTCGCCGCAACGCGAAATGAGACGCGTCAGCGCCGCCGACAAGCTGCGGTCGTTGACCGTCGAGGTCAGCTTGCCGGTGACGACGAGACCCCAGGTCGCGGCATTGACAAAGAGCGAACGGCTGCCGCCGAGATGCGATTTCCAGTTGCCGTCGGCGATCTTGTCGCGGATCAGCGCGTCACGCGTCGCCGTATCGGGAATGCGCAGGAGCGCTTCCGCAAGGCACATGAGTGCCACGCCTTCCTGGCTGGAAAGCGAATATTCCTGCACCAGGCCTTCGACGCCGGAGCCGCTGTGCTTGCCGCGCAGCGCCTCGATCAGCTTGCGGGCCGTTCGTGCGGCCGCGTCCCGTGTTTCCTTCGATTGCGTGGCCGCCTCGACGAGCGGCGGCAGGCATTCCGTTTCCGGGCGGCGGTACGCGGCCGTGATCGCCTGACGCAGTGTGCTTTGCGGCCGGACCGGCGGTGCGAAGTCGGCGAACGGCGCCGGGGCGACCTCGGCCGGGGTTTTTTGAAGCGGGCTCGGGCTCATTGAACGCTGTCCTCCACGGAACGGTAGCGGGCGCTATCGACGCCCTGATGTCGTGGCAGAAAATACGCGTGACATCGCCGAACATCCATCCGGCAAATTAGCACTATGACCGAATGTTTCTCCACGATAGGCCAGGCAAAAGGAGGACTATACGGAGCGCAGGCGAATGTTCCGGACGAAAATCAGCATGCAGTCCCGAAAAGTTGCTCCCGCGCCATCAGGCACTCGTCGTCCCCCGGCATGCAGGTGCGGCAGACGATGGGGCGTATATCGTAGACCTTGCAGGCGACGGAACGGCCGAGCTTGCCCTCGAGCGCCGTGCAGCGGCCGCTCTCGCAACGCATGCCGCCAAGATCCGCAGCCACATAGTCTGCCGGTATGCGCTCGAGCTCTTCCTCCGTCTCGAGCGAAAAACGCGGCCAGTCGGCCGAATAGGCGCAGCAGGCGCCGCAGCTCTGGCAGTCGAAATTCTGATTGGCGGGAACGGACTGGCTCATGGCATCAGCCTACCACGAAGCGGGTGGCGCCGGAATGCCTGCCGCTCGCGCCGGAAGGTCACGCCCCCACCGCGTCGCGCCTTGCTATCTCGTAGTCTTCCGTATGCACGAGCACGCCGTCGCCGGTCACCAGCGCTATGCCGTAGGCCGCCGGCTCGTCCACCGAAAGAGATGCGTCCGCCGTGTCGAAGGGCATCGGCTGCTGGTGCACGGGGCTTTTGAAGATCGAGAAGGGAATGCCGCGACTGGAGCCGCTGATGGTGCGGTGAACATGCCCGGCGAAGATATGACGAACATTGCCGTGCCGCTTCACAAGAGCGTAGAAATCGTCTTCGTTGATGAGGCGGATCATGTCCATACCGGCAAAGCCGCTGACATGCGGCGGGTGGTGCATGAAGATGAGCGTCGGCCGGCCGCCGGCCTCTTCGAGTTGCCGGCCGAGCCACGCAAGCCGCCTGTCGCATAGGTGACCGGCGTGACTCACCGGATAGTCGTAGGGCGGTGCAAACAGCGTATCGAGCAGGATCGCGCGGCAATCGGGGAAATCGAGCACCTGCTGGACGAAGCCGTTCACGTCTGTCGCCGTCTCGGTGAAGACGTCGAGAAACACCTCGCGCCGGTCGTGATTGCCGATCATGAGCGCCGCCGGTGGGGTGAGTTCGGCTATAAGAGTCTTCAGCCGCTCGTAGGAAGCGCGGTCCGCCCGATGCGTCAGATCGCCGGCGAAGATCACCCGGTCGGCATCCGCATGATAGCGGTTGACGTGGGCGATGCCGTTTGCGAGCCGCCGGTACGGGTCCAGTCCGATGATCGTCTCGCCTTCGGGCACCATGTGGAGGTCGGAGAAAATGATGAGCTTCGTCATGTGCGTCCCGCGTTGATGTCTCACGGGTCACGCTCCTGCGCCTGCTCGCAGGCGTCAAGCGGTATTTTCGGGCGGGTCGGACCTATGCGGGAGACCGGACCGCCGCCCTCATCACTGCAACCGGTCCACGGTTGCCTGCGCGAAGCGCCGGGCGGTCAGCAAATCGCCGGAGGACTTACCGGTCATGCCGCGCTCGGCGAGGAGATGGGCATAGCTTGCCATTGCCAGAACGTGGCCGTTCGCGGCGGCTTCGGCGAGAATTCGTGCCGACTGCAGCTTCTGTCCAGCCTTGTCGAGAACGCGTGCGAGCTGGAACTGCGTCCGGGCGCCGCCGTTCTGATTATAGGCCTCGCGGCAGGCGGAAAGCGCCACTCCGATGCGGATGTCCTGCGTCGCAACGGCCGGGAAAGCCCTGTTGCGTTCGAGATCGAATTCGCTGCCGGCCTCGCGGTCGCATTGCTCGGCGGCTGTGAGATCGCTTGCACGCGCCGCGGAAGGCATGATCGCGAAGAGGGGCAGGAGCACGGCCGCCGCAAGCAGATGATGCAGGCCGGTGCGAAGGCTCGATTCAACGTATTTCGTCATGGTGCGCTCCCTCTTGCCCGCACATTCTAGGGTCGCTCCGGCCCGGTATCTGTTCCGCGGGAAACAGCGGCGAAGGCGATGAAACGGTGAGTTCAGGCAGACCCCAAGATGCGCCTTGCATCGGGGACGCCTCGGTCTATCCTCGTGAGGAGCCGGAGGCCGAACAGGGAGCGCTGCGAAACCCAGCGGAGAAGCCGATGCGGCAGTTCGAGGTGAGGAGACGGATCTTTCTTGGCGGGCTGTTGCTTGCCGCCGTATCGGGCGGCCGTTCGACGGCAGCAGCTCCGGTCGTGGGCAAGGCCGCAAAAATCCGCGGCAACGTCCGCCGTCGGCAGGGCGGGGACGAGGAACGGCTGGCGATCGGCGGCGCGGTTCTCGACAAGGATTATGTCCTGACGAGCAGCAACAGCTTCGCCGATCTCGCCCTCAGCGAAACGCGTATCCTGCTCGGTCCGCAAACGGAACTGCTGATCGACAGCTACATCGCCGGCCAGGGCGGAACCCTGGAGCTGGGACTGGGCCGGATGGTCTTCGACCGGCCCGAAGGCTTGCCCAAGACGGACGTCGCGGTGCGCACCGCCTTCGGCATGATCGGCGTTCGCGGAACGAAATTCTTCTGCGGCCCGAGCCGAGCGGCGTTCGCGGTCTTCGTTGAACATGGCGTGGTGTCCGTTCGGGGCGGCGGCGTTACACGGACAGTTGCGGCCGGCCAGGGCGTCGATATCAGCCGCCCGGGCGCCGCTCCCAGCGAACCGACGCGCTGGGGAGAGGTGCGGATTCGTCAGGCCTATGCGAGCGTCGGGTTGAGGTAGCGGCGATGGCCGGCATCCCGCGCTGCGGTGGCGGTCCTCATTCCGCTCGAAGGTGCTTGTTCAGCCCATCGCTCGCTACCGTAAATAGCTCCATCAATCCGAAGCCTCTGATATCGTGGCGTCCAAGGGATCTGAGCGCCGCATTCGACTGCGCAGCCGCTGCCGGGCCGACGCAGATGGCGGTGCCGAGAAACTTGTTCGCCTCCTGAAGGCGAGCGGCGAGGTTCACCGCATCGCCATGGGCGGTGTAGTCGAGCTTCCCTCCGGCGCCCACCTCTCCCAGTACCGCCGGCCCGGTTTCGATGCCGATGCGCGTCCTGCCGAAGCCGTGTTCGGCAAATTGCGGGCGTCTGCGCATCTCCTCGGTCAGAACATGGATGGCCGCGGCGCAGCCGATCGCCTTGTCTACATGGTCGGGCAGGTCCTCTGGCGCATTGAAGAGAGCATGGACGGCATCCCCGACGACCTTGTCGACCATGCCGCCATGCCCGGCGACGAGCGCGTTCACCTCGGCGAAATAGACGTCGAGCAGGGCCACGAGTTCGCGGGGACCAAGCTTTTGCGAAAGTGTCGAGAAACCCTCGATATCGGTGAAGAGCGCCGTCACCGGGCGTTCCTCACCGGCCATGCGCCCGCGATCGGGCTCGTCTATGTAACGCGCCACCACGGATTGCGGCAGATATTGCGAGAATTTCCGCCGGGCGATCGCCTCTGCGCGCCGCGTGCGCGCGAACTGCAATGCGCTGGTGACGACGAGCACCGCAACCAGTGCCAATGATGTGCCGACTGCGTCGAAGAGCCAACCGGTGGAGGCATAGATCGCACCGGCAAAGGCGATGATGGCGAGCACCGTCGCAGCGCCCAGCATAAGGGATGCCATTGGGCGAAGCCTGGTTGCTGCATATGCTGCGGCGACTCCCGCTGCGAAGGCGAAGACCGCCTCGATCAATGGCAGATTGCTGCCACGGTAGGGCACGAACCCCGTCATGATCGCATTGGCGATATCGGCGTGGATCTGAACCGACGGCTGGAGCGGCATGGAGGCGGTGGGCCGAAGGCCGCCAAGGCTCGGCATGCTGCTGCCGATCAAGACGAGCCTTCCCGCCAAACGACCTTTCTCCCAGCGACCGGCGAGGACTTCGGCCGCAGAGATCGTGCGGACGGCGATCGCCTCCTCGGAACTTGCGGGGAAGCGCAGGTTGCCGTTCTCGTCGAGGGGGATGATCGCGTGATCGAGCCTCAGCCAGGCGGGTTCTCCGCCGAGAACCGGCGTACTGCTGTCGGCGGCAAGCCGCCCCGCTTCGATGCCGAGCGCCGGGTAGGCATCGTTGCCGAGTATGGCGAAAGCCTGAACGCGCCGGACCCGCGCGTCTTCGTCGCCGACGAGAAAAGCCGCCGTCGCAGCCTTCGCCCGGTCCATGAAGGCCGGGCAAGAGGTCTCTGCCCCTTCGATAAACCACTGCGCGGGGACGGCCAGCTGACGCCGGAGGGCCAGAGGCGGCACGGGGCGCGGCCGTTCGAGAACGCGGTCGGCCGCCAGGAAGCCGAGGGCCGCGGGTGCCCTGCCGATCGCCGCGGCGAGCGCGGCGTTTGCGGGCGAAGCCGGGTCGCAGGCGGAACTGAAAACGAAATCGACGGCGATCGTCTTCGGCCCGGCCGCGGCCAGGCGTGTAATCAGATCGGCGGTTGCGGCCCTGTCCCAGCTGCCGCCACGCGCTTCATAGGCCTTGCGGTCGACGTCGACGACGATGATGTCGGGCGACCTCGGCGAGGGGACCCATTGGGTGAGATTATCGAAAAAGAGCTCACGCTGGGTTTCGAGGATGGTTCCGGCAGAGAGATAGAGCAGCAGCGCCACGGCGAGGCTGGCGATGATTCCTCCGGAAAGCGGGGTTATGCGGT
This sequence comes from Sinorhizobium sp. M4_45, assembly GCF_002885915.1. Taxonomy (NCBI): domain Bacteria; kingdom Pseudomonadati; phylum Pseudomonadota; class Alphaproteobacteria; order Hyphomicrobiales; family Rhizobiaceae; genus Sinorhizobium; species Sinorhizobium sp. M4_45. Next base: position 415,112 of record NZ_NWVE01000004.1, read on the forward strand.
GATGCATCCTCGGCCTTACGCTCAACCGCTCCAAGTTTTTGAAACCGCCCCCTTTCAGGCGAGCGGCATCAATCCTCCTCCGGATCGGCGATGCTCAGCAGGCGGCCGACATTGCAGCAGATGATGCCGTCCGCTCGCTTGATCGCGCCGCTCTCCTCCAGCGACAGGATCGCGCGGTTCACCTTCGGCCGGCTCGCTCCGAGAATCGAGGCGATGTCCGTCTGGCTGAGCGTCAGCCGGAGATTGGCGCTTTGCGGCATCTCGCTGCCGTGGATCTGGCGAAGCGTCGCCAGGAAGAAGCGGGCGACGCGGGCGTTGAGATCGTAGAGCGCGATGGTTTCCAGCCGGTCCGTCGTGTCGCGCAATTGCGCGCAGAGGAAGCGGATCACCGCCTCGGCGGTCCTCGGCCTTTGCGTGATCAGGGCGAGGAAATCCTTCTTGCCGATCACATAGCCCTCGGCGTTGGTGACGGCCGTCGCATCCGCCGATCGCGGCTGTCCGTCGAGCAGCGCCATTTCGCCGAACAGCGCCCCTGCCTCGTGCTGCCGCAACATGAGTTCGCGGCCTTGCGGCGTGAACAGCGAAAGCTTGATGCGCCCGGAAACCACCACGATCATGTAGTCGCCTTGGTCGCCGCGTTGGAAAATGACCGTGCCCGCGGACCATTTGCGATAGCTGGCGATGCCCGAGAGCTCGCACAGGGTTTCGCTGTCGAACTCTTCGAATATAGGGAAGGACCGCCAGAAGGCGGAACTCCGGATGACTTCAGCCATTGCGATTACCCCTGCGTTCCCCTTTACGCGTCGGAGAGTTTTGACTCTGTTGCCTCATCTTGCAACAGAAAAGCGCTCGATCGGCCGACCGAAGCCAAAGCGGTAAGGCATCAGTTGACGACGAATCGATTCCGTCTCTAGATTGTGAACGATCTGTCGCCGGGTGGGCGGCTAGAGGATTTCGAAAATCTTGTTATCTCTGCTGCCAACACGTTTTCCAACAGGAGCCTTGCGCATGTCCCAGAATGTCATCGTGCTCATCGGGCGCATTCTTCTCTCGATCATCTTCATCACCTCCGGCTTCGGCAAGCTCACCGACCCGTCGGCGACGGCCGGCATGATCACCGGTGCCGGTTGGCCTGCCGCAACGGCGCTCGCCTATCTCGCCGGTCTCTTCGAACTCGTTGCCGGTCTTGCGATCCTCGTCGGCTTTCAGACCCGCATCGCATCCTATCTGCTCGCCGCCTTCTGCGTGGTCACCGCCTTCGTCTTCCATAGCGGCGCAATCAACGTCCCGGACTTCCCGCCGGCTGCAAACGGGCTGCTGACGGTCTTCAACCAGATCATGATGATGAAGAACATCACGATCGCCGGTGCCTTCCTGGTGCTGGCAGGCTTCGGCCCGGGCGCGCTCTCGCTCGATGCCCGCACCGGAAACACGGTCGCCGCTTAACGCAGGCACCCCTGATCGAGAAGAACCCGCCGGCTCGCCGGCGGGTTCTTTGTTTAGGCGTCACGTTCTCAAGGATAGATGACGCCCTTGCGCAGGATGACGTTGCCGTAGAGCCGCGGCTCGCTGGTCTGCACCACCGCATGGGCGGCCTTCACCCGCTGATAAAAATCCGCTCCGAGCAAAGGGACGACCGGCTGTGTCGGCTCATGTTTCCGACAGCAGGCGATGATGTCCCGATGCACCGGGTCGAGTGCATCGCGGTCCTGTTTCACCGTTGCCCGAAAGATCGCCTCCGGCACGAAATCGTCGATCGGCAGGATGCTCAATACGGCGTCGAGCACGGGGACAAGCGGGTGCCCGTCCAGCCGGATGAGCCGGCGCGCGTGCTCCAGCCCGGGATAGTTTCCGTCGACGAGCGCAATCTCGTCGCCGTGCCCCATCGCTCTCAATGTGGAGAGAAGCTCCGGGCTCAGAACGGGGCTTATTCCTTTCAGCAAGGGTCAAAGCTCCTTGAAGAGGACATTGGTGTCCAGAAGATAGCGCGAGAAGAGCGGCAGGCTTGCGCCGCCGATCGCGCGGGCGTGGCTGCCGACGGTGCCTTCGACGAGGTCCGGAACCGTGACGCCCTGCAGGTCGAGCGTCTGGAGGGCCTTGCGCGTCGCTGCAAGAAGGCGCGCCCGCACCCAGGGCGGAAAGCCGCCGTCGATCACGGCCGCCGAAAAATCGACGACGGAAACCGCGGAGACGACGGCTTGCGCAAGCGCCGCCGCCGCATCCTGGATCCATATTTCGAGCGGCTCGCCGAAATCGATCCAGTCGTCGGCCGAGTACCAGAGCGGCTCCGGGTCGATACCGCGTTCGCGCAGCAGCTTTTCCAGGACGAAGACCGAGGCGATTTTCAGCAACTGCGTCGACTTGCCGTCCTTGCCGGCGACAGGCAGCGGGCCGACGGCGCCGGCGGTGCCGGTTCGGCCGGAAAAGAGGGCGGAGTTGATCACGACGCCGCCGCCGATAAAGGAGCCGATATAGAAATAGACGAAATCGGGGTAACTGGCGCCGACACCGAAGGCGAGTTCGGCGCCGCAGGCGCTGGTTCCGTCGTTCTGAAGGAACACCGGATGCCGGATGCGCGAGGCGACCGCCGCCTGCAGGTCGAAATCACGCCACCTGTCCATCTCTTCGCGCGGGGCGCCGACCTCCTCCGACCAGTTCCACAACTCGAACGGCGTAGCGATGCCGACGCCGGCGATGCGGCCGCGCTCGCCGGCGTCAAGCTGTCCCTCGAGCTTGCCGATGCCCCCGACGATGAAGCTGACGATCTCCTCTGGCAGCGGATAGGTATGGATCTGATGCAGGTGCAGCCGAATGGTGCCGAGGAAATCCATCAGCACCAGATCGGCGCTGCGCCGGCCGATCTTCACGCCGAAGGAATAGACCGCATCGGGATTGAGCCGCATGGGGATGGAGGGCTGTCCGACGCGGCCGCGCACCGGCGCGCCGCGGACGAGCAGCCCGTCGGCTTCGAGCGACCGCATGATGACGGAGGCGGTCTGCGCCGAGAGACCGGAGCGGCGCGCGATCTCGGCCTTGGACAAGCTGCCGTGACGGCGCACCAGCGACATGACCAGCCGTTCGTTATAGGCGCGCACGCGCGTTTGATTGGCCCCGCCGCTCGGGTCGACCACATCCGGCTGGGGCGGCCCCGTATAGGGGCCATCTGTCAGTGACATGCCACCGTTTCCTCCCATTGGTACCTACGGCCCCCCCCAATCCGGGTGCGGCCCTGCAGTACCTAAAGCTTTTCCGCGACCGCACCCTGACCGCGGCACCCTGAAGCCGCTCGGTTCGCGTGGGCCTGTCCGCATTCGGCCGCGATTGTCAATGCCCGATCCTACCGGTCGGACGGACGCGACATTCCGTGCAGAATGCCACAACGAGATAATAATTCAATTTGATTTATTTATTGACAGGCTGGATTTTTGGTGCTTGATTGACCGTCGGAAGCGCCGTCTGCAGCCGAGGAGAATGCTGCAGCGGGTCCTGAAAGCCGGCGCGCCGGCATCTTTCATCCTTGGGAGGATTTAATGAAGAAGACAGTTCTTTCTGCCGCATTCGGCGCGCTCGCCATGGGCGTTGCTTTCGCATCGCCCTCGCAGGCAGCCGACGTGTCGGCATGCCTCATCACCAAAACCGATACCAATCCTTTCTTCGTGAAGATGAAGGAAGGCGCGGCCGCCAAGGCCAAGGAACTGGGCGTCACCCTGAAGTCCTATGCCGGCAAGATCGACGGTGATTCCGAAAGCCAGGTCGCTGCGATCGAGACCTGCATTGCCGATGGCGCCAAGGGTATCCTGATTGCCGCCTCCGATACCCAGGGTATCGTGCCCCAGGTCCAGAAGGCACGGGATGCGGGCCTTCTGGTCATCGCGCTCGACACGCCGCTCGAACCCCTCAATGCCGCCGACGCCACTTTTGCGACGGACAACCTGCTCGCCGGCAAACTCATCGGCCAGTGGGCGGCCGCAACGCTCGGCGATGCCGCCAAGGAAGCCAAGGTGGCCTTCCTCGACCTGACGCCGTCGCAGCCCTCCGTCGACGTGTTGCGCGACCAGGGCTTCATGATCGGTTTCGGCATCGACCCCAAGGACCCGAACAAGATCGGCGACGAGGATGATCCACGCATCGTCGGCCACGACATCACCAACGGCAACGAAGAGGGCGGCCGGACCGCGATGGAGAACCTCCTCCAGAAGGATCCGACCATCAACGTCGTCCACACGATCAACGAGCCGGCCGCCGCCGGCGCCTATGAGGCGCTGAAGTCCGTCGGCCGCGAGAAGGACGTGCTGATCGTTTCCGTCGACGGCGGCTGCCCGGGCGTCAAGAATGTCGCCGAGGGCGTGATCGGCGCGACGTCGCAGCAGTATCCGCTGATGATGGCGGCGCTCGGCATCGAGGCGATCAAGAAGTTCGCCGATACGGGCGAGAAGCCTACGCCGACCGAAGGCAAGGACTTCGTCGACACCGGCGTCGCGCTTGTCACCGACAAGCCGGTATCCGGCGTCGAGTCGATCGATACCAAGACCGGCATGGAGAAGTGCTGGGGCTGATCGGCCACGCGCACAGGCGTGAGGGGAAGGGCGGCCCCGGCCGCCCTTTCCGCAAGTGCCGAGGTCTTTGACAAGGCATAGAAAACCTGCGCAATTTTCAGGGCGGGGCGAGGAAAGCACGAGATGCTTCTTGCCCGCGTTCCGCTCTGGCTTCTCAGAACCGATCGCGGCGCAAGCGGGATTGTCGTCGAGCGTTCTGAGGCTCGCCGCTTCGACCGGTGGGCCGCGCATCCTGCAGCAATGCACCCCCTCTTGAGCGGGGTTCACGGGAGGAGTCCTCATGGGCGAAACAAACACGGCCGCACAGCCATCCCAGGAATTCGAAAAGGTCCTGGCCGACAGTTCGACGGACGTAGCGTCTTTCGACGCGCATGATAAGACGCTGCTTCAGAAGCTGCAGCACTTCCTGCATTCGAGCCCGGCCGCGGTGCCGCTGATCGTGCTGGTTCTGTCGCTGATCGCCTTCGGGGTCATTCTCGGCGGCAAGTTCTTTTCCGCCTTCACCATGACGCTGATCCTGCAGCAGGTGGCAATCGTCGGTATCGTCGGTGCCGCTCAGACGCTCGTGATCCTGACCGCCGGTATCGATCTTTCGGTCGGCGCCATCATGGTGCTCTCATCCGTCATCATGGGGCAGTTCACCTTCCGCTACGGCTTCCCGCCGGTGCTCTCCGTCATCTGCGGTCTTGGGGTGGGGGCGCTCTGCGGCTACATCAACGGAACGCTCGTCGCGCGGATGAAGCTGCCGCCCTTTATCGTCACGCTCGGCATGTGGCAGATCGTGCTCGCCTCCAACTTCCTCTATTCCGCCAATGAGACGATCCGGGCTCAGGACATTTCCGCGAATGCCCCGATCCTGCAGTTCTTCGGCCAGAACTTCCGCATCGGCAATGCCGTCTTCACCTACGGCGTCGTGGTGATGGTGCTCCTCGTCTGCCTTCTTTGGTACGTCCTGAACCGCACGGCCTGGGGGCGCTATGTCTATGCCGTCGGCGACGACCCCGAGGCTGCAAAGCTCGCCGGCGTCAACGTCACGCGCATGCTCATCTCCATCTATACGCTCTCCGGTCTCATCTGCGCCCTTGCCGGCTGGACCCTCATCGGCCGCATCGGCTCCGTCTCCCCGACAGCGGGGCAGTTCGCGAATATCGAATCGATCACCGCCGTGGTGATCGGCGGCATCTCGCTCTTCGGCGGCCGCGGCTCCATCATGGGGATGCTCTTCGGCGCGCTGATCGTCGGCGTCTTCTCGCTCGGCCTGCGCCTCATGGGCACCGACCCGCAATGGACCTATCTCCTGATCGGCTTGCTGATCATCATCGCCGTTGCAATCGACCAGTGGATCAGAAAGGTAGCAGCCTGATGGCACAGGAACCCATTCTCACCGCCCGCGGCCTCGTCAAGCGCTATGGCCGCGTGACTGCCCTCGATCGCGCCGACTTCGACCTCTATCCCGGTGAAATCCTGGCCGTTATCGGCGACAACGGCGCCGGCAAGTCCTCGATGATCAAGGCGATATCGGGCGCCGTCACGCCGGACGAGGGCGAGATCCGGCTGGAGGGCAGGCCCATCCAGTTCCGCTCGCCGATGGAGGCGAGACAAGCCGGCATCGAAACGGTCTATCAGAACCTCGCCCTGTCGCCGGCATTGTCGATCGCCGACAACATGTTCCTCGGCCGGGAAATCCGCAAGCCGGGAATCATGGGCAAGTGGTTCCGCTCGCTCGACCGGGCCGCCATGGAAAAGCAGGCGCGGGCGAAGCTCTCCGAGCTCGGTCTGATGACCATCCAGAACATCAACCAGGCGGTCGAGACGCTCTCGGGCGGACAACGCCAGGGCGTCGCGGTGGCACGCGCCGCCGCCTTCGGTTCCAAGGTCGTCATCATGGACGAGCCGACTGCGGCGCTCGGGGTGAAGGAAAGCCGGCGCGTGCTGGAGCTGATCCTCGACGTGCGTCGCCGCGGTCTGCCGATCGTGCTGATCTCGCACAACATGCCGCATGTCTTCGAAGTCGCGGACCGGATCCATATCCATCGTCTCGGCCGCCGCCTTTGCGTCATCAATCCCAAGGATTACACCATGTCCGATGCGGTGGCCTTCATGACAGGCGCGAAGGAGCCGCCGCGCGAGGCGATTGCGGCATGAGCGTCAAATCCCTTGCGGATGAAATCCTGAAGCGGGCGGTCGTTTCCGGCCGCTTCATCGTCGCCATCGCCGGTCCGCCCGGCGCCGGCAAGTCTACGCTTTCCGAAACGCTTGCGGAGGCGATCACGCAGGCGGGCGAAAAGGCGGCGGTGTTGCCCATGGACGGGTTTCACATGGACAATGCCGTTCTCGAAGAAAAAGGGCTGCTTGCCCGCAAGGGGGCACCCGAGACCTTCGACGTCCGATCCTTTCTCGCAACGCTTGCTGCCGTGCGCGCCGATGACGGCGAGGTTCTCGTTCCGGTCTTCGACCGCTCCCGGGAACTGGCGATCGCCTCGGCGAGGATCATCGCGCCCGAGACGCGTATCGTGCTTGCCGAGGGCAACTACCTGCTGCTGGAGGAAGCGCCCTGGAACGGCCTCGACGGCGCCTTCGACTATTCGATCTTCATAGATCCGGGTCTGGAGGTGCTCGAGCGGCGGCTCCTGCAGCGCTGGTACGATCACGGCTATGACGAAGACGCGGCGCGCAGCAAGGCCTATGGCAACGACCTGCCCAATGCCCGCCGGGTCCTCGACAGCCGCAGGCCGGCGGATGTCGTGATCAGGGACTTTTAGAGTGCTCGGCATTCGTCCCGCAGTTTCCGGCCGCGGACTGCGGTGACCTTTCGAATCGCCATTGTCTTCGGCGGCGCAATGGTGTTATCGAGGCGCGGTTTCACCACATGAGTTGCCGCCCTTCGAGCGCACCGGTACGCCTGATGCCGGCCGCGCGGATCGGGCGCGAGCATCGGGAGAACGCTGATATGCAAGACCTCGTTATACGCCGCCCTGACGATTGGCATCTTCACCTGCGCGACGGCGGCATGCTGCGCGGCGTGATCGCCGATACGAGCCGCCATTTCGCGCGTGCCATCATCATGCCCAATCTGGTGCCGCCGGTGGTGACCTCGGCCGATGCGGCCGCCTATCGCGAGCGCATCCTCGCCGCCATTCCCGCAGGGGACCGGTTCGAGCCGCTGATGACGCTTTATCTTACCGAGGGCACCGATCCGGGCGATGTGGAAGCTGGGTTCAGGAGCGGCCTCGTCAAGGCGGTCAAGCTCTATCCGGCCGGCGCCACCACCAATTCGTCGAGCGGGGTCCGCGATATCGACAAGGCCATGCCGGTGCTCGAGCGCATAGCCGAGATCGGCCTGCCGCTCTGCGTCCATGGCGAGGTGACGACGGCCGAGGTCGACATTTTCGACCGTGAGGCAGTCTTCATCGAAACCGTTCTCGACCCGCTCCGCCGGCGACTGCCCGATCTCAGGATCACCATGGAGCATGTGACGACGAAGGACGGCGTCGACTATATCCGGGAGCATGCGGCCAATCTTGCCGGCTCCATCACCACCCATCACCTGATCATCAACCGCAACGCCATCCTCGTCGGCGGCATCAAGCCGCATTACTACTGTCTGCCGGTAGCGAAGCGCGAGGCGCATCGGCTGGCGCTTCGCCAGGCGGCGATCTCGGGCGACGTCCGCTTCTTCCTCGGAACGGACTCCGCCCCGCATGTCGACCCGCTCAAGGAATGCGCCTGCGGCTGTGCCGGCATCTACACATCGATCAACACCTTGAGCTGCCTCGCTCACGTCTTCGAGGAAGAGGGCGCGCTCGACCGGCTGGAAGCCTTCACCTCGCTGAACGGGCCAGCCTGGTACGGCCTGCCGGCAAACGAGGAAACGATCACGCTGCACAAGCAGGAGGAGCCCGTCCGCTATCCCGCCAAGATCGAAACCGAGGCCGGCCCGGTCACGGTCTTCGACCCGATGTTTCCGCTTCATTGGGCCGTCGTCCAGCCCTGATTGCAGAAGGAGAATCCATGTTTTCGAATGCGTTCACCGATAAGGCGGTGATGGCCGAGCTGGTCGCGAAGATGCTCTGGGAAATCAAGGCGGTGCATTTTCGGGCCGACGAGCCCTACAAGCTCTCTTCCGGCATGGCGAGCCCGGTCTATATCGACTGCCGCAAGCTGATCTCCTATCCGCGAATCCGTTCCGCGGTGATGGATTTTGCCGCTGCGACGATCCTGCGCGAAGCCGGCTTCGAGCGGTTCGACGTGGTGGCCGGCGGCGAGACTGCCGGCATTCCCTTCGCAGCCATGCTTGCCGAGCGTCTCGGCCTGCCGATGATCTACGTGCGCAAGGCGCCGAAGGGACATGGCCGCAACGCCCAGATCGAAGGCCATATGCCGGAGGGCGCGCGCGTCCTGGTCATCGAGGATCTGACGACCGCCGGCGGCTCGATGTTCAAGTTCATCGACGCGATCCGCGCGGCCGGCGGCGTCGTCGAGCACGGCATCGCGCTTTTCTACTACGACATCTTTCCGGAAGCCCGCGGCGACATGAAGTCGAAGGGCGTCGACCTGCACTACATCGCCACCTGGCGCAACGTGCTTGCCGTCGCGCGCGAACTGGCGCTGTTCGACGAGAAGACGCTGAACGAGGTCGAAGCCTTCCTCAACGCTCCGCTCGACTGGTCGGGCCGTAACGGGGGCGTCAGCGCGCTCGCGGTCCAGTAGCGAAGGGCTTGGCGCGATTGCCGGATCGATGAATATGTTTGGGGAGGAATGGACATGATCGTTTGCTGCGGAGAGGCCCTGATCGACATGCTGCCGCGGGAGACGACGGCGGGCGAGAGCGCCTTTGCGCCCTATGCGGGCGGCGCGATCTTCAACACGGCCGTCGCGCTCGGCCGGCTCGGCGTCCCCACAGGCTTCTTCACCGGCCTCTCGGACGATATGTTCGGCGACATCCTGCGCTCGACGCTCGAGGCCGCGAATGTCGATTTCGCTCCCTGCGCCACGCTGCCGCTGCACACGACGCTCGCCTTCGTGAAGCTCGTCGACGGGCATGCGAGCTACGCCTTCTTCGACGAGAACACGGCCGGCAGGATGATCACCACGGAGCACCTTCCGGCGCTCGGAGATTTCTGCGAGGCGCTGCATTTCGGCGCGATCAGCCTCATTCCCGAGCCCTGCGGCTCCACTTACGAGGCGCTGATGGCGCGGGAGCACGAAAAACGGGTGATCTCCTTCGATCCGAATATCCGCCCCGGCTTCATCAAAGACCGGGGGGCGCATGTCGGCCGCATGAAGCGAATGGCCGCCATGTCCGATATCGTCAAGTTCTCCGACGAGGACCTCGCCTGGTTCGGCATGGAGGGCAGCCACGACGCGCTCGCGGCCGAATGGCTGAAACGCGGCCCGAAGCTGGTGCTGATCACCCGCGGCGCGGACGGCGCGGTCGGTTATACGGACGGCCACAAGGTCGAGGTCGCGAGCGAACGGGTCGAGGTCGTCGATACGGTCGGCGCGGGCGACACTTTCGACGCCGGTATACTGGCGTCGTTGAAGTTCAACGGCCTCCTGACCAAGGAGAAGGTGGCAAGCCTGACCGACGAGGCCATCCGTCAGGCCCTGACGCTCGGAGCGAAGGCGGCGGCCGTCACTGTTTCGCGCGCAGGCGCCAACCCGCCCTGGCGGCACGAACTCGGGCTGTGAGGTCGGTGCCGGCCACGCCGGGTCTCGGCGGGTCCAAGCAGCACGCGCGGCCGTCTATGCCCGCTCTGGCTTCCTCCATCTCCCCCGCAAGGGGGGAGAATCTGCGCGGCTGACCGATCACTCCGATCGGTTGTCGATCAGCGTGCCGCCTTCAACAGCGCAGCAACCAGTCCGGCGGTCGAGGAATCGTGTCCCTCGGTGCTTTCCTTGCCTTCGATGACGGGCAGTAGGCCGGTCGCCAGTTCCTTGCCGAGCTCGACGCCCCACTGGTCGAAGGAATTGATGTTGAAGAGCGCGCCTTCGACAAAGACGCGATGTTCGTAAAGCGCGATCAGACGGCCGAGCGCGAAGGGGTCGAGCTGATCGTAGACGATGGTCAGCGACGGCCGGTTTCCGGTGAAGACGCGGTGGGGTGCGATTTTGTCGGCCTTTGCCTCGCCCATTCCCTTGGAGGTCAGCTGCGCCTTGGCTTCCGCCAGCGTACGCCCTTTCATGAGGGCTTCCGACTGCGCCAGGCAGTTCGCCATCAGGAGCTGGTGCTGGTGGCGCAGGTCCTTTTCGTGGCCGTTCGCCGCGATCATGAACTCGGCGGGAATGATATCGGTTCCCTGGTGGATGAGCTGATAGAAGGCATGCTGGCCATTGGTGCCGGGCTCGCCCCAGACCACGGGACCGGTTGCGAATTCCACCGGCTGGCTGTCGAGCGTCACGCCCTTGCCGTTCGATTCCATGTCGAGCTGCTGCAGATAGGCCGGGAAGCGCGTCAGCCGCTGATCGTAGGGCAGGATCGCCCGCGACGGATAGCCGAGAACGTTGCGGTGATAGAAGCCGATGAGTGCGAGGAGCATGGGGACATTCCGGCGAAGCGGCGCGCTGCGGAAATGCTCGTCCATGGCGTGGCCGCCATCGAGGAAGCGGCCGAAATTCTCCTTGCCGATCGCGATCATCAGCGGCAGTCCGATCGCCGACCAGATGGAATAACGCCCCCCGACCCAGTCCCAGAAGCCGAAGACGCGGGCGGCATCGATGCCGAAGGCGCCGACCTTATCCAGGGCGGTGGAGACGGCCGCGAAGTGATGACCCACCGCCGCCTCGCCGAGCTTGCCGGCGATGAAGGCGCGGGCAGTCGCCGCATTGGTCATCGTCTCGATCGTGGTGAAAGTCTTGGAGGCGACGATGAAGAGAGAAGTCTCGGGATCGAGGAGCTTCAGCGTGTCTGCGATGTGGGCGCCGTCGACATTGGAAACGAAGTGCAGCCGCGGACCGTCATGGAAGGGGGCAAGCGCCAGCGTCGCCATGACAGGGCCGAGGTCGGAGCCCCCGATGCCTATATTGACGACGTCGGTGATTTTCTTGCCTGTGGCTCCTTTCAGGGCACCGGAGCGGACGTCGTCAGCGAACTTGCCCATGGCCTCGAGCACGGCATTGACGTCCGGCATGACGTCCTTGCCACCCACGAGAACCGGCCGGTTCGACCTGTTCCTGAGCGCCGTGTGCAGAACCGCGCGCTCCTCGGTGATGTTGATGATATCGCCGCGGAACATCGCATCGCGCTTTTCCTCGACCTTCGCCGCCTTGGCGAGCGCTTCGAGGCCGTCGATCACCCGGTCGTTCACGGCGCATTTGGAGTAGTCGAAGAGGAGGTCGTCGAACGCCGTGCTGAAGCGCGAGAAGCGGTTCGGATCGGCCGCGAAGGCGGCACGGATATCGGTCGCCTCGGTTTCGCGTGCAGTGGCTTTCAGGTTTTCGACAAGCGCTTTCATCGCAGGGCTCCTTGCATCGCAACTAGGGCATGGGAATGGGGGCATGGAATTTGGCTGCGATAGCTAGTCGGTTTAACCGCGGCAAATCAAGGGCAGGTGTGCGCTGCAGCGAAAAAAGGTGGCCGCATCGCTCCATCGGAAGGGCGGCGAAAACATCCCCTCACCCTAACCCTCTCCAGGCAGGCGGGCAGAGGGGACTCGGACGCACACGCGGCGGCAAAATGGAACGAGGCGGTGCCACGAGTCCCTTCTCCCCGTCCAGCGGGGAGAAGGGGGCCGACAGGCCGGGTGAGGGACGTTTTCGCGCCCAAGCCGTTACCCGCGAAGATCCTTGCGCAGGATCTTGCCGACGTTGGACTTGGGCAGTTCCGTGCGGAACTCCACGTGTCGCGGCCGCTTGTAGTTGGTGAGGTTGGCGGCGCAGTGGCGCTTGACCTCTTCTTCGGTGAGGTTCGGGTCCTTGCGCACGACGAAGAGCTTGACCGCTTCGCCGGAATGAGGGTCGGCAATACCGATTGCGGCGCATTCGAGGATGCCGGGATGGGTCGCCGCCACCTCCTCGATCTCGTTGGGGAAAACGTTGAACCCCGAGACGAGGATCATGTCCTTCTTCCGGTCGACGATCTTCGTCAGCCCCTCGGCGTTCATGAAGCCGACATCCCCGGTGCGGAAGAAGCCGTCCGGCGAAATGGCCTTGGCCGTTTCCTCTGCGCGCTGCCAGTAGCCCGCCATGACCTGCGGGCCGCGAATGCAGATCTCTCCGATTTCGCCCGCGGGAAGCGTGCGCCCGTCCTCGTCGCGGATCTCGATCTCCGTCGAGGGCAGCGGCATGCCGATCGTGCCGGTGAAATCGTCGGTGTCGAGGCGGTTGGCGGTCGCGACCGGCGAGGTCTCGGAAAGGCCGTAGCCTTCATGGATCGGGCAGCCGGTCAGCTCCAGCCAGCGCTCGGCGACGGGCCGCTGCACTGCCATGCCGCCCCCGAAGGTCAGGATCAGGGACGAGAAGTCGAGTTTGCGGAATTCGGGATTGTTCATCAACGCGTTGAAGAGCGTGTTCAGCCCCGGAAAGATGTTCGTCCTGTGCCTGCCGAGCTCCTTGACGAAGGCGGGGATGTCGCGCGGGTTCGGTATCAGGATGTTGTTGCCGCCGGTTGCCAGCCCCATCAGCGAATTCACCGTGAGCGCGAAGATATGATAGAGCGGCAACGCGCACATGAAGGTGAGCCTCTCCGGGCGCGGTTTGCGCAGGAAGGCCGTGTTCAGCCACAGTTCCATCTGGGCCATGTTGGACAGGAGATTGGCGTGCGTCAGCGTTGCGCCCTTGGAAACACCGGTGGTGCCGCCGGTATATTGCAGGAAGGCGACATCTCCCGGCGCCACGTTCGGCCGCTTGAAGCCGAGCGTCGCGCCCTTGGCAAGAACCGACTTGAAAGAAAGGTGACCTGGAATCGACCAGGCGGGGACCAGCTTCTTGACGCGGCGTACCACCAGATTGACGATTGTTCCCTTCGGACCAAGCATGTCGCCCATGCTGGCGACCACGACATGCTTGACCTTCGTGCGGGGCAGCACCTGCTCGACCGTATGGGCAAAGTTCTCGAGCACGAAGATCGCCTTGGCGCCGGCATCCACCAACTGGTGCTCCAGTTCGCGCGGCGTATAGAGCGGATTGACGTTGACGACGGTGAAGCCGGCTCGCAGGATTCCGTAGACGATGACGGGATTTTGAAGGATGTTGGGCATCATCACCGCAACCCGATCGCCGTTCGCGAGCCCTAGCGACTGGAGCCAGGCGGCGATTTTCGCCGAATGCGCATTGAGATCGGAGAAGGTCAGCGCCTTGCCCATGCAGGTGAATGCGGGCCGCCAGGAATATTGCGCAACCGCGTGATCGAAGAATTCGCCGATGGAGCGATAGGTGAGCGGGCCGATGTCGGCGGGCACGCCCGGCGGGTAGGATCCGAGCCAGATCTTCGCCGTACCGGAACCCGACTGCTGGGTGCTTGCTTCCGCCATGACCTTCCTCCCTCTGGTCGCCAATGAACGGCCGTCATCGCGGCAAAGAAAAATCCCTCCCGATCTTCCTCTCCGTCGAAGATGCTGCTTTTAGCTCGCCTCTTCAAGCCGTAATCCGGATTATATAACTTTGACGTAAACGTCAACAATCGGCAGGCATGCACCGGTTGTGAAATATTCATGTGCCCTGCAGCACAGTTCTTGCAGGTGCAGTCGGCCCGCCTATACTGCACTGCAGTATAACCTGCCACGACATCGGCTGCGCCGACGTCCCCAAGATATTTTACAAGATCCCTCCCAAGCGGCGGCCGACGGGCCGCGAGCCAAGGTAGCGCATGTCCGAAGACGTCCTTTCCGCCGATATCGGCCCCACCCATATAGGCAAGTCCCGCAACAGAGTTTCCGCGGCGGAAATCGCGCTGGCTGTCGGCGGTTTCGGTATCGGTACCGGCGAATTCGCCATTATGGGTCTGTTGCCTCAGGTCGCAGACGACGTCGCGGTGTCGGTGCCGGCGGCGGGCGCCGTCATCAGCGCCTACGCGCTCGGCGTCGTCGTCGGGGCGCCGTTGATCGCCGTGCTTGCGGCGCGGTTCGCCCGCTTTCATGTGCTGCTGGTCCTGATGGCGGTCTTTGCATTGGGCAATTTCGCGTCCGCATTTGCTCCAAGTTTCCACCCGCTCGTCGCCGCGCGCTTTTTCGCGGGCCTGCCGCACGGGGCCTATTTCGGCGTGGCGGCACTGGTCGCGGCAGGACTTGCGGCACCGAACCAGCGGGCGCGCGCGGTCGGGCGGGTCATGATGGGGCTGACGATCGCCACCCTTTTCGGCACGCCGCTCGTCGCCTGGTTCGGCCAGGCGCTCGGCTGGCGCAGCGCCTTCGCGATCGTCGGCGGCATCAGCCTTATGACGATGGTCCTGATCTGGCTTCACGTGCCGCGGGACAGGGGCGATCCGCAGGCGACGCCGCTGCGGGAATTGAGCGCACTGGGAAGCCTCCAGGTCTGGTTGCTGCTGGGTATCTGTGCGATCGGCTGCGGCGGGATGTTCGCCGTCTTCACCTATATCGCACCGGCGCTGACCCAGGTCGCGGGCGTTTCCGTCGCCAATGTACCCGTCATGCTGTCGGTCTTCGGCGCAGGCATGATCCTCGGCAATATCGTGGGTTCGCGGCTCGCCGATTGGTCGCTTACACGCGCCATCGGCATCGCGCTCGTCTTCAACGTCTTCGCCTACATCCTCTTCTATTTCACCATGACGAGCCCCTGGATGGCGATCGTCAACGTGCTTTTCATCGGCGGTGGCTTCGCCGTCGTTCCGGGCGTGCAGACCCGGCTGATAGACGTCGCCGGAAAGGCGCAGACGCTCGCGGCAGCCCTCAGTCATTCCGCCTTCAATCTCGCCAATGCCCTTGGCGCCTGGCTCGGCGGCATTGCCATCGCCGCCGGCTATGGCTGGACTTCGCCGGGGCTCGTCGGCGCCGTGCTCGGCATCGGCGGTTTCGCCATATTCCTCGCCTCGGTGTTCGTTGATCGCCGGAGACGGGACGCGTAGCCTGACTGCGCGCGAAACCGCACGCGCTTTTCCTCAGCCGCTCTAATCTCCCTGTCACGTCCGCTTGCTAGGTGAAAATGCGCGCGTTCTGGCGTAAAGCGCCGATTCGGAGCCGGCCGCCATCATTGCGCCGGAAACCGCGTCCAGCGGAGCGGAACGGGCTGGCAAGGTTGCGGGTTTGTTGTAAGGTTCGAAGAGACGGAGGAGAATTGGTGCAATTGGGCAATCGCGAACGAGAGAATCTACCTGTGGAGCCGCGGCTCTTCGGGCAGCCGGCCCATTCACGCTCCGCCCTCGTCGTGCCGATTTCGGCGGCCCGGTGGCTGCTCGTTCTCATTCTGCTTTGCGGCGTCTATTTCTTCCATGGTTTCCTCGTGCCGGTGCTTGCGGCGGTGGTCATCGGGTTCGCGAGCTGGCCCATCTATTGGCGGCTGCTTCAGGGCGTGAACGGCAACCGCACACTTGCTGCGACGATCGCCATCATTTCCGTCGTCGCCTTTATCGTCGTGCCGATCTCGCTCGTCGCGATCTATGCCGTGGACGAAGTGCGCGATTGGCTCGTCTGGGCGGTTGCGACCAATGCGAACGGCGCCCCGGCGCCTGCCTGGCTGGCGACGATCCCGGCGGTGGGTGCCTGGCTCGGCGAACAATGGGTCAAATATGTCGGTCACCCCGGCGCTCTCGGGGAGTTGGTGCAGCTCGTGAGCGGCTCCAATATCGGCAATATCTATCGCGGCGTGCTCGTGGTCGGCGCCTCCGCCTTCCAGTCCTTCCTGACGCTCCTTTTCATGCTGATCACGCTCTTCTTCGTCTATCGCGACGGCCAGTCCTTTTCGAAGCAGCTCGACCATCTTGGCGAACGGATCTTTCCCATGCGCTGGGAGAGGCTGTCGCGCGTGGTGCCCCTTACGATCAGTTCGACGGTCACCGGCATGGGCATCATCGCGATCGGCGAAGGCATTGTGCTCGGCGTCGCCTATTGGCTGGCCGGCGTACCGTCGCCGGTGACGCTCGGCATCATCACCGGCGTCATGGCGCTCGTGCCGGGCGGCGCTCCGCTCTGCTTCACCCTGGTCTCGGTCTATCTCGTTGCTAGCGGCTCGCCCGTCCACGGCGTGGCGCTGTTCACCTGGGGTACGACGGAGCTCTTCATCGTAGACAAGACATTGCGCCCGAGGCTCGTCGGCGGCCCGATCAAGCTGCCCTTCCTGCCGACGTTTTTCGGCCTGGTCGGTGGCGTCAAGACGATGGGGTTTCTCGGTCTCTTCGTCGGCCCGGTCCTGATGGCGCTGCTCGTCGCCATCTGGCGCGAATGGCTTCGCGAGGTGACGAGCCAGCCGGAGCCGACGGTCAACGGTATACCCAGGGTGGATATTTCCGCCAAGTGAGACCGAAGCCGGCCACGCGGCGATATGGCATTTGCATGGAAGTTGTTTTAAGACAGACTGCAATCATTCATTTGTAGGCCGTACTTCTCGAACATGAGTGTCGCACCCGACGGCGAAGACGCAGACAGGCCGGGCGTGGATCGTCGCCCCATCGCCGCGCGCGACAGCGGCTACGCGCGGCGCTTGACGGCGTTGCTTCTGAAGACGTCGGTCACGCCGAACCAGATCTCGCTTGCAAGCGTCGTCTTTGCCGCGCTGGGGGCAGGGGCCCTCCTTTCCGCAGTCCGCTGGCCGTTCCTTTATCCCGTGGCGCTCGCCGCTATCCAGTTGCGCCTCCTGTGCAACCTTCTCGACGGCATGGTGGCGGTCGAGGGGGGGCGCGGTTCGCCGGTGGGAGCGCTCTACAACGAGTTTCCCGACCGGGTCGCCGATACCTTGCTCATCGTTGCACTCGGCTATGCCGCCGGCGCGGGATGGCTCGGCTGGGCGGGAGCGCTTGCGGCCGCCTTCACGGCCTATGTGCGCGTCTTCGGCGGGTCGCTCGGCCAGGCTCAGGACTTCCGCGGTCCCATGGCGAAACAGCACCGCATGGCGTTGATGAGTCTCGCCTGCGTGCTGGCATTCGGGGAAGCGTTTGTGATGACGGAGCGCCTCGTGCTTTACGCCACGGCTTGGATCATTCTTGCCGGCGCGCTCGTCACATGCGCGACCCGCACGAGGGCCATCGTCGCGCGCATTCGGGAAGGCGCGAAGCCGTGATCGACCTGGCATTGATCGGCCTCACGCGGTTCATCGTCGGCGGGCAGGCGCACTGGATGGGCTCGCGGCCGGAAATGCGCCAGCGAATCTATTTCGCCAATCACGCGAGCCATCTCGACACGCTGCTGATCTGGTCGGCGCTGCCGCGTGCGTTGCGCGCATCGACGCATCCGATCGCCGCGGCGGACTATTGGGGCAGGGGGGCCGTGAGGCGCCATATCGGGCTAAAGGTGTTGAACGGCGTGCTCGTCGAGCGCTCGACGCAGGGGCCGCCCGGAGCGGCTCTCGCACCCTTGCGCAACGTGCTCTGCGAGGGTGAGTCGCTCATCCTTTTCCCGGAGGGCACGCGCGGCAGCGAGCGGTTGCCGGGGCCGTTCAAGAGCGGGCTCTACTGGCTGTCTCAGGAATTTCCCGACGTGGAACTGATCCCGACCTATCTCGACAATCCCTCGCGCGCCTTTCCCAAGGGAACCTTTTTGCCCGTCCCCATCAGCTGCACGGTGCGTTTCGGACCGCCGGTCGCGCGCCACACCGGCGAAGAGAAGGAGGCTTTTCTGGAACGCGCCCGCGCAGCGGTCGCCGCACTTGCGCCGGAACCCATCGGATGAGGCTTCCATGTCCTTGAACGACAAACTCTTTATCCTCTTTGCCGGCATAGGCGCTCTTCTCGGAGCGGCATCGCTGATCGGCTTCGTGCTGTCGCGCCGCGCGACGTCCGAAACGGGGCGGGCGACGATCGACAATCTCAATGCCCGTATCAGGGCATGGTGGGTGATGATCGCCATATTCGCGGTGAGTTTCGCTCTCGGCCGCGGCGTCACGCTCGTGCTCTTTGCTCTCACCTCCTTCTACACGCTGCGCGAGTTCGTCTCGCTGACGCCGACGCGTGCCGCCGATCACCTGCCGCTCGTCGCTTCCTTTTACGTTCTGCTGCCGCTGCAATACTGGCTGATCTCGATCGACTGGTATGCGCTTTTCACCATTCTGATACCGGTCTACGGCTTCCTCCTCCTGCCGAGCCTTTCCGCGCTGAAGGGCGACACGGAGCAGTTCCTGCTGCGCGTCTCGCGCATCCAGTGGGGGCTGATGCTGACGGTCTATTGCATCAGCCACGCACCGGCCCTCCTGACGCTCGACATCCCCGGCCGGCCGGGCGAAGGCTTTCTGCTGCTCTTCTTCCTCATCACCATCGCGCAGTTCAGCGATGTCATGCAGTATGTCTTCGGCAAGCTTTTCGGCCGGACGAAGATCGCACCGGTCGTCAGCCCGTCGAAAACGGTCGAGGGACTTGCCGGAGGCGGGCTTTCGGCAGTGGCTGCCGGCGCGGCCTTGTGGTGGATAACGCCCTTCACGCCGCTACAGGCGGCCGCCATGGCCCTCGCCATCGTCGCCATGGGCTTTCTCGGCGGACTGGCGCTCTCGGCCGTGAAGCGCTCGATGGGCGTAAAGGACTGGGGCTCGATGATCAGCGGCCATGGCGGCGTACTCGACCGAATGGATTCGCTGAGCTTCGCGGCACCGGTGTTCTTTCACCTGACGCGATATTTTTACACGTGATGTGTGACGGGGGATCACGGTTTCGTGTTCCTCCATGAGGGAAGGATTGTACCCGTCGAAGAGTCGTTTCTCCTGCCGCGCCGTCGAAAGACTGCTGCGGTCCAACACGCATAAAAGGAGAAGCCCGTGCGAATTGCGTTTATGATTGTCCTGACAACGATCCTTGCCACGCCTGCTTCGGCGCAGGACACCGCACTCCATGACCCTTCTATCAGCCGCGATGCCCAGGATGGGGTGATCCGTCTTTACGGTGCAGGCGGTCCGCACACCGCCATCCGGAAAGTCGCGGACGTCTGGACGAAGGAGACCGGCCGCAAGGTCGAAATCACCGCCGGGCCGGAGAAGACATGGTCGAAAAAGGCGCAGGCCGATGCGGACGTCATTTGGGGTACCTCCGAGCAGGCGATGACTGCTTTTCTCGAGACGTATCAAGGATTTTCGTCGGATCAGGTCGCGCCGATTTACCTTCGTCCAGCAGTGATTGCCGTGAAAGCGGGTAATCCCAAGGGGATCACAAAATTCGAGGACCTTCTGGCGGTCGGGACGAAAATCGTCGTAACCGAGGGGGCTGGCGTCGCCAACACATCGGGGACGGGTGTATGGGAGGACGTCGCGGGCCGCCTCGGCCGGCTGGAGGATGTCGCGGCGTTCCGCAGGAACATTGTCGCTTTCGAACATGGTTCGGGCGCGAGCTTCAAGGCGTTCAAAGCGTTGGATGCAGACGCCTGGATCACCTGGCCGAATTGGCCGGTTTCGAACCCCGACACCCTGGAAGCGGTGATGCTGTCGAGCGATCGGGCAATATGGCGCGACTTGAGCGTGGCGCTGGCCCCCGACGCCGATCCCGAAGCAAAAGCGTTTCTGGACTATCTGATCTCCGATGAAGCGCAGAAGATCATGTCCCGCGAAGGCTGGATACGCTGAACTGTTTTGGTGTGCCAGCACGGCCACCAGTCGCGACGGCGTGATCGTGGACCACCGTCCGCTTAAAAGATCAGCGGCGTCCGCGGGGGCGATCGATAATGCCGGGGCGTGGCCATTTTTTCTGCCGCCACGCTCATGGCTTTCGCACGGTCGGACGGCCGAAAAGAGATTTCCCTTCTTTGCACATCCAGCGATCACCGCGGCCGGCGAGGCATACAGCAGCGGTTAGAAGACGCTTAGACTAGGTCAGCAGCCTGTGTATTGCTCGAGCTTTCGATAGAGCCATATGTCAGCCTATCAACCGGGCGACCCAGGAGCCGCCCAAAAACACTCTGATCTCTGAAGAAATGGTGCCGCTTACGTGACTCGAACACGTGACCCCATCATTACGAATGTTAAATGCTGCGATCTCTGTACATCCCAATTGTGTTTCTTGGCTTATACTTTTCAATATGTTAGCAGTGAGTTGGCGATTTTTTTAGCGTGAGATGGACTGGCTTTTCCCGATTTTCTGCTTACTATGTGCTTACTGGAAGCGAGGCTAGTAAGCATGCGCATTACGAAAAAGGCAATGGATGGTTTGATCAAAGCTGACAAGGACGCGTTCTATTGGGACGACGACCTTGCAGGGTTCGGGGTCAAGGTGACACCCGCGGGAAAGAAGGTCTTTGTCCTGCAGACCCGGCTTCACGGACGCCCCAAGCGGTACACCATCGGGACCTACGGGCAGCCGTGGTCGCCCGACAATGCTCGCCTCGAAGCCAAGAAGATGCTGGGTCAGGTGTCTGCCGGCATCGATCCGCACGAAGAGAAGAAGTCGCGCCGGCAGGACATCACTATTAGCGAATTAGCCGACCTGTATTGGGAGGCAGCGAAGGCGCATAAGAAGCCGACTACCATCGCGAATGAGAAGGGGCTGCAAAAGCGCCACATCATACCGTTGCTCGGCAAATCTCGGCTCAGGGATTTGCAGAAGCACCACATTCAGAAGTTCGTGAATGATGTGGCAGCCGGCAAGACGGTCGCGGATATCCGAACGAAACCGCGCGGTCGGGCGCGCGTAACCGGCGGGCAAGGCTCTGCGAATCGTACATTCGGCTTGCTGTCGTCGATGCTGTCATTTGCAGTTGAGCGAGGGCTGCGACCCGATAATCCGGCACTAGGCGTGAAGCAGTTCAAGCTCAGGAAGCATGACCGCTATCTCTCAGCAGAGGAATTGGAGAAGCTAGGGCAGGCGTTGAAGTCGGTCGAGGTCGACTGCGCGAGCCCGTTCGCTATCGCAGCCATACGTTTTCTCGCGCTGTCCGGTTGCCGTCGCAATGAGGCGCTGAGCCTCCAGTGGGGATGGCTTGATTTAGAGCACAACCTTGCGAAACTGCCCGATAGCAAGACCGGGCAAAAGGTACTGCTCCTCGGCAAGGTAGCTCTTGAGTTTCTAAAGATGTTGCCACGTGTGGAGGGGTCGCCCTTGGTTTTCCCGTCGGCAGCCGGCGGCACGACGCCGCTGAGCATTCAGAAGATATGGGACAAGGTGCGCGAAAAGGCGGGGCTAGAGGACATCAGACTGCATGACCTCCGGCACAATTTCGCGAGCACGGCCGTATCGTCGGGCCAGAGCCTTTACATCGTCGGCAAGCTGCTTGGCCATAGCCAGTCGCAAACGACGCAGCGGTACGCGCATCTGGCACCCGATCCTGTAAGGGCGGCGGCTGACGAGGTTGCTTCCGGGATTGCTCAGAAACTGAAGTGACCGGTCAAGGGCTGCTGGCGATCATCCTCTTTCAGAGCGCGCGTCATTAGGCCGGACTATGCAAAGGCGCTTACTCGTGGCGAAAGATCGCCACGAGTAACTGTGTCGTGTTACTATGCCTCTTGTTTTGCGAACGCCTTCATCGCCTTGAGGTTGCTTGCCGCGAGTCGAAGGAGGGTTTTCTGGTCGAGCACCAAATAGCTGGCGCGCGACTTGCCCTTGAACTGAATCTGTTGGCGCATCGACGACCTGTTGTCGGATGTCTGAACTAGTCCGGTTACCATCGATAGCACCGATTCCAGTTCCTTCGTATTAGGTTCATCGAATGCTTCGGCAACCTTGTTGCCAAGAACTGCAATGACCCGCCGGCCCGAGCGCTTCATCAGTATACCGAGAGGATTTTTCGGTTTCTTTGATCCCGGGTGGCTGATGCCCTCAAAACGGTGGGAGACGGCGATCTTCGAAACCAAGGTTCGCGCATATTGTGCAGCGCGCTCATGCTGCGGCTGACCTGCCTTCAGTAGTTCGTTCGACGCCTTAAAGACCCGTCGAATGGCACGAACCGGTCGGTCGCGGCTCCAACGGAATATCTGGGACTCTGAGAGCAGGTGACCGACGGCTGCAACGACAGCGAATTTCCTGGCGCGGCGCCTTGCCAGATTGTCTGCGTTGTCTCCGGCCAGCTCGTTCGTGTACATGTCGCACAGCTTCTTCGCCCTGTCGGTGATCCCGTGCCTGTCGGTGGCGAGGAAATGAAGCCATCGTTCGAAGTGATCGCCATTGTAGGTCTTACACAATTTCTCCAGTCTTCTGACATATTTTTCGGACTTTTGGGGAGGGAAGCTCTCAGGGCTGCCGAATATGCCGCCGGCTTCGCGCAGCGGAATATTGATGCCGATGAAGCGCGCGTCCTGGCCACTTGATTGCTGACGTCCCGGCAGCGTATCGACGGGCTGTTCCCCGGATATAAAGCCGAGCGTGCGCCATGACAGTTCTGGAAATTCCGCTGCAATCGAGGCTGCCTTCGAGCGACGCTTACCCATGCCGTTGGCAAGAGTGTAGACCAGCTTGGGTAGATCCTTGCGCTGCTGCTCGGTTAATGACGAAATCTCGTCCAGGCAAAGAATGTTGTCGTTGTGCTCGAAGCACAGCTCCTCCCAGCCGGTCGGCGTGAAGTCGAATTGCCGGAGCCGACGGCTCGATAGTGGTTGCGTGAGGGCGTTTGCCATAAGAAGTAAGGTGGTCTTTCCCGTTGATGAGTTCCCGACAGGGTAGAATGCGCACCCCTCCCTTTCTCCGATCAGATCCAAAATGGGGGAGGTGAACGCGAGGAGTGTCGCGAAGAGCAAGTAGTCGCTCCGTTTCACCCTCTTCTCAATAAAGTTGCAGAGTTCTTGGTCCAGGCGTCCGCCAGCCGCTAGGGACGTCCGAGCGGAGAACACAGCTTTGTGGACCCATTTGGTGTTAGCAGGCCCGATGGTCTTATGCGGCAAGACATATTCGTTCCCGTGCCACCCGCATCTGGTGGCGACCTTTGTTGATGAAGCGCTCGCGGTGGTACTTGCCGCGTCCAGCAGTAGCCGAATTTTGATGCGGGAATAGGCTGTCGGGAGACCGCCGTCGATCAGGGCCCGCAGGCAGCGGCGGTCATCGGACAAAGCACTGGCATCTACTAACGCGCGAGCGATCGTGCTGTTCTCATCCCGTGCTTCGAGAATACAATATGGTACGGGAGTACCCTCTACTTCGACTTTGTCGAACACCTGAATGCTAATAGGTTGCTTATTACTCATGGAAAAAACTCGGTTCGCGCAGCCGTATTCTGCTCACTGCTCATGCGGCCGGCAGCGGGTTGCGTATGTTGGGGGTGATCGGGGTGCAGTTTCGACACTCGCCCCTCAAAACGTTGCGCCGTTAGCCTCGAGGAGGCATTTGGCGCGAACTTTCAATCAAAGCTCCGACAAGAACCTTCATTTCAGTTTCGCGGAATTCGCGCCTCAAACGGCGTGAAAACCCATGCGTGATGAGCAATTCGTCGACGCCACATCTGGATAGCCATGCAAGCCATTCGGCGAAAACTTCGCCCGTCATCAGATTATGGCCATGCCCCGTGCGACCGTCCGCCCTTTCGTAAAGCACCCGAGATTCGGGGATGAACTTGAACAAATAGCTCAGGCGCTCGCCGAGTTGCTGAAGGGTTCTGACGGGTAGGATCATGACCGCCCGAGAAGCTCCGTTGGCAAGCTGCGCGAGAGCGGAGCGTAACGGTTGCTCAGGTACCCCATGAACAAGGAGGTGGCAGTGAGGTTCAAACGTCGCACCTTTGAGCGTTGGCCGAGCGGAAATCTCGATCGTGCCGATGGCGGTTAGATCAGGGAAGTCCCGGTGTACTTGGCGGAGAGCGCCTTCGATCGTTCTCCGGTAATTGCTTGCGTTGAAACGATGTAGATTGCCATCGCGCTTCTGGTGGGACGGTTTCGCATATGTGACGAAGTGCATGTCGTTCGAATGCGGTGCAAGCGTCACGAAAAGCTGTCCCAAAGCCCAGATACGGGCACGTTGTTGCTCAAGCAGGCAGGCGGCCGTTCTGCGGTCCTTGTCTAGGGAATGCCAACCATCATGCACGCTGCCGTCCGGCAGTTCGTATTCAGCATCTTCCAGCAGGGAATTGCGGTGGCTCTGAGCCGTAAGAGTGCCAGCAAGGGAGAACCGATTGCCTGCGTAAAACCGCTTCATGGCGTCGCGGATCGGAATTTCCCAGAGATGAAGGAAGCGCTCGAGGGAGTGGCGGTAATGCATGTTGTCTATCTCGCGTTGTTCAATTAGCTGGCTGATTGATTCAAGAACAAAGTCCACGTTCACTTCCCTCACCATGGCAGCCCCCTTTCGGAGGTCGAGCTTTTGGCGTTGCGGGCGATGTATGCGTGGATGTCCGACTGCCGATAGAAGATGCGGCTGCCGACCTGCACGTGCTTGAGGCCCGAGGTACCGGAACTGCGCCAGTTGGCGAGCGTCTTGGTGCTGATGCCGAGTTGCTCTGCTGCCCGGGCAGGAGAGAGAAGAGCGCCGGACTTCGCCTCGGCACCGTCCGATGTCGGTACCAGATCAAGCGGCATCGGCAGGTCAAATCGACCAGCGGTGTATTTGACGAGATTTACAAGGGCATCGTGCGCCGCACGCTGCTTGCGGTACTTAGTTTTTGATGGCTTCGCTGCCACGGCTATTCACCTTTCTCTCAAGGTGTTGGCCGGGTGCTTCAAGGATGGTTGCTAGACCAGTGCATGCCCCGACCAAACACCATCACGCGCACGAATGCGCAAGTTGAATGATGTCGATGTCGGGACCTACCCAATACGAGCGTGGGGAGGAGCTTTGCTCCATCTGCTAGTAAGGCGCCGCCCTGCTTCATGCCTTACATTGCCTAACGGTGTCGGCAGCTTTGATCGCTACCGACCGGGTCCTTATTTTGTGGGTCCACTTGGGGCTATCCCTCAAATGGCCGAGATGACCGTTAGCATCGTGTTCGGTGAGTGGACAACCGAATTGCTCGGATATGGTAAACAGCTGTGGAGAAGACCCTCATAGTTCCCCTCTCCGCCAGTTGCCTTCGAAATAGATCGAAATCATTACGGTTTTGGTGATGTGGGCGCAGGCACCCCACGCTTCGCCCCACATTTGCGGGTGGATTTCATCGGCCACGCTCGTACGTTGTCGGACAACGTTTAGCGGCCTTGCTTGAGCGATGTGCACGACAGGCTTTATCGGATTGGCATAGACAAGCCGCAGACGACACCTGAACGATGCGTCCCATTTGTAACCTCAAGCCTTAGGCCCAAGGCTACCCTGTCACAAATAAACCGTGTCAACTCAGATGTTACGCGCAGGTGCTTTCGCACGCAGTGCTACATCAGCCTGTACCCTGAAGCTACAGCGGCTTGCCGGCTGCCGTGCCATGCTGGTGATAGCCTTTCTTCACCGAAGCCTTCGAGCTCCCGCACAAACGCCCAAGTCACCGAACATGGCACCAGTCATTTACCGTATGAGATGGAGAGCCAACCGACGAGGGAGCAGGATGGTGGTACAAGCGAGCGTCCCCCCGCGGTTGCTGTCCTACGCCGAACAGCGTAAGGGTAGCGGCGGCTCTGATCGCTGCTTGGTTGCAGGAGAGCGGTAAGACAAGCAATATATTCTAGGTCTTTGCAATGACTGATGGCATTTTGCCAATCCCGAACATCCCACCGGGCCTGAAGGATGCAGCGCAGCGCGGAGTGCTGGTCCCTTTTGTCGGCGCTGGAGCATCGGTTCTTGCCGGTTGCCCGACATGGGCGCAATTGGCCGATGGGGCGCTGCGAGCCTGCATTGAAGCGAATAAGTTCACCTACGCGCAACTTGCCCAGATCGAGCATCTTTCACCACGGGTAAAGCTCTCAATTGCGCGAGGCATGGAGGCCGAACACCAAGTTAAGATTGACTATGCCAAGCTAATCAATCCCAGACGTGGCTATAAAAACAACGACCTCGGCAATCGTGTATATCGGTCGCTAGGAAAGCTAGGAAGAACGTTCGTCACGACGAACTATGACGCTTGGCTTGACACAGAGATTCCTGAAGCACACTCCCCCGTGAATCCTCCTGACGCGCCGCAGATGACAACGGCAAATTCACCTTCGAAACGTCGGGCGATTTTTGACGTGAACGAGTTTACCCCTGCAAACTTGAACCAACCACAGATGGTTTTCCACTTGCATGGATCGCTCGCTGATCCGAGTGGGATGGTAATTACAACGCGGGACTACCTGAGCCGCTATGCGAATGACCGGGCGGAAAACGAGCCGCAGCGTGAAAATCGAATGTTGACCTTCCTGAGTCACCTCTTTTCAACAAAGACTGTTCTTTTTGTTGGATACGGCTTGGAAGATTTGGAAATCCTCGAGTACATTATTCAGAAAGCGCGCATACCTTCCCCTAATGGGGAGGCGGAGGCGAGGCACTTTATGCTCCAGGGCTATTTCTCGCATCAAGCCGAGCTGATGCGTAGTCTTACACGTTACTACCGACAGTGCGATATCCAGCTTGTACCGTTTCAGCGCGACAAGAAAGATTGGACCCAGCTCATCGAAGTGCTCGAGCACTTTGCGGACGTGATGCCGGCGACTTCACCGCTCAATGTTCAGGTTCAAGCAGAGATGGAGGCCCTCCTTGGCTAACCTCACCTCCAAACTTGAGTCCTTTATTCAGATGATGCAGCAAGGCGACGAGTTCGCCCGGCACGGCTTTGATCTTTTGACGAAGAGGCCGGAGCCGGAGCAATACTTTGATGCTCTCAACGAGGCAGGTTTGTTCAATCCGTCTCATAGTTCGGGACCTGTACCGTCGAACGAACCTGGATTTGTTCAAATACCATTTTGGACCGCGCTGAACTATTTAGGAGCCGTCGCGAAACGCGCCGGCGAACTGAACAACAACCAGCTTGCAGACAAAGTGCTTGACGTCATTCGCGATGTAACGAATTTCCGCGATCAAAATGGTGAGCCGCGTGACAACTACCATACATATCACCAATTCGCAGATATTCTGGGCGTTCTGCCCGTTAGCGCGATAACAAAGAAAGACATCCAACTTGCAACTGTCTGGCTTTCGTCGCGCTTCGACCACGGCCTCGTTGGCCGTGCGCTTTGCAATGGTCTTCTGAAAAGACTTCTTGCGAGCGGCGGATCTGAAGACGTTGAGAAAGCGTGCCTCTTAATGAAGGAGTGCATGGCCTTCCGTTGGTTGCCCGAAGAGGGCCGGCGTGGACGCGATTTGGTGACAAATATCGACGATTACTGGCTCAAAGAGATCGTCGATAATTTCGCCAAAGTGCTGGGCGCAAAAGCCGAGGTAACCGCGGTCAAGATTTTCGAGGACGGTTTGCGCGCGATTTTCGCGGACTCGCGTCGCAGCTATGGTAGCACATTGTGGCGGCCCGCCATCGAGGACAATTATCAGAATTTGACCTTTCGTGGTCCGGAGAACCGGTTCGTAGATGGTATGCGGGATGCCCTCGCGGGATGGACAGAGACGAGACCTGATGAAGCCGCCGAATACGTCAAGAGCGCGCTGAAAGACGAAGTAGAGATTGTTCGACGCATCGCAATCCACACGGTTGCAGAGTATTTTGAGCTTCTCCGCGAGCCGTTCGAGGCTATTATTGAAGCCGACCTATTTACTTCAGCGCATCGACACGAACTTTATCGGCTTCTCAAAGAGAGATTTGCCGCTCTGTCGCAATCCGGCAAAGAAAAGATCATTACGGCGCTACAGTCGCTACGCAAACCAGAGAGTGGCGATGATCCCGACCGTCGCGTGAAATTCACACAGCGGGAATGGCTGACCGCTGTCAAAGACCATCCCGAAGCGGCTGGATGGTTTGCAGAGCTATCCTCCGATTATTCACTCGGATCTCCGACCGATCACCCCGAATTCCTCAGTTATCACGAAATGCGGGTTGGTCCTGGCCCAACTCCCTTCGCCGAAGAGTCGCTCACCGCATTCGCGGAGGACGGTACGATTGTCGATCGATTAAATGAGTTTAAAGAAAAGGACTCTTGGAAGGGACCGACTCTGGGAGGCTTGGTTGCCGCTCTTGAAGCCGCTGTAGCGGCTTCTCCAAACACCTTCCTCCCGCTTCTTTCCGACTTTCATCGCGCGAAAATCCCATTCCAGCATGCGCTAGTCTCCGGATTTAAGCGAGTATTTGACGGTTCGAAAAACGAAAGGTCCACACTCGACTGGAGCGCGGCATGGCCCAAGCTCATGACGTTCTTTTCCCAATGCCTGAATGACGACGTATTTTGGTCATCGAAGGCCGCAGAGAATGTCGATTTGGTTCCAACGCGTGCATGGATGCAAACTTCGATCGCCGATTTCCTCGAATCTGGCACGAAGAATGATGAAAATGCATACCCCCCGGAATTACTCCCGCAGGGCTGGGAACTGATTAAGATTTTGCTTGAACGAGCGGCGCTCGAGATTGCAAGTCCTACTGATCCGATGACACATGCGCTCAATACCGAAAAGGGCCGGGCTATTGGTGCCATGTACAATCACGCGCTGCGCGTTTGTCGCTTGGCTCAACAGAATAGTCACCCGCTGGAGGAAGCATGGGCAACACTCAAGCCGGTCTTTGACGCTGAGATTGCGAAATGCTGCAATGCTAATTTCGAGTTCTCGACACTGTCTGCCTCGTACATTGCCAATATTGACTACATGAGTCACGAATGGCTTCAAACTAACTTGAAGCGCCTCTTTCCAACCGAATACCCAGCCAACTTCCAAGCTGCCCTTGGAGGGCTCGCCTACGCAACGCCGACTCGGATGGTTTATCGGCTCGTGGCGTCCAACGGCATTCTCGATAACGCCTTCAAAGCCAAACTAGAGGACTCGTATAGTCAAAAGCGCCTCATCGAATGGATATGTCTCGCCTATCTATGGGGCGATGAAACTCTGGATTCGACATTAATGGAGCGTATTTTTGAGGGTGGCGTTGACGATCTCCAGAATGCTGTCGGGTTTTTTGAGGCGCTCCTTGGAGAAAAACTCACGTCCGAGCAGAATGAGCGCGTCCTGGCATTTTGGGCGAAGTGCCTCGAGTGGGCGCAAGCGCAGCCCGAAGCGCATGCCGACCTGCTTGCTGGCCTTGGCCGTCTGGCACCTTATGTGACGGCGCTCGACGCGCGGGCTAAAGGACTCTTGCTTGGCGTAGTTCCGTATGTCCATTCGGGCTACTCCACCGATCAGATGATTGAAGAGTTTGCACGGCTGGTCGATACAAATCCTGCCTCAACAATTGAGCTTCTTGAACGCATGTTCGATGCGAGCACCCCGCACTACGACATGGATAATAAGCTTAGGAATTTGCTGCATAAGCTCGCTGGCATGGGCTACCGCACCGAGGTGCTGCACTGCATTGAAAAGCTGCGCAAAACGTTGCCCGGTATGGTTGAATTCTACAAGCAGATCGTCGGCCGTTGAGGCTCACACGTCCGTCGGACTGGTGATCTGTCGAATACACATTCGAGCGTTCCTGTTCGTCCAGCAATCACCGTTCTTTTTCAGATTTCCGAGCTCCGCGTGAGCGTGACCCGAATTTGAAGTCTCGTTCCATTAGCCTCCAGCGTTGTCAGCGCCAATGCCGGTGTGCCGACAGTTTACGCTACCGCCTAGTTCTCCTACCTGCCGGTAGCGCAGGGGGCGTCGGAGAATTCGGCGGTGGTTCAACAAACAACGCACCAACCGGCACATCCAACACCTGTGCCAAGGCTTCGAGCGTCGCTACAGTGACGTTCTCTTTTCCCCGTTCGACACGGCCGACGTAAGCACGATCGATGTGGGCCTCCAATGCCAGCCGCTCTTGCGACAGCCCTTTCTCGACCCGCAGCTTGCGGAGATTCCAACCGATGATTTTGCGCGCATCCATCGGATGCAAGGAGCCTTATTCACGGCTTGATAATCGACGGACTGTTGATCCCATATTAATTTATGCCTGCTACTATGCATCGAGTCGGCGATGACGGGTGAACGGCGGAGTTGTTCAACATTTCTGAGTCCCGGCAGGGTTTCGCAGCGCTCGAAAGGTTTTGGCTTTGGGGATAAGTATGAACGCCCACTTCGGCACGGTCGTCGCGACAGTTGCGCTCCTCGCCCCAAGCACAATTGCTGGGTCCGCTTGTGCAGCGACCGCGTATGAGCTGCGGCATGCCGCCCAGCTTCTGAAAGAGCGTTTCGGGAATGTGTATTTTGTCGATGCCGCGACGGAGCTCGCACGCGCGGCGGCGGCGAGCAAGACGCTGATCCATGTTCTGGCGCAGGCGCTTGCCGTCAACGACGCTTGCGGGCTTGGGCTCGATCAGGCTCAGGTCGAAGATGTGGCCCGCCGTCTTGGGATCGATGGCCCGATCGGGCATGATTTCTACGGCGACCTTGGCGAGCAGATCGCTGAGGTGACGGGCGATGAGGCAGAAGCCGATTCGGCGGGCACATGCTCGGATGTTCGGGTGCTCTATGAAGCAGCCGCGCCGCTCGTCGAGTTCGAACTGGCCCGCTCGGCGCGGTCGAGCGAAGTGCCTGATGTGGAAGCCGAAGCACCCCCGGAACAGGAACTGGTAACGGGCCTGTCGGACTTGATCGTAACGGCAATGCTCTCCGGCACCTGCGAAAGCCTTGTGGTATTCGGCACGAATTTCTCGGAACATTGTGACGGTAGGATCGTCCAGTCGGTCTATAGCACGGGTCGGGCCGGATTTTCGCTCGCCATCGGCGATAAGGGTGGCACGGCGACTTTCAGCGGCATCGAGGGGATGAAGCCGGACGCCGATAGCCAGTTCCAGAGCTTTGACAAGGTTGTCTTCACCATTGGCCTCGAGGAGGTGCCACCCAATGTGGCGGCTGTTACGGGTAGCTGCGTATATGGCAATCCCTATAAAGGACCGGTGACGATCAGTTGTCAGGGCACCGACGCTGACAACAAGCCTTACCTGCTGCAGTTTAGGACTGACGGCAGCCCGCCTGCGATAACCGACTTTCGCAAGAAAGGAGAGGTTGAGGCTCTCTCTGCATCAGACAGCACAATCCAGTCGGCTGCGTCGGAACCGGCCGCAGAAGAGGCCAACCCCGTCAGCACGATTTCTGGGAGCGAGGGGGGCGCAACACCCAGCGCCAGTGCGCAGCCCAGCCACGACGATACCAAGACGGTACGGATCGCCTACAGCGATGACACCTTGACCGTACCGATGAAGATCGACCCGACAATCTCGGAAACCGCGCCGCTGATCGACGTCGAGCGGATGATCACCGATGAAGCGTTCGCGGGGCAGTCCTTCCCCGATTTCGTATGCCCGCCCGGTCTCGTCCTATGCCCGAAGACCGCCAGCGCGGAGGCTAAGGTGCTGAAGGCCTATGCCACCGGTGCCTATCAGCCGACCGAGCGTTGGTGCCGCGAGGTCGAGTGGAAGGCATCGGTTAATGGCCGAACGAACTACGCAAGCGGACTGCAAATGCAGATGCTGCAGGCGACCCTCGTCGCCAACAACGTCCAGCCCGGTACGGAAGAACGCAGCTTCAACCCCTACGGCTACTATCTCTACCGCGCCTTGATGGCGGCGGAGGTCTGCCTTGGGCTGCGGCAGTAGTGAAAGAGGACGAACGCAGGGGCCGCTCGCGGCCTCGCCGAAGATTTACCCGGCATAATGCCGTCGCCTGACCGCCGGTTTGCGGGCAAGGCCAGATGTAGTGCGTAGGTGCCAACAACCCCCATTCCAGTGGAGGCTTCAACCGATGATTTGAGACCAGCGATATCAGAAGCATTATTGGAAATGACCAGCATTCACATCAATTCCGGCGCGACCGCCGCCCTTCAGATCCTGCGCGCGATCAACGCCAATCTCACCATCACGCAAAAGGAGATCAGTTCCGGCCTGCGCGTTGGCGCGGCCGCCGACAATGCTGCCTATTGGTCGATCTCGACGACGATGCGCTCCGACAACATGGCGCTCTTCGCGATCGTCGATGCCCTCGGGCTCGCCGCCGCCGAGACCGACGTCGCCTATACCGGACTGCAAGCGACGATCGGGGTTCTCGACGGCATCAAGGCCAAGCTCGTCGCCGCAAAGGAAGAGGGCGTCGACCGGCAGAAGATCCAAGCTGAGCTTGAGCAACTGATCGGGCAGGCGGAGAGCATCGCGACCTCCGCGAGCTTCAACGGCGTCAACTGGCTGAACACTCATATCGCCGACCTCTCACCGCCTCCCCCGTCGAGATGCCGGCCGCGCTCAGCCGCTCGGCTTCCAGGACCCTGCAGGTGCAAACGCTGACGCTCGACATCGGCGACATCAGCCTGTTTAACAGCGATGGCGGCGGGGCGCTGCAGGCGGACGACCGTAGTGTCGGCAACATCAACGGCCTGACGACGGTGAGCGGCGCAACCGCCTTCGGTGTCAAGGCACGGGAGTCCTACACGTTCGCCGGGCCGATCACCCTGTCGGCAACGGACAGCATCGGCTTCGACATCATCGTCGATGCCGGCCCGCATTCCGCCGGCGTCACCTATCCGATCACCATCGACAAGGCGCTTGTCGACAGCCGCCTTGGCACCAGCGACGGCGTCATTGCCAACCGGAGCGCGATGATCAGCATCCTCAATCAGGCGATGGTCACTGCCGGTCTGTCCCGGGTTGCCAATGTCGGCACGGAGGCGAGCGACCGATTTCTCTTCTGGTCCTTGGAAGGGCTCGGCCTCGACGACGCCAGCATTGCCATCGGCAATCTGACTTCGACGCTTTCCGGTGGGGCGGCCGGCGGCTTGGAG
Organism: Sinorhizobium sp. M4_45; assembly: GCF_002885915.1. Classification (NCBI taxonomy): domain Bacteria; kingdom Pseudomonadati; phylum Pseudomonadota; class Alphaproteobacteria; order Hyphomicrobiales; family Rhizobiaceae; genus Sinorhizobium; species Sinorhizobium sp. M4_45. Next base: position 448,410 of record NZ_NWVE01000004.1, read on the forward strand.
AATCCACCGGTCACCGATATCGACAACAGCTATGCCGAGCTTTCCTTTTCCGGCGGGTCTTCCTCGTTCCGGCTGCACCCCGACGTCGTCATCGCCTTCGAACTCGTCACCCCGGATGGGGTCACCCAGACAATCACCATCGACCGGGCGACGGTCGATAGCGTGCTCGGCACGAATGACGGTCTCGTCAATGCCGGCCCGGATTTCGCCGCCGTGCTCAATGCGGTGCTGGCCGGAACCGGCGTGACGGAGACGGGCGCCGGTATCCAGACGACGCTCACAATTGATTCGACGATGTTCCCGACCGCCGGCAGCCGCTCGCAGTTCAGATCCTCAACTTGCGCGACAACATCGGTAGCCCGCCGGATTTCGATCTGGTCAATATCGACATCACCGCCGCCGGCGCCGATCTCGACAACTATCTCAGCGGCATAGAGGGCATGCTGGCGAAGGTGACCAGCGCCGCCATGCTCGGAGCGCTCGCAAGCCGCCTCGACCTGCAGGAGGTCTTCGGCCGGACGCTGCAGCAAACGATGACGGGGATCGGCCGACTGGTCGATGCTGACATGGATGAGGTATCAACGCGGTTGAAAGCGCTGCAAACGCAGAAGCCGATTGCCCTGCAGGCGTTGCAGCTCGCCAATGCTGACGCGCAGGCGACCGTGCAGCTGTTCCAATAGCGGCAGGCGGCGTGAGAGGCGTGCGCCAATGCCGTGAGCCATAGCCGGTTGCCGATTGCAATCGGAAGGCGAGGTGGCTATCAGTTGACTTGAGGTTTGGGGGCTGCTCTGAGAAACATCTTCGATCAATACCGTCATCCTGAGAATCGGCTGACGCACGCCTTTTTTTCGGCACTCGATCACGATCGAACGCTGCTGAACGATTTCCTACGCGTGTTCGTAAAATCGGGACACGGCCAGAAAGCACACGGGTTATCGTTGAGTGTCCAAACGATTCCCGGCAGGCCCGAGGCGCCCGAAGAGGATGAAAGCGACAGGCGCGGAATTCCGGACGCATGGATTCACAACGGCGATGACTGGTGCATCGTCTTTGAATCGAAGATCAATGCCCCGCTGAGTCCCGATCAGATTCGCCGCCATATCCGAGTCGCAGCCCAACTCGGTTTCACAAGAAGTACGGCCGTTGCCATCACCGCGCATTCCGCGCCGGTGAAGGTTTCAGACGGTGTGATCTCGACAACGTGGTCGCAGCTCTATCGTTGGCTCAGGAAACACTCCGACAACTTTTGGGCTCGACAAGCCGCAGGATATTTCGAGGCGCTGGAGGCGCGTATGATTGGTGAAGAGAACTTCACGTCAGGCACCCTGACAAGCTTCGCAGGTTTCCCCTTTGCGAAGGCGGCGGATTATTCGTATCTCGAAGGCAGGCGGGTTATCAAACTTGCGACTGAGGCGCTGCGCCGAGACAAGAGGCTGGAGGAGCAACTCGGAGTGGACCCCTCGATTCCCGGGCGATCGGCAATCACCGGCACGGACGAAGACTTTGTCTGGGATTATCTGTCGCTGCGGACATTGAAGGCTTCGGCATCTCACACCAATCACCCACATTTAACGCTCGGCGTCGGCCAGATCATCGACGTGATGATCACGATTCCGAATGCGATCAAAACGCCGTTTCGTCGGGCGTTAATCGGCCTTGGGAAAGAAGGCTTTCGAAATCTCGTGCACGAATTTCTGTCAAATATGGAAGCAGAAGTACTCTCGGTAGAACACTTTGCAGCGCCGACGATGAGAGCCATCCAGAGACGATATCCTTCCCAGCGAGCGGTGCCTTTCGTTGACAGCTTGTTGGAGTTCGACCTGCGCACGGCCTTCGATGGCGGGGACCCCGTGAAACTTCAGCCGGAATGGCTTGAGGCGGCATTCGCTGCGTTCACCCATAAGAATTCGAATCTGCAGATTCAGCTTGGGGCGAAGTTCGAAATAAAAAAATGTCCGAGCATGCTTGAAGAGAGCGCCCTTGACCTAATTGCAAAGACGTGGCTGGCTGGCAAGTCACTCATCGACCATGAGTTGGCCGGCGCCTGAGCGAGGCCAGATTCCTCACGGCTGCAGCGCTAACATCCGAATTATTCCTGCGCCGAGCTGTCGGGTAGTCTTCTGTTCACCTCCCGCGCTGAGGAGGTCGAATCCGATTTCATTGGCGATGCGCCGCAGGACAGGCTTTGGCGGTTCGACCTTCCTGTCACCTTCGAATGCCAGAATGGTGCCGTTTTCGTACTGCTTGAGGGTATATGAGTCGTAAGAGGCGGACGCCACCACTGCCAAATTCTCCACCGGCCGCGTCGGCCGCTGGATTTCAATATAGAAGGTGAGCCCATTGCCGAGTCTGCTGCGCGCTTCGAAGGCTGTGCAATCCAGCAATGTTTCGACCGAAACGCCATTCTCCTCGTTCACGTTGATCCGGAGGATCACGATGCGATCGACCTGATCGAACGTGTTCGGATTGAAGGCTACGCTTGTGCTGGACGTGATCGTTTTCACCGATATGCGCTCGTTGTCTGCGTGTTTCGTTAAGTCCCGGACACCGATTTCAGTAAGTCCCGGACAGCAATTCCGCTAAGTCGCGGACAGCGATTCCGCTAAGTCCCGGACAGTTACCGGGCGGATTTGATGGTCGGTCTTCGGC
>NZ_NWVE01000039.1:0-247 GCF_002885915.1 Sinorhizobium sp. M4_45
ACGTCGCGCAACGATGATGCCCAAAGCTCAAGCGTCGTCTCGATTGATGCACCTGCCATCCATGACCTCCGAATCATGGAGACCCATGGATTCAGATCATAGATAAATATGCAACTGTAATGCTAGGTCGTAAACTCATAAAACCACTTGTTGTTTAGTCGCGCCGATGATTCAAGGCTTCCGAATGAGGGAGCCTTGGAATGACGCGCCGCCGCTACGAACTCACCGACCACGAATGGTCAATCCT